>CAWJDN010000062.1:0-4994 GCA_963840985.1 uncultured Acidobacteriaceae bacterium
ACTCGCGTCCGCTCCAGCGCAGCCGCCGCTATCTGTTTAAGCACACCAGCCAGACCGTTCCCGCATCCGTTTCATCAATTGAGCATCGCACCAACATCGGCACTCTCGCGCACGAAGCCGCCGAGACGCTGGAGATGAACGGCATCGGCGTCGTTAACATCGATCTGCTGCGTCCGATTGCTCTCGACCTCTACCGCGAAAATCGCTCGACCGGCGCTTTCATTCTGATTGACGCCGAAACCAATAGCACTGTCGCGGCCGGCATGATCACTGCCGCCACAGCGGTTGCGGCAGCGGGCGATCACCTTCATGCAGACGCATGGGGTCCGGTATCCGCCGGCGAACGGGAAGCGCGCTTGGGTCATCGCGGCGCGACTCTCGAAGTGAGCGGTCCTGTTGAGTTGATTGATTCCATCGAGCGTTCACTGTTTTCAGCCGGTGTAGTTTCCATTCGCATCGAAGCCGACGATGAGGCCTTCCTTCTTCATCCTGGCCTTCTGGAGATCATAACTCGATTGCAGCTTCAATCCGGCCTGCTTGCGCTGGTTGTCAAGTCAAACGAAAGCGAAGCATTGATTGTTCGCACGGAAGGACAGGAGATTACTCTCGACGCGCACGATCCAATTCGCGCGGTCTCTGCCGTTCATCAACTCCTGCAGAGCGCGGGCATCTTCATCTCTTCAGAAAGGGCGGGCCTCTAATGAGCACAACAGAAATCCACGAGCAGGTAATAATCAAACTCGACGAGGTGCGCGAGACGCTTGCCCGAGAAATTTCAGGCAACCAGGATGTGTGTCTGACGTGCAGCTTTCAGGCCGAAGATGTGTTGCTCGCGAAGCTGGCCATCAAATATGATACGCGGATTCCTATTCTATTTTTGGATACGGGCTATCACTTTCGCGAAACCTATGCCTATCGCGACCGCATTGCAAGTGAATGGCAATTGAATCTCATCAACCTGTTGCCGGCGCATAGCGTAGCTGAACAGGAGGCCGAGCACGGCCTGCTCTATCAATCGGCGCCGGATCAATGCTGCAAGCTGCGCAAAGTTGAACCGCTCTTTAAGGCGGTTGCCGAGTACCGCGTGTGGATCACCGGCTTGCGCCGCGAGCAAGCAAAGAGCCGAACAAACCTGGAGGAGTCGGCACTCTTCACGTTGCCCGGAGGCAAGCAGGTGCTTAAGCTCGCACCCCTCGCTGCGTGGACAACGCGCGATGTTTGGTATGCCTGCGAAGTTTTATCGATTCCATTGCTGCCGCTCTATGAGCGCGGCTACTCCTCCATCGGCTGCGAACCTTGCACGTCGCTTCCGTTGGATCCCAACGATCCGCGCTCCGGTCGTTGGGCTGGCCGCAAGGTTGAATGCGGCATTCATATCGAAGCCGCACCCGCGAAATAGGACGAGCACGCAGCTACAAAGGAGACTGGATGGAATATCTCATTGGATTCATCATCGCGATGTTTATCGCGCTCACCGGGGTTGGCGCCGGCACCGTGACTGTGCCAGTTCTGGTATTGTTTCTCGGAGTTCCCGCGCCGGTTGCGGTCGGCATTGGCCTGATGTTCGCCACAGCGGTCAAATTGATTCTGGTGCCGGCGCAGATAGCCCGCCGTAACGTGGCCTGGCGGACGCTTGGATTCATGCTTCTGGGCGGCGTGCCCGGCGTCATCGTCGGGTCGCTGTTTCTGAAACATCTGGTGAACGTCGGCTCGCAAAACTTGCTCAATGCGATTCTTGGATTGGTTCTGGTGACTACGGCGGGTTGGCAGATATTCTTTTCCTTCCGTCCGATGAGAAAGAATCCGGACGCTATGGATCGCAACCCCCTGCTTTCATGGCTGATGCTTCCGGTAGGTGCAGAGGTCGGCTTTTCCTCCGCCGGAGCCGGCGCCCTGGGCAGCGCTGCGCTACTCAGCCTCACTGCTTTAGCGCCCGCGCAAGTAGTCGGTACGGACATCACCTTTGGCTTTGTCGTCTCGCTCATTGGCAGCGGTGCACATTGGTTCTCGCGTGCCTCCAATCCTGAGTTGCTTATTCACTTGATTGTTGGCGGCGTCGTCGGAGCTATTGCAGGAACTATACTCAGCACCCGAGTTCCTCGCCGTCAGTTGCGTTTTGCCCTCTGGGTCTGGCTACTGATACTCGGTGGACAATTTCTCTTCAACAGCTATCAGGTCTGGGCTGCACCGCACAAGGTAACAGCAAGCCAGCTTCAACCTATTACATCGAAGCTGGACCGGAAATCGACGGATCGTCGAATCCGGGAATATACAGATGCACTGTTGAAGTAGTTCACATGCGTTACGTACATGTGTGGCATGACCACACAAGGCCTTCGGCAGCTTCTTTTCCCCTGCTCTACTTCCCTCCTAAAGTTATCATTATCTTTCACTTACAAAATTACACAAGATGACTTAACTATTTAATTGACAACCGTCCGGGTGCATTGGCATAATTCGTACGCCTAGGTGGTCAGACCACCTGTGTCACTGAAAAGTACTGTCACAAATGCCGCAAATGCCTGTACTCTCGATTCTCTTCTGCCACACTCATTCCCGGAGATTTGCCATGCTGCGTAGTTTCCGTCTTATCGCCACTCTCTCTCTGCTTAGTGTGATTTTCCCGTTGAGCGCCGCCGCGCAGACCCCTGTCGCGCTGCCGTATACCATGACGACGATTGCCGGACAGACGCCGATGGCGGCGACCGCCGGAACGCAGTGCCCAAATCTGCCCGCAGGCGTGAAATCCACGGATGCGTACGGGGACGGCTGTCTTGCCGTCAACGGCATCTTTGGCTCGCCCGTCTATGGCGGCGTGTTGGTGGACTCGAATGGCATGATCTATGTCGTCGATGACGCCAAGTTCGTTATACATCAGATCAATCCCGCCACAGGCATCATGACTTTGGTGGCCGGTGGTAACACGTCATGCGGGACTAAATTGACGACCTATGGGGATGGCTGTCCGGCAGCTACGGGAACCGGGTCGTTCACAGCCGACCGCGCCGCGGGCATCGATTATTATGGCAATCCGATGTGGGGCGCTTACAACAGTCACTTGCTTCACATGATCTGCGTCAATGCCTCGCCGCTCTGCGTCAGCGGCACGCCAGCGCCAACGGCCGCGAATCCAATTCAGATCCAAATAGGCTATATGGGGTACGTGGCGGGATGCGCAGCAACAGGGACCTCCGGTACATCCGGGACCGGCCCTGACAATGCGCCTGGTTTTACAATCAAGGGCTACTCGATTAGCGGTTCCACCTCCAATTTATTTAATAACGGCGGAACATGCTCAGCGACGTTTGTAGGTGAAACGAACAGACCCGAGAGTTATACAGGGGATATCTATGGCAATATTTATTATTACGAATCTGTGTCGGGTCGCTATCGCGTGGTGCTCGGACCGGCTTCATACAACGGCGTAACCAATCCACTCTATGCAGTGCTGACACAGACCGGATCCCCATGGGCGACGGTGACGGCTGGTTATGCGTATACCATCGTGGGACTTGGCGCCGCGACCACCAAGGGATCGGCTTGCAATGGCGGTGGAACGGCGACGGACGCCTTTGGCGACGGCTGTTTGTTTAACAGCGCTGAAGTTGGCGGGCTTCTTGCATATCAGGCAGGCATAGGTGTCGATGCCGCCGGCAACATGATCTATACCGACAACGCCCGCGGCCTGCGCGTCTTCTATGTGAGCGACGGCTCCAATTTCGCGGCCGGAACTCTGGGTTACATTGCCGGCCAGAAGATGAAGGCCGCGATCATCGTGAATATTAAAGGTTATACCGGTTGGACATCGGTTACTGCGCCGCCGACGGGCTTCAACTATATGCTGGCTGGCGGCGGGGCCACGGCGATCGGCACCTCGACTCCGGCTACACTGGGTTCAAGTTTGTCTTTTGCATCGGACAACAAGATGTACAGGATGACGGTAAGCCCGCAGGGAAATATCTACATTGGTGACGTCCTCTCTCCTAATAGGGTGTTTTTTTTCGACATCAACACGGGGTATCTCAGAACGCTGTTTACGTCAGCTGCGAGCAACGTAGCGAAGGGTAGTTATTGCAACGGCAGCACCTCCGGACCGATATCTTTGAGCGCCTATGGCGATGGCTGCCCGGTATCCAAATCCGTTTTCACAGATGGAAGTACTCTGAGCGTCGGTGCGGATCCTCAGGGCGACCTGTATATGTTCGACGGGACCGATTCTCTGGTCCGCAAAGTGCTGGCGCAGGGTTTCACTCCGCAGACTTACAACAACAGCTATGCCTCGCAGACCCAGACCTTCCAGCTTCATCTGCCGGAGTCGGCACCCGGAACCGTAACCGGAGCGACCGCGACGGTGACCTTTAGTGCGGATATTGCCCAGTCGGTGGGCACAAACCCCACTGCGCCGTCGTGTTCTCAGAATGGCGATAATACCGTCGACTGCACCGTGTCGGTGACCACTGTGCCTACCTCTGTCGGTCAGCGGTCGGCGGCGCTGACAGTGACTTTGCCGACTGGAAGCTGGACAAACCCCTCCGCGACCATCAATCTGAACCAAACGGAGACCGGCTCGGTGATGGTTGTGGACAGCGCAACATTGGGCGGCTCGCCCATCGCACCCGCCACGAATGCGTTCATTAGCGGATTTATACCGGCAGCGGTGGCCGTGGATGGAGCGGGCAATGTCTATGAGGCCAGCGGCACAAGCATTCAGGAGTCGATCAACGGGACCACGTATTCGGTGACTACTCCGACTACTTTGTTGCCGGAGACGCCCAGCCAGATCGCCGTGGACCCGACCGGCAACATCTTTGCCGTGAACAGCGCCACCTCGACGATCACCGAACTCCAGGTGACTGCCGCGGGCGCTCCTGCGACCTACTCATTGACTTCGGTTTTTTATACGCCCAGCAGCGGCTCGGCCACTCCGCAGGCGATAGCCACGGATCAGTTTGGCAATCTTTATGTAGCGGATTATCAAGCGAGCGGTTCTTCTG
>CAWJDN010000063.1:0-6917 GCA_963840985.1 uncultured Acidobacteriaceae bacterium
GTCGACCTGAACTCCTCGAATAGCATTTCGAGCCAGATGAATCAGACGTCCGCCGAAGTCATGGGCGTTGCACTCCACGGTCCGACTTCCGGAGGAATTGACGGATTGACCGGCATGCAAGGCCAGATCAACAGTCTGGGTATGCCCAACTACCTCCAGCTCGTTCAAAGCACTAGAAACAACGACGACATGAAATCCCTGGCTGCGGAAACGGGGGGCAGCTACATCCCGTACATTCACTTGCAGAAGGCGCTGGGCCAGATTCTTCAGGACATGACCACATATTATGTGGCGACGTATGTGCCTCCCATCAAGGAGTACGACGGGAAGTTTCGTCCTATCACAATCAAGCCGCTGCGCTCTGGGCTGAGGATTCGCTCGCAGTCGGGGTATCTTGCGCTGCAGCCGCAGAGCGGCGGCGATGCCCCCCCACAGCCTTATGAAGTGCCGCTGCTGAAGATCCTCGGGCAAGAGAAGTTGCCCACGGAAGTAGCCTTTCGCGCCGCGATCCTTAGCACGGCCGCGACGCACGATGGAGAGGTCAGTACGCTGTCCATTGAGGTGCAGTACTCCGGCCTGGAGATTCATGAAGACAACAGCACCGGCATCCACTCCGCGAGCCTGTTGATCATCGCCAATATCAAAGACAAATCGGGCATGATAATCGAGCACTTCAGCGCGGATATGCCGCGTCGCAGGATTCAGAAAGGCAGCGAGAGCTCGGATTTCGGAGCGATTTCGTTTCAGCGGCACTTTCTTGCGCCTCCAGGCGAGTACATACTGGAGGCGGCCGTTCTGGACCACTACAGCGGCAAGGCCGGCGCCCGGCGCAAGACCTTCGAGGTTCCCGATGCCACGACTATCCCATCACTCGGCGATATGATTCTTGTACGCAAGACCGAGCCGTCACGCGTCGACGACGACTCCGCGGAGCCATTGCGCCACGGAAATGAGGATCTGACGCCGAATCTCGCCGGTATACTGATACGCACCGACGACGACTCCGCGGAGCCATTGCGCCATGGAAATGAGATTCTGACGCCGAATCTCTCCGGTGTACTGGAGCCGGGAGCCAAGCAGGTCTCGGTCTTTTTGAACGCGCACTTCGATCCCCACGCAGCCGAGTCCGCCACCATTAAGATCCAGATCTACCTGGACGGCAAGCCGCTGGGCGGCGAGCCGATGACTATGCGTCAAGCCAGCGGATCGGAATTCGCCTCCTTTCTGAACAGCTTTTCGATCAACCCTCCCATGAACGGCCTTTATGAGGTGAAGGCAGTTCTCAGCCAGGGCGGCAAGAGTGCGGAAGCCAGCACCACGTTCGAGGTGACGGGCGGCCAACCGTCCGGCGACACAGCGATGGCCTCGGTGCTTGATGCGCAGCTTCACGCTCAATCCTCCGGACCGCTGGTCATCACCATCCCGGCCAACCCGATCACGCGCCCCTCTACGGAGGAGATCAACGCTATCCTCGCCGATACAACCAAATACGCAATGAATTATAGAGATTCCCTGCCCAACTTTATGTGCGAACAAATGACCGATCGATATATCTATCATGTCTATCCGGATGGAACAGGCCAGTGGAGTCATAAAGACAAGTTCACTGAACTTTTGACGTACTTCGATCATGAGGAAGACCGCAGCTTGCTGAAGCTGGAGCATTACGGCTCCACCAGCATCCATGACTTCGCCAACAGCCATGACACGGAGAATATTCACGGCGCCAACTCGGTCGGGGAGTTCAGTTTTGCGCTTTCTGGCCTCTTCCGCCCCTCATCCAAGGCGGATTTTCAATGGAAGGAGACCAGAGTGCTGGGAGGCGGCACGGTGCAGGTCTTCGACTATCGCGTCGCCCCGGAGCACTCGACCCTCAATCTCCGTGCGAGCTCCGATGATGTAATCACGGTCGGCTACCACGGCCAGGTGTATATCGATACCGTGACTCGGATGGTGCGGCGCATCACGCAGGTGGCGGACAATGTGCCACCCAAGTTTCTCATCCAGGCGGCTTTGATCAGCGTGGACTACAACTTTGTGGTTATCAATAATCACGACTACATGCTGCCCATCGGCGCACAGGTCATGTTGAGAAAGGGCCGCACGGAGCTGGATGTGAACAAGATCGACTTCCGCAACTTCCGCCGCTTCAGCTCCAACATGAGAATCCTTAAAACTGCTCCTGTTGTAAACCCGTGAGGATTGGAGCCGCAGGCCATGCGACGCGGCTTACCTGGATTCCGCCATGCTGCCCGCCACTTTCTTGAACGGCTCGGTCTTCGCGTCACCGTCGCAGTAGACCGTCTTGATCCGGAACTTCCCGCTCATCGGATAAAAGAATCGCCGTATCGCTTTGCAGGCCAAGCGAGGATGGAGTACACAGATACATAACGTAAGATGCGAAAAAACGCCTCCGAAGGATAGCATCACCACGGAGGCGCTTGTATGTAACAAGTTAAGACGGGGACCAGTAGCCGGCACTGGAGGTCGGTAGCACTCGGCTACTGGTGATCCCTGCACAAACGAAGCTAGCTGCGGCTTCCCCTTTCCACGGCTACTCCGTGTCGCCCGGCTCAAAGAGGACATTCGTACAGGTCCTCCGAACCATGTTGACAAGTGGAGTGTCTCCCATATGAGGAGGTCTTACCGTGACGACCATCACAGGCCTGTGTAACGAAAACAACGATCAGATTATACTGTTTATTCTGTTCAAAATTGAACAACTTTACAATAATATTTCTGGTCACTTTTGCACACCTTGCGCGTCAGGATGGCATCTGGCATGGAGGATGCCCTTTGTTATCAACGGTAAAGAAGAGAGATTGACAAAGAGCTCCTGTGCTAAGAGAATCTGAGACTTAAGTTTTATCAAAGGTAAACCCTCCCCCGGCAGCTCTTCTGAGCAAGAATCAGCCTTAGCCTGCACGCATGCGGAGCTATTTGCAGGCGGTTGAGTGACTCCGTAGAGTGCAGAAGGAGCAAGAAATGACGCTGGTGGACTGGGCGATCGTAGTGGTGATGGTGTTGACCATGCTTGGCGGGCTGACCCAGGGCTTCTTCCGCACTGTCTTCGCTCTGGGCGGCCTGCTGCTGGGCCTGGTACTGGCGGCGTGGAACTACGGCCTCATCGCAAAGCTGTTGTTGCCCATGGTTCGGGTTGAGGCGGTGGCCAATGCGATCGGATTTCTGCTGATTGCGCTGTTGGTGATGGGGTTGGTCGGAGTTGCCGGGAATATCCTTTCTAAGGTTTTCCATCGCATGGGACTGGGTTGCCTGGACAGACTGGCAGGCGCGGCCTTCGGCCTCTTTCAGGGTGCTCTGCTAGTGATGTTGGTGATTCTGACGGCTCTGGCTTTTTTCCCAAAGGCCCACTGGCTGAGCGATGGCAAACTGCCCAAATATTTTTTTGGGGCCTGTCATTTGAGCACGCATATGGACCCGGCAGAGCTGGCCCGGCGCATCCGGCAGGGTCTCAAGGAGCTGGAAGAAGAGTCGCCGGTGTGGCTGCACCCGGGCAGCGGCGGAATTTGATTTTTTACAAGCGCAAACCAACAGAATATGGCAATCTATTAAAGTACGCTGAGGTGGACGTGAAACGAGCTCTGGACGGCCTGGTGACGCAAATGCATTCCGGCGGTATCCGCTATGAGGAGGCCGTACGCGAGTTCAAGAAGCAGTTTCTGCGCGAAGTGCTGGTGGCACACCGAGGAAACCAGTGCAAGGCAGCCAAAGAGCTGGGGATGCACCGCAACACGCTGAGCCGTACGATGGCGGAGCTGGAACTAAGTCTGGCAGAAGTTCGCGCCTGCCTCAAGCGTCCGCCGCGCAGTGAACGTCCTGTCTATAGCGCACAACGCCACGTCATCGGCCGGGGCTGACGGCGCTCCTCAAGGACATGCAGACCACCCCCCAGACCCACGAAGAACAAACTCCAGCCGCGCACGTATACATTAAGCCGGGCTTTGCCTGGGATGGGCAGGAAGCCTATCTCTTCGATATTGACGGCACACTGCTGCGCAACCGCGACCGCATCCACCGCGATTCTTTTGCCATAGGCGTACAGCAGGTGACGGGATATGATATTCAGCCGGTTCTCTTCCTGACTCCCGGCGGCACCGATCCGGCGATTCTGCGCGAGGCCTTGGAGAAAACGGACATACCCCGCGAGGTTATTGAGCCACAATGGGATGCGATTATTGAGTCGATTCACCGCGCGTGCGAAGAGCGGCGTCATGAGATGGATATTCGGATTATGCCGGGCGCGAAGGACATGCTGGCGCATCTGGCGCGGAAGGGCGCGCTGCTGGGCGTGGCTACCGGCAATCTGGAGGCGATTGGGTGGATCAAGCTCGAAGAGGCCGGGCTGCGGGAATGGTTCCGGATGGGCGGCTTCAGCGACCATTTTCCGATCCGCGCCGAGCTGGTCGGCAACGCCGCACGCAAGGCCCGGGAGATGGCCGGGGCCAATACACGGGTCTGCGTGATCGGCGATACTCCGCGCGACATAGAGGCGGCGCGTGCCAACGGCCTGGCAGCGATTGCCGTGGCTACGGGCAAATTCAGCTTCGACGAGCTGCTCGAGCTTAGGCCGGAGGTCTGCGCCACGTCGCTGGCCGATCTGCTGGCGCACACACAGGTGATGCCGTGAAGCCACACCCGATGACAAACCCGGCGATTATGCGATGGGCTCACTTCTGGATGTTGCCACTGCTGATGGTGGTGTTTTACGGCGGGGGCGTTCAGGCCCAGACTGCGGACACACCTACACAACGCGCAACCTCTGGGGCAGGGGCAGCTTCCGCGATGGACCAAACTCAGGACACGCAGCCAGCCGGTCCGGCACGCAATGCAGACCGGCGGAGAGCGGCGAAACTCTATTTTGCTTCCAGCAAGCTTTTCGTTGAGGAGAAGTTTGAAGAGGCTATGCGCGGCTATGAGCAGGCGGCCGCGCTGGACCCCGGCAGTGCCGACTACCGGCTGGCGGTGGGCGTGGCGCGCAGCCATGCGGTAACGGCGCTGATTCAGGCCGCAGCCAAGGCCCGGCTGCGCGGCGATGCGGAGCAAGCGCGCGCGATCCTGGCCCATGCGCTCGAACTGGACCCAAAAAGCATTCAAGTGACCCAACATCTTTACGAGTTGGGAGATGATGCCTTGCTAGGTCAGTCCAGACCGAGCTATGAGCAAGGCGCAGGCACGGTTGGCGCCGCTGTGAAACTCGAGCCCACAGCGGGAGTACACAGCTTTCACCTGCACACCGATCAGCGCCAGATCATCTCGCACGTCTTCAATGCCTATGGAATTGACGTATCGGTGGACAGCACCGTCCAAGCCACGCAGAACCGGCTGGACTTGGATGACGTAGATTTCGAGACGGCGGCGCGCGTGGTTGGGCTGGTGACGGGATCGTTCTATATCCCGCTGGATGCGCACCATGCGCTGGCAGCCCGCGATACCAAGGAGAACCGCCAGCAGTTTACACCTCTGGAATTCGAGACGGTGTACTTGCCGGGATTGAACGCGACAGAGTTGACCGACGTGGTGAACCTGGCCAAAAACGTCTTTAATGCCCAGCAGGCGGTGGCGGAACCCACCTCAGGGACAATCACCATCCGCGCCTCACAAAGTGCGTTGAACGCGTTTAATGCCACCATGCACGAGCTGCTTGAAGGGCGGAACCAGGTGATGCTGGAGGTGCGTATGATCCAGCTTGCGCACACCAGCACGCGCAACACCGGTGTGCAGCCTCCACAGAATATGTCGGCCTTCAACGTCTACGCCGAGGAACAATCCATCCTGAACGCCAACCAAAGCCTGGTGCAGCAGATTATCAGTTCTGGGTTGGCCGCCCCTGGCGATACGCTGGCGATTTTAGGCATTCTGCTGGCATCTGGGCAGGTGTCGAGTTCCCTGTTTTCCAATGGAATTGCCCTGTTTGGCGGCGGGATAACGCAATCCGCGCTGGCTCCGGGCAAGGTCACAGCCAACCTGAACCTGAACTCCTCAGACTCGCGCGAGCTGGACCAGATGCAGTTGCGCCTGGGTGATGGCGAGGCGGCTACCATCAAGTCAGGCACGAAATATCCCATTCAGACCTCTTCGTTCTCCAGCCTTGGAGCCAGCGTCCCGAATATACCGGGACTGACCGGGGCCGGCACCTCCGGCAGCCTTTCCTCGCTGCTGGCCGCCTATAGCGGCAGTATGCCGAATATTCCGCAAGTGGAGTACCAGGACCTGGGCCTGACTCTGAAGGCGACCCCCAAGGTGCTGCGCAATGACGATGTGGCGCTCACCATCGACCTGAAGATCGACGCGCTTTCGGGAACCTCTATCAACGGCAATCCGGTGCTCAACAATCGCGCCTGGTCCGGGGTGGTGACGGTGAAACAGGGCGAGACGGTGGAGGTGGTGAGCGAGCTGGACAAGTCAGAGAGCCGCGCAGTCAGTGGCACGCCGGGAATCAGTGAGATTCCAGGACTAAACGACTTGACCGGCAAAGACACGCAGAAGAACTACGCGACACTGCTGATCATCATCACGCCCCATGTCATTCGCGGCACACAGGCAGCCGGCCACTCGCCGATGATGCGCGTGGAGCGGGGTCCGGGGCAGTAACGGCAAGGGCAGACAGGATTGATTCCCAGTCTGCCCTAGTCTATTTCCTGATTACCGTTATTCTTCCGGCTTGCAGACCAACCCTTTTTATTGGGCGGTCACGCCGTCCAGCTTGGCTTGGTAGAGAATGACCTGCTTAAGGGTGTCGTAGGGAGCGGTTGCGGGAACCGCGCGTCCATTAACCAGCAGTGTGGGAGTCTGGTTGATCTTCAGATCCTGAGCCAGCTTGACCTCAGCCTGAACTGCGGCAATGGCCGGAGGGGTTTTGGCGCAAGCGGCAATTGCTGCCGGATCCAGACCCGCCT
>CAWJDN010000064.1:0-4268 GCA_963840985.1 uncultured Acidobacteriaceae bacterium
GTCGGTTTCGAAAATCTGCTTCACGGGACGAAGCGACATGGGGGACCTCCTCCGCGTACAGAGGATTGGATGCGCCTGCTTCATCTTCGTCGCAAATCAGAACGGCTCGGGCTTGGGGCCGCCTCCGCATAGCTCTACGGCATGAACCAGGGCTTTGGCCACGCGGTCGGCCATCGCCTGCTCATAAAAACGGATGGTGGGATCGCGGCCGGGCAGTTTAATGACCAGGGCAAAGATATCCGGAACATCCTTGACCGTCTTGGTTGAGTCCCCGCTGCGAACCAGAAACATCTGCCAATCCTGCTCATCCGGCAACACCGCGATGCTCTGCACATCGCGCAGATTGATGACAACATTTTCATCGTGCTCTTTGCTGCCGTTATTGAATACCAGGCGATGGTAGTTCAGCGAGCAGGCGCCCGGATTGGCAACTACGTTGCTAAAGGTCGCAGAGAACTTCTGCACCCCATCGGTATTGTTGGCCGAATCATGAACGTAGCCTGCAAAGTTTACCGTACCGATCCCGTTCAGCTTGTCCTGAATGAACTTCATGGTGACTTCCAGCGACGGACCGGCTGGTTTGTCGGGGACTGGTTGAGGCGGAGGCGGAATGCTCGTTTGCGCCAGCGCGGTTGCGCCAGCCAGGGTTATGGTCAAAAATGCAGTAACAATTCGCATAATCTCCTCGCGATTTCGGTGAAAGTGGCTCTGGCCGGCCTGGGGAGGGCAATTATCTCCCTCCCCGCAATCCAGGCAGTCCGCTTATCCCATCTGATTTTATAAACTCCGTTTGCGTGGAATTCTACTCGCCTGCCGCCTTGATTGTCACGGTGAGAACGTCTGGGGCGTCAAATCGTTGCGTAAGCTACGAGCAGCATCCGGTTGACGGTCAAATGCCTATGACGGTGTAGATTATGTATTTTTACGACGACATAGGTAGTTGGATATGCGTAGCACAACAAAGAAAAGTGTAGTGAAACAAAGCAGAACAGTCAATGTCAACCAAGCCATAAATACCCACTCCGGTAGATTACCGGGCTTGCAGAAATATAAAAATGCGAAAAATACAATAAGTGTCAGGCTCCCACATTCCACCACCCTATTTCCGGGATTGCGTTTGAATATCCACCAGAAAAAACGCGCGTAAATAAGGAAGGCACACAAGCTGCCGCCGATGCTCTGGATCATCTTTCCATCGATTGCGATCATATTGCCAATCATTCTAACTCACTAGCTCACTGGCAAACAATTTTTAACATTTTGTGATTCCACGCTTCCACACCGACTCTCCCCCTCCGGCCTTATCCTCTATACAGAGCCCCGTGTCCGACTTCGCCCAAACCGTCAAGCAGCAGGCCGACATCGTCAAGGTGATCGAGGGCTACATCCGCCTGCGCAAATCCGGATCGCAGAACTACCAAGGCCTCTGCCCCTTCCACAAGGAAAAAACGCCTTCCTTTTCCGTCCACGCCGTCCGCCAGTTCTACCACTGCTTCGGCTGCCAGGCCTCGGGCGACGTCTTCAGCTTTGTCTCCAAGATCGAGAATGTCCCTTTCCCCGAGGCGGTCCGCATCGTCGCCGGCAAGTGCGGTATTCCGCTACCTAAGCGTGAGTTTTCTTCGCCGGAAGAGGCTGCCGGAGCGCGCTTGCGCGCCAAACTTCTGGAATTGCACGAGACGGCAACTCTTTGGTTTGAGGAGCAGTTGCGCGGGCCTGAAGGCGCTGTGGCCCGCGAATACCTCGCTGGCCGCGGCCTCACTCCGGAAGGCATCAAGACCTTCCGCATCGGCTACGCGCCCGACAGCTTCAACGCGCTGCGCGACCGGCTCAGCGGCATGGCCGACAACGAAACCCTCCGCGCCAGCGGCCTTTTCGCTTGGAAGGAACAAGGCGACGGCGGGCCGGAATCGCGTGGGGGCCGCATCTACGACCGCTTCCGCAAGCGTGTCATCTTTCCCATCTGCAATGAGAGCGGCCGCGTAATTGCCTTCACGGCCCGCACCCTCGAGACAGGCGAAAAAGCCGGCGCCAAGTATATTAACTCGCCGGAGACGCCGCTCTACTCCAAGAGCCACGTCCTCTTCAACCTCGATAAGGCGCGCAGCGCGATTCGCCAGATGGAGTTTGCGTTGCTCGTCGAGGGCCAGATGGATTGCATCTCGGTCTTTCTGCGCGGAATTCAAAACGTCATCGCCACTAGCGGCACAGCCTTTACCGAGCAGCAGGTGGCGATCCTCAAGCGCCACACCTCGCAGGTGGTGGTCAACTTCGATCCCGACGCAGCCGGCTCTAATGCCGCGGAAAAATCCATCGCCCTGCTCACCGAAGAAGGCTTTAATATCAAGATCGTCACTCTTGACGGCGGTCTCGATCCCGACCGCTACATCCGCGAGCGCGGCGTGGAGGCCTACACGGCAGCGTTGCGCGGCGCTCGCCGTCAGGCCGATTACCTCATCGAGCGGGCGCAGCAATCGTTTCCCGGAGCCAGCGCGGAACAGAAGTTGAAGGCAATGAACTTCCTGCTGCCCCACATCCGCCGCATGCCGGAGAAGCTTGCCCGCGACCAGTTTGCCGCCGACGCCGCGCAAAAGCTGGGCATCGACTCGGCCGTGCTGCGCGAGGAACTGCGCCAGGCCGCGCTCCGACGCCGCGACCACATCGAAGCCAAGGCAACTGCGCTGACCGAAGTCGAGCGGGTCCTGCTCCGTGCGCTGGCCATCGACGATCCCGAGTACGAGCGTTCCCGGCGGCTCGCCGCCGATGCCCTTGCCCAGCAGCCTGCCTGGTTTGAGCACCTCGCCGCCTTTGCGGCCCTGCAGGCGCTCAGCGCACGGCAGGCTCGTGACCCCATGGACGTGGTCGAGGACGAGGCGCAACGTGCCCTGCTCGCTGAAACGCTGCTGGCCGAAACCCGGCCGCCCGAGGAAAGCGAGGTCCAAAGCGCCATCCAGGAGATTCACGAGCGAGCCATCGAGCGCCGTCAGCGCGATCTGCGCACACTGATTGCCGAAGCCGAGCGCCGCGGTGACCAAGCCGAGCTGACCATTCTCACGCAGCAGAAGCTGGAGCTGGATCGGGCGTTGCGCCAGTTGCACAACCAGAGGCCGCCGGAGAAGTAGTCCCTCCGGACCCGCTCGCGCCCGCAAATCCTGAACCAAATTGAGCTTTGCCGCGTCAAATCATAGAGAAGCAGGAGCGGAAAATGAGCAAAATTGCTCATTCCGGCTGCCAGGTTGGCAAAAAAGGCTCCTCAACGTTGACTCATTTTTGCCTTGGAAACAGCGGGCAATACGTGGTAATCTATTGATCTCAGTGCAGATGCGCGCCCCTTTGCCCCAACCATGAGCTGCGGCTCGCGGGCGACCCAGGTGAATCCTGAAGCGCTTGTCATCCTGTTCCGAGCAAACCCCTGAATCCGCATCTTTTATGCGGGTGATCGCAAATTTGTGTCAGTATGAGCCGGATTTCCCTGATTTCCATCGGGAAGTCGTTTTTTCGCGCGCTCTTGAACGGGCATCGCACCGGTGCGCAAAACGGTGCTGAATCTGCTTTGCGCTAGAGAGTTGGATATTTTGGCGACAGAAGAAAAAATCGAACCCGTGCACGAACAGCACGAACACGAGCACGATGTCGACACCATCATCGAGGTCGGCAAGGAAAAGGGTTACCTGACCTACGGCGACGTAAACGAAATGTTGCCGGAGGAGATGGCTACTTCGCCCGATGATCTCGACGACCTGATCACCACCATCGGCACCCAGGGCATCGACTTGCTCGACGGCCCCAAGTTCCGCGGCGACAAGGAATTCGAGCCGGAAGAGGGCGAAGACGTCGAGCTGGACCTTACGCCGGGGACGATGGAAAAAACCAATGACCCGGTGCGCATGTACCTGCGCGAGATGGGCACTGTGCCGCTGCTCACGCGCGAGGGCGAAGTTGAAATCGCCAAGCGCATCGAGCGCGGCCAGATGCGCGTGCTCAAAGCCATCTCCCGTTCGCCTATCGTGATTCGCGAGGTGATCGCTCTGGGCGAGGATCTCAAGCGCGGCGTGCGCAACATCAAAGAAGTGGTCATCTTCGACGACGAGGAGCTCACCGAAGAGGTGGTGCTGGCGCGCGTCAAAGCCACCGTCGCCCGCATCGACGCCCTCGCCAAGCACCAGAAGAAAATTACCACTCTGGAAGAGAAGCAGGCAGCCTCCACCAAGGCCCGCGCCTCTGCCGTGCGCAAAGAGCAATACGTAACTGACGCGCGCCGAAGAACATGG
>CAWJDN010000065.1:0-5210 GCA_963840985.1 uncultured Acidobacteriaceae bacterium
CAAGGCAACCAGGGCAATCAGGGCGATCAGCAGGCAGCGACTCCCGCAGATCAGGCGCCTACGGCGGATATTGCTCCGCCGCCTCCGCCGGCCGATACTCCGCCGCCGACCATTGCCCTAGGCCAGACCAAGGATGAAGTGATTGCCGGATTCGGTCAGCCGATGAGAATCGCCAAGTTGGGAGTGAAGGAAATCTACTATTACAAGGATATGAAGGTGACTTTCACAAATGGAAAAGTCAGCAATGTTCAGTAGAACGTTTGCGCGGCCTCCGGCTCACCCAGCCAGATGAGCGCAATTTGGTTTGCACAGCAGGTTGGCGCTTCGTGAATGGAACGCCAGACCAGAACAATGAAAGGGAAAAGAGGATCCAATGACGACACAACTTCTTCGCAGGGTTATTCGCACTAGCTCTGCAGTACTGATTCTAATTGGGCTTCTGATGTTCGGCGCCGTGGGCAAAGCTGCCGCTGGTAATAAGCCTGCTCCTCCGGCCCCGCATCCGAGCGGCGGCGGTGGATCGCATGGACCTAGCGGCGGCGCAGCCCATCAGTCCTACAATCCTCCCTCGCACGGACCGACCGGCGGCGGCACGCACACCATGACCACGCACGGGCCAACGACTGGCGGAGCCACCACACATGGACCAACCACTGGCGGGGGCAGTATGCAGACGCATGGACCGACAACCGGCGGGGCCACCACACATGGACCGACGACTGGCGGCACCACCATGACGCACGGTCCAACGACCGGCGGTGGCAGTATGCAGACGCATGGACCGACAACCGGCGGGGCCACCACACATGGACCGACGACTGGCGGTACCACCATGACGCACGGACCGACCACTGGCGGGGCCACTAACATGAATACTGGCGGCGGAGGGACCACCACGCACGGTCCGACGACCGGGGGCACCATGACCACACATGGACCAACGACCGGCGGAGCCACCACGCACGGACCAACCACTGGCGGAGCCACAACGCACGGACCGACAACCGGGGGCACCATGACCACACATGGACCAACCACCGGCGGAGCCACCAACATGAATACTGGCGGCGGCGGAACTACTACGCACGGTCCGACAACCGGGGGGGGTACGCACGCCACGGATGGCGGAATCACGCACGGAGCAGCCGGCGGCGCGCACACCACTTCACACCTCACCGGCCCCGGCGGCGGACCACACACGGCGACCGGGCATATAGCGCCCAAGGGAAGCACTACGCATGTTGCCAGTAACGGCGCCGCGATAACCAGGCGGCCAGGTGGCAGAGTCAGCGATGTACATGACCCCAAGCGCGGCATGGATATCCATCATGGGCTGAACGGAAACCGCGGAGTCCATGTTGAGCGCCCCGACCACAGCCGCGTCTACGGTGAACGCGGCCGTCCGGGTTACGTGCAGCGCGGGTACCACTACCACGGCCATGATTTCGGCCGGCGCAGCTACTTCTACCACGGCCACGAGTACAGCCGCTTCTACCGCGGCTATGGCTATCGCGGATTGCAGTTGGACGTGTATGCCCCGGGCTTTTTCTTTGCCCCCGGCTTTTATGGATGGGCGTATAACCCGTGGGTAAGCCCCATTCACTACGGCTGGGGTTGGGGAGGCGCTCCCTGGTACGGGTACTACGGCGGCTTCTTTACGCCTTATCCGGTGTACGCCGGTCCCCCCTTCTGGCTGACCGACTATATCATCTCGCAGGACTTGCAGGCTGCTTATGCAGCTCATCAGGAGGCCGGCGAGGTGGACGGCGCTCCGTCTACAGCGGGTAGCGGCCCTCCGGAGCTCACGCCTGACGTGAAACAGGAGATCGCCGATGAGGTAAAGGGCCAAATTGCGCTGGAGAACCAGGAGCAACAACAAAATGCGCAGAATCAGGACACGGACCCCGGTTCCAGCGGGATCGCGCGTCTGTTGTCCGACGGCCATAAGCACGTGTTTGTAGTCGGCAGTGCGCTGGATGTGACCGACTCCAATCAGGCCGAGTGTGCTCTGAGCGACGGCGATGCCCTGGCGCTGATGAGTCCGCCTCCGCCCGACGCGACAACGGCGGATCTGGTGGTGCTGGCTAGCAAGGGCGGCAATGAGTGCGCAAAATCCAGCACGGTGACGGTGCAGTTGACCGATCTGCAGGAGATGCAGAACCACATGCGGGAGCTGATCGACCAGGGCCTCCAGGAACTGCAGAGCAAGCAGGGCCAGGGAGGAGTGCCGCAGGCTCCGCCCTCTGCGCAGAGCCAGCCGGCTCCGGCGCAGTACGCGGAAATTGCGCCTCCAGCGGAGCCCAACGCCGGGACTGAGATTCAGCAGCAGACCCAGCAGGCCGATCAGGCAGAGACGGATGTGAACACCGCAACGGCCCAGGACAGCACTACACCGCCTCAATAGAACCAGGCCAGACCACCGGCCAGATGAATGCGGCTCAGGGTGCGCCGCAATAGTGGCGCACCTGGGGCCAAGGTCAGATATAACATTGGCGACAAAAGACCGGCTGCAAAGAAGGAAAGGCGGTTAGTTTGCCGTGAAGTAAAGGGCTTTATGCGCGCGGAGGGGATCAGCGATTCTCTCCCGCGCATTTTTTTGAACATTGCAAGCCCTGCTTTTTCAGCCGTTGGCTGAAGAAATGGGAGAGGAAAGGAAAGGAAAGTATGAATTTATTTGGGATTCTTGAACCGTTTTACCACGCATTGAGTGATGGAAAGATCATTCGCCAGACGATAGCCTGGGTTCTGCGCATTCTTGCGGTCATCATGGCTCTGATCGGGTTGTTTGGTTCTATCGCCATTATTGTCCTGAGCTTTAGGGCAAGTAACTCTACCGCTGATGTCGGAGGAGATCTTACAACCAACTCTGCCGGCAGCATATCCGCCAACATCATTATCGGGTCAATACTCCTTGCGCTTTTCGTTCTGGCCTGGGGATATTTGACGGCGGGCATCCTCGCCTTTCGTGCGCGGACCGTGAAGGAATTGGGGAATAGCCACTTCACCGCACTCTCGATTCTGTCTGTGCTATTCCGTCTCAATGGCGAATTGGCATTTATTACCTATTCACTGCTCGGCGTCTGTGGATGCTTGTTTATCTGGATTACCAATGCCAGTCCACTTTCGCAACTGGGGATGCTGGGAGATGCTCTTCCATTTGTGGGACGTGGAGGCGCCGGCTTCCTGGGTGGACTCGAGATGGCCATCATCTTTCTGCTGATTGCTTTTTCCCTCATTATCATCTTCTATGCGCTGGCGGAATTTATATCAGTGCAGGTGGAGATAGCGTTGAATACAAGGGGATCGCGCAAGGCATCTTGAACACCGGTTAAACGCAGGAACAGGGAGTGAAGCGGAGATTCGTTCCCGTACTACGACAGCAAAGACCATGAAAAACCCGCCATCCGACAGCAGTGTTGCTGTTTTATGGCGGGCTTTTCGTTCTGAATGACTTGGTGTACGGATTCTACGCGTAATTGATGGGATGCCTGGTTAGCCACTGCTCATCGCGCACCTTGCCGATATTCTTGAGTGCGCCGCCGGCGACACTGGCGCCGAGATGGCGGTTTTTCCAGGCCATGCCGGTGGTGAGCCCGATGGCGCAACCCAACAGGCAATACGCCCATGTGACAGACGAGGATTTCCGCCGGCTGATGGGATAACCGACCAGCACGCCAACGCACGCGCCTACCGCGGCGGGCAGCAGCGCACCTTTGACCGACTCGCTAAGATAGGGAGCAAGAGGTTCTCCGTTGAGGAACTCTTCCTGACCGGCACGCGCCCCCTCGATTCCGGAGCCCACCAGCCGCCGACCATAATCGACATTGGATTTCACCCACTCACCCAGAGCCATAAAATCTCCTCACCTTCTTTAAAACACTTCCTAGTTTACCAGATCATCAACTGCTAATGTGGGCAGTTTTTTGCCCTTTCCCAGTATCTGGGAAGCAGAATGGTACATAGTCAACATTCAGTCCAAAGCGGGATTCTGCCAAAGCCTGACCGCGCGCGTTATCATCGTCCCACTTGATCTTATGGCAGGGTGTGAGTGAAATGCGTATCGCTTATGTGCTCACCTCACTGGGTATTGGCGGAGCGGAACGGCAGGCAGTGGCGTTGGCAAAGCGCATGGCGGCGCGGGGCCATGCGGTCGCGCTGCTCGTCCTCCGCAGCCGCCAGCGAGAGGAGTGGCCCACCACCCTCGACCCGATTCGCCTGGATATGCGCAGGAATCCGGCCAGCATCCTGGCCGGCCTGTGGAAAGCTCGTCACTTTTTACGCGATTTTCATCCCGACCTGATCCACAGCCATACTTACCCGGCCAACATGGTTGCCCGTCTGCTCAAGATTATGATTCCGGGGTCGGTTGTTCTCTCCACCATTCATAACGTTTACGAAGGAGGTTGGTCGCGGATGCTGGCCTACCGGCTTACCGATGGATTGAGTCGCCACACCACTGCCGTGAGCCAGGCTGCCGCCGACCGCTATGTGCGTCTCAAGGCTTTGCCAGCCCGCAAGATTTCGGTCCTCGCCAATGGAATCGACACTACGGAGTTCGTACCCAGCCCGGAGCGCCGCGCCCGCATGAGAGAGGAGATGGGCGCCGGAGACGAGTTTATCTGGCTTACAGCGGGGCGCATCGCACCCGCCAAGGATTATCCGAATCTCCTGCGGGCCTTTGCACTGGTCCGCGCTGCCGTCCCCTCGGCGTGCCTATGGATTGCCGGAGAGTCACTAGGCGCTGGTTCCGCGGTCATTCATGCCCTGGCGGCTGATTTGGGAGCCTCGATTCGCTGGCTTGGTTTACGCCGCGATATGCCCACCCTGCTGGACGCCGCCGATGGCTTTGTGTTGGCCTCGGCCTGGGAGGGAATGCCACTGGTCGTGGGTGAAGCGATGGCCATGGAGAAGCTGATTGTCGCCACCGATGTGGGCGGGGTGCGCGAGCTGATGGGTGAGACAGGATTGATTGTCACCGCGAAAAGCTCGGAGAGCCTCGCCGAGGCAATGCTGGAGATGATGCGAAAAACAAGCGACGAGCGCCGCAAACTGGGCATGGCGGCGCGTGATCGCATATCGGCCCGTTTCAGCATGAACGCCAAAGCCGATGAGTGGGAAGCGCTATACAAGAAAATTCTGGCGGGTAAAAAAAATAACGGCGATCGATCCTGGCTGGAATGAAGGGAAGGAACGGTTAAGGTATCACATAA
>CAWJDN010000066.1:0-6202 GCA_963840985.1 uncultured Acidobacteriaceae bacterium
TCGCCGCTCCTCTTGTGTCGTCTTCAGGCTGCGTCATCCACAGGAATCCGATTACAGACTACACCTACACGCGCCCCATCATGAATGCTAGACGCAAAACAGAGAATTTTCGCTTATTGCCCAGCCTCAACCTGCTCTGCCACAGCTCTTTCCACCCCAAGCTGATAGATTCATAAGAAGGAATCCAGATATGTTCCACACCACCGAAGATCTCCGCATCCAATTGACCAAAGTCGTCATGCCCCCGGTTTTTCTCGAAGAAGAACGCCCCGTCTCTGAAACCGCCTCGTCTGCCATCTTCGACGCCCGCAACGAAATCTCCGCCATCCTCAACGGCCGCGATCCGCGCCTGCTCGTCCTCGTCGGCCCCTGCTCCATTCACGACACCAAAGCCGCCCGCGAGTACGCAACTCTGCTCAAAGCCGCCATCCAGGAGTTCTCCGCCGACCTGCGCATCGTCATGCGCGTCTACTTCGAGAAGCCTCGCACCACTATCGGATGGAAGGGCCTCATCAACGACCCCTATCTCGATCAGTCCTTCAAAATCAACGACGGCCTGCGACTGGCGCGCCACCTGCTCCTCGACCTCGCCGAGATGGGCGTGCCCACAGGAACCGAATTCCTCGACATGATCTCCCCGCAGTATCTTGCCGGGTTGGTCGCCTGGGGAGCCATCGGCGCGCGCACCACCGAGAGCCAGGTCCACCGCCAACTGGTCAGTGGCATCTCCTGCCCGGTAGGCTTCAAGAACGGCACCTCCGGCAACGTGCAGATCGCCATCGACGCCATCCTCTCCGCCGCCCACTCCCACGCCTTCCTCGGCCTCACAAAAACCGGCCAATCGGCCATCCTCATCACCAAGGGAAATCCCGACACTCACATCATCCTGCGCGGCGGCCGCGGCACGGTCAACTACACGGCGGAGAGCGTCGCCGATACTGCCGCCCAGATGGAAAAAGCCGGCCTTCCCTCGCGCATCATGATCGACTTCTCTCACGCAAACAGCGGCAAAGATTATCGCCGCCAATCCATCGTCTGCCACGATGTCGCGCAACAGATTGCCGGCTCTCAAGGCAAGCGCGGCGACACGCGCATTCTGGGCGTCATGATCGAGAGCAATCTCGTCGCCGGCTCGCAGCAACTTATCCCCGGCCAGCCCCTGGTCTACGGCCAAAGCATCACCGACCCCTGCATCGACTGGAAGGAAACCCACGCCCTGCTCAAAGAACTCGCCGCCGCCATCCGCGCACGGTGCAGGGGCTAATAATTTTCCACTCCAAAATGCTTGTCATTATGCGCACGTATATATTTGCTTGTCATCCTGAGCGAACGGGGCCCCAGGCATCTCTTCAGCCTGGGGGTGGAGAGTCGAAGGACCTGCTTTTGTTTTTGGCATGCTAACTCACATAAGCTCCGTGCCCCATCCATGCGACGTTTTTCTGTCGTATGGGTGGGAAACCTCGAATGCTGGGTCCCCCATCCACGCCGGGCACACAAGGGCGATGGAGATGCTCCCCGGCCACGACTTGAATACGTGGTTAAGTGATGGCTCTATGCAATGCGATTGGAGATCACGTGGAGGGTGCCTCGTTCGCGATATTAACAACGCAGCGCCATACACCATCCGCCTCAAGACGCCAGATGGATATGCCTCGCATGTGAAAAGTTACCAGCACTCCTTTCCGGTCTGGAATCGTCAACTCGTCCACACCCGGCATGTAGGCCATCTTTCCGTCCGGGGAAAAGACTGGCTCCTGCGATACCCAATGGATTTTAAAGCCCGGAATCTTCTGACTGTCGGATACGTATTTGCGAATCGCCGCTTTGCCTTGGTAAACCGGCTGGCCGGGTTCGAAAATCTTCGCATCGTCGGACCAATATGAAAGGATCTTCTCTATGTCCTTTCCTTCCGAAGCAGCTTGGGACCACTCGGCATCACGCTGCAAGAGCTTTTTGCCCTCAACCTCTGGATCAAATCGTGAATGAACACATCCGCTGAGGAGCGTGAAGAAAACTAAAGACAGGGCTAGGTGTGAGCGTTCCAATGAAACCGCGCAAGTAGCCCTGTGGCAACCAATGGTCTTTTCTGCTCCGCATTTGTTTCGCTTTTTGTCGCTTGGACACAGATGGAATTGTAGCGCCGACTGCCTTAGTTCCGGATTCTCGGCCCTTGGAATCCACGAACCAAAAGCCTGAAAGAAATCCCTCTCGTCGCCCTGTCAAAGAGCTTAATCTTCGGTCTGCGCTTGCGGCTGGCGCGCCACAACTCGTACTGCGTCTGCAAGTCGATCCACTGCTACTCCCCATGCCGTTCCCAGAAGTCAGCCGGAGTGACAATGGGATATCGCTCGCCGAGCGCGAGCAAATCCTTGTCCCCGGTTATAAGATAGTCGGCTTGCGACGCTCGCAGCGTTCCCAAAACCTGTTGATCGGTCTTGTCCCGCAGTCTCTCATCCACGTTGTTGCTGGGCTCGACCATCTCCGCCAGAAACATGAAGCTGTCCGCCAGATCGCGAATCTCAGCGGCGTTGAGCGTGACACGTTTCAGTCGCGGCAACACCCGAACCATCTCGTCCAAAATGTAGCGCGACAGCACCACATCGACTCCGCCCCGACGCCACGCGCTTAAGATGCGTCCTGGCAAGCTCTCCGGATAAGCTAATCCTGACACCAGGACATTGGTGTCCAAAACCACGCGCACTCCCGCCATCAGCGGCGCCGTTCCTTGGCGACAGCCGCATCAATCTCCGCCATGCCCTCACTGGCCGGAACATCCGCATAAGCCTCGGCAACCTGGTTGCTCAATTGATCGAATCGATCGCGCAACGAGCGAATGCGCGCAAACAGATCGGCGCCCACAAGAGCGGCCACAGGCTTGCCATCCTTGTTCACGACGATACTGTCATTCCGATACTGCACCTGATTGAGCATCTCTCCCAGGTTCTGGCGAAACTGGACTGCGCTCACTTCAGTAACCATTGCGCCCTCCAATCTATCTAATCATACCTACCATTATAACTATTATGACCGATATGGTTCGTTTCGTCCATCCTCCTGTCTTCAATCTCTTCTTCAATATCTGCGAACTCCGGCCAAGGCGACAAACCCGCTATCATGGTCTCCAACGCAGAAAACATGCCTCAAAGCATCTTCATCTCGGCAGGCGAGGCCAGCGGCGAGCACTACGGCGCCCTCGTAATCGCCGCGCTAAAAATGCAACTCACCGCCGCCGGCCAATCGGCCGAGTTTTTCGGCATGGGCGGCGAGCGCATGGCCGCCGCAGGCCTCGATTGCATTGTCCGCTCCGAGGAGATGGCCGTCATGGGCCTCACCGAGATCGTCCATCACCTGCCGCGCATCTGGCGCGAGTTCCGCAAGCTCAAAAAGTCCATCCGCGCGCGTCGTCCCAGCGTGGCCATCCTCATCGACTTCCCTGAAATCCACTTCCGCCTGGCCCGCGAACTGCACCTCCTCGGCGTTCCCGTCCTCTACTTCGTCAGCCCGCAGTTGTGGGCCTGGAAGAAGCACCGCATCAAGCTGGTCCGCAAATACATCGACCGCATGCTGGTCATCTTCCCCTTCGAGGAGCCCTTCTACCGCGAGCAGGGCGTCCAGGCCGAGTTTGTCGGCCATCCGCTGTCGGATCTGCCGCTGCCCACCGTCACCCGCGCGCAATTTGCCGCCGAAAACAACCTCGATCCCGCATCAACATGGATCGGACTGCTCCCCGGAAGCCGCCCCCGCGAGATTCGCGACCACCTGCCGACGATCCTGCAGGCAGCGCAAAAAATGCATGGCACCTTCGAGTTCCTCATCCCCCTCGCGCCGACCCTAAACGCCAAGCAACGCGACGAGGTGCGGCGGTTGGTCAAAACGCACGGCCTCGGCCTGACCGTCCATCTGGTCAACGACGCCCGCGCCGCCCTCCATCACGCCCGCGCTTCAATCGTCGCCAGCGGCACAGCCACCGTGGAAGCGGCGCTCGCCGGAAATCCCTTTGTCGTCGTCTACCGCGTCTCGGCGCTCACCTACGCCATCGCCAAAAGAATCGTCACCGTGCCTCACGTGGCCATGGCTAACTTGATTGCCGACAAACGGATTGTGTCGGAATTGATTCAAAGCGATTTCACGGCAGAAAATATTCTCCGCGAGATTCAGCCTCTGCTCTCCGACGGTCCGCCGCGCCAATCCATGATGGCAGGAGTTAGCCCAGATTCGCGGATTACTGACACGCGGCTTGCTGAGCACCAGGCCACCACGCGGCACGAGCCAAGATAGCAGCTCTGGCGAAGCCGGCAGTGCCATCGACCGTGTAGCCGCCGTGGCGCTGGAACTGCTGAAGATTGAATCTCTCTAATGACTCCGCTGTAAGTGCGGATTCGGGCTTCATCCTGCAATTTATTCACACCATCTTTTCCCGCTTTAAGACGCATAGAATCGCGAACTCTCGCTCTGGAAACCGCCCAACATTCCTGTCTTCCAGCTACAGCCCACAACGGAAACTGCCGATTTATAGCGCATGAAACTGCTGCGTTTCCTCCTTCGTGTCACACTGTTCACGGCATTGAACATGGCCGTCGCAGCCGCATTGGCTGCGCCGCTCAATCCCTCTTCGCCAGCCACGGCCTCCGAGGCCGCGCCGCGCGTTCAAACCGCTGTTGAAACCGACGCTCGCGTGGTTCTTCACGGCAACATGCACCCGCTGATCCAGGCTGCGGCCAGTCTATCCGGAACGGACCTGGGCGCGGTCGAAGATTCCCTGCCCGCCGGGCGGATGCTGCTCTTGCTCCAGCGCTCCCCGGACCAAGAGGCAGCGCTGGCCGATTTCATCCTCGCAGCGCACACGCCGGGCAGCCCCTCTTTTCACCAGTGGATCACCCCGGAGGAGTTTGGCCGTCTCTACGGGCCGGCCGATTCGGATGTAGCCGCTGTCACCGCCTGGCTGGAGTCGCACGGCCTCACCATCAACCAGATTCATGCCGGGCGGCTGGCCATCGAATTCTCAGGCACCGCGGGCCAGGTCAGTGAGGCCTTTCAGACCGAGATTCGCCGCTATCAGGTAAACGGCGAGGTGCATCTTGCCAACGCAACCAATCCCTCGGTTCCCGCCGCGCTCGCTCCGGTCGTCGCCGGCCTGACGCCGTTGAACAATTTTCATCCTCAGTCCCACCTGCGAGTGCTGGGGCAAGCCAAGTTCAACCGTAAAACCCACCAAGCCACGCCGGAATGGACGTATCCGGAAGGTGGCGGGGTGGTCTTCGTGATGGCACCGGGGGATTTTGCCAAGCAATATGACATTGCTTCGGTCTATGCGGCCGGAACCACCGGCACGGGGCAGTCCATCGCCATCATCAGCGCTTCAAACGTTGACCTGAGCCTGGTTCAGGCCTACCAAAGCCTCTTCAGTCTGCCCGCCAACCTGCCCACGGTGGTAGTGGACGGCGTGGACCCCGGCCAGAACAGCGCCGCCACCGAGGCTTATCTGGACATTGAGCTTGCCGGCTCGGTTGCGCCCGGCGCTACAGTGTTGCTGTACACCTCGGGCGGCACGGCACTCACCAACGGCCTCGCCCTGGCCGCGATGCGCGCCGTGGAAGACAATCAGGCCGGGGTCATCAGCGTCAGCTACGGCGAGTGCGAAATGGAGTTGGGCCAGAGCGGCAATGCATTCTGGAGCGCCCTCTGGCAGCAGGCCGCCGCACAAGGCCAATCTGTTTTCGTCTCGTCCGGCGACGCCGGCTCGGCCGGCTGCGATAACTTCGACGCACAGCAGGTTGCTTACGACGGGTTAGCGGTCAACGGCCTGGCCTCCACACCCTACAACGTCGCCGTCGGCGGCACCGACTTCTTCTACAGCAGCTACGCCGGCACGCCTTCGGCCATCAGTACGCAATTGAACACCTACTGGTCCACCACTTCCACCTACTCGCCCGCCGTCTCCCTCAAGCAGACCATCCCCGAGCAAGCCTGGAATGACTTCTTCGGCCTCAACACGTACGACAGCGGCCGAAGAAGTCATCTGCAGGCTTGTTGGGGATGGTCTGCTTAGTAGGCGGGCGAGTAGGTGGAAGTGGTGGACCAGTAGGTGTTCAATTGGTGCTTGATGGCCGAAGCGGTACCGTATATAGAGATACCTGAAGACGGCGACGTTGGTTGGGTGTGGAGGCCAGGCCGTTGACCGCTAACCATGCATAAGCGACCT
>CAWJDN010000067.1:0-3806 GCA_963840985.1 uncultured Acidobacteriaceae bacterium
GTGGGCTACCCGGCTCCTGACGACGAACGGCTGATGCTCGAGCGGCATCACGACGCTACGCAGGGAAACCTGCTTGACGAAGCGAAGGTCCAGCCGTTACCTGCCGAACTTCTAGCCGCCGCGCGCAATGAGATTCGGGCCATCCGCGTGGAGAACGATCTTTACGGCTACATTCTCGATCTTGTTCGCCGCACGCGCGAGTGGCCGATGCTGGCGCTCGGCGCAAGTCCCCGCGCCGCGATCTGCCTGCTGCGCGTGGCGCAGGCCTTTGCGGCGTTCGAAGACCGCGATTACATCATTCCCGACGACGTGAAGCGCGCGGTTCCGCCTGTGCTGCGCCATCGCATCCTTCTAAAGCCGGAAGCGGCAGCAGTTAAGGGCTTCCCAATCCTATGAGGCGGCACGCCTAAAGCGTTGATCACGGATGCACATTTGGCCTTTCGATCCTTCCTCGAACCTTCGCTTTAAGTGCACTTGCCCGATGCAGGATTTGTTATGTGGACATTACGCCAGAATGTTACTTTTTCTCCGTTACCCCTAATCGAATGTTACTCATTTTGTTACTCAAGATAGCTTGCTTTTCATCTCTAAAACCCCTAGATTCGCACACGTGGGCAGTTCTGGGGGAGGGCTGCTCTAGCGCCCGTGATCCTTCTCAGGATCCGGGCGCTTTTATTTTCTCTTCTTGTAAATCACATATATTTTGTCGGCAATATTCAGAGAGTTTGGGGCCTTTTCTAAACCGCCGGATTTGCTTATCCTTGGCCATAAATGAGCAGTTTGCGACTTTGTGCTCCTCTGCCGCATCCCATGAGAGCCCGTTGCCTTACACTGAATGCAGGCAGTGACCGCAAGGAGGATCATGGCTGGATTGGGAATTCTGGAAGTAAGCGATGCAACATTTGACCAGGAGGTGCTCCAAAGTGAGCAGCCGGTTCTCGTGGATTTCTGGGCCGTATGGTGCGGTCCATGCAAGGCTATTGCGCCGATTGTGGATAACCTGGCCGCAACCTATGCAGGCAAGCTGAAGGTTGCCAAGGTGAATGTAGACGAGAATGGCGCCACCCCGTCGCGCTACGGCATTCGCGGCATTCCCGCCCTGCTCTTATTTAAAGGCGGCAAAGTGGCAGATCAGGTCGTTGGTTATGTTCCTCAGGACGTGATTGACGAGAAGATTCAGCGTCTGCTGGCTTAACTTAAAAGCAGGAAACAGGGAATAGGTTCCTGATCCCTCCGTCACCGGTACTTGCGAAGTACGCCCAGCACGCGGCCTTGTATGGCTACCTGCGCGGCGGGAACGTAAATAGACTCCATCTCCATGTTGGACGGTTGCAGCCGCACCCGATTCCCCTCGGTGAAAATGCGCTTCAAAGTGGTCTCGGCGCCACGCACAAGAGCAACTACAATCTCGCCCTGGCGGGCCGTGCGCGTGCGCTCCACCAGCACATAATCGCCGCTGATGATATGCTCATCGCGCATCGAGTCTCCGCGCACCTCCAATGCAAATACGTCGCGGTTGCCTACCACGTCGTGCAGCGATATACTCTCCTCGTTCTCCATCGCCTCGACGGGAAATCCGGCGGCTATGCGCCCGGCCAGCGGTAGCCGGTCGCTGGAGCGGGTGCGCGTTCCCGGCGGCACCACATCAATGGATCGGCTGCGGTTATGAACGCGGTCCAGCAGACCCTTCTTTTCCAGATTGGTAATGTGCTTATGCACGGTGGCCAGGCTCTTCAGCTCCATGCCGCGCGCGATCTCTTCAAACGACGGGGAGTAGCCGTTGCGCCTTACAAACGACTCCAGAAAGTCGAGAATCTCTTTTTGCCTTCGTGTAACAGCCATGCGCGCACTATAGCGAACATAAAGCGAACAAGTCAAGTATTTTTTCGTCTTTTTTTCGATCACTGCACAAACTGACTTCTGAAGACCGACTTCACGTGTTCCAGGCGCTTGCGCAGAGCCTCCACCTCCTCATGCAAACCGAGCTCCTCGGCGTGCCCAATGGCCGCGTAGAAATAGTCTTTGGCCTCCCGGTAGCAGTCGTTTGCGTCGCGGAAGGAGTGCGCCTCGTACATGCCGTCGTAAGCCTTTTCCGCCTCTGCTTTGCACTTCGCAAGGTAGCCATGTTTGGCTTGCCGCTCTTTTTCCGTCATGCTCATCTCTCCAGGGTCGAACCACCGCAGCATGGCAACATACTCACAATAGCTCAGGAGCGTCCGTGCGTGCCTTTGAGCTTGCCCATGCGGCGCATCTTATTGTCCGCTTCCAGTTCCGATAACATCACCAAGCAGCGCAGACACGTGGGTTTGCCGTCGCGCCGGCGCGTGGTAGGTCTCTGGCAGCGCACGCAGGGCTCCGCAGGCAATTTGCGTTTCATGGTTTGCTGCTCCCTCGATTTCTCTAATCAGAAATCAACTATTTTTGCTCTGATTCGCGCGCCACCATCCTACATCCATGGCTAAAGAAAAACCAAATCACTGCCGATATACCAGTGGTATTGCCTCCGCGCTTCATCCCTGCGCGGAGAACGATTTCGCGAGGAACGATGATCTCCATCAAACGATATCTTGAAGAGCCTGAAACGGAGTCCGGTGAAGACAGTGAGCCGGAGGTGCAGTCACTACTGCCGGTGACCATTGCCGCATATTGCTCCTCTCTGGTGGAAATGGGCAACTGCGGCCAGGACGCCTGTCCGGCTCTGGGCGGGGAACTGAAGCTGGGGCTGGGCAAGCTGGAAGAGAAGCTCTCTGCGAAACTCTCTTGCGAAACAGTCAAGGAGACAGAAAGCGGCGTGCGGGAGCATCTGCAAGGCTGGGGACGGCTCGTGGCCATGCATTACCAAAAACAGACCGGTGAGGTTAAGGAAATTCTGCTGATGATGGCCCGTACCGCTATGTCTGTGGGCGAGCGGGACCAGCGCTGCGCCGCTCAGATCACCGATGTCACAACACGACTGAAGGGCATCGCAAATCTTGAGGACCTGACCGCGATCCGTGAGTCGATCAAGCAGAGCGCCACCGACCTGAAGGGCTCGATAGACCGGATGACCTCGGAAGGCAAGGCGGCAATCGACCAGCTCAAGAAAGAAGTGACGACCTATCAAACCCGACTGGAAGAGGCCGAGGAGATTGCCTCGCGCGACGCGCTCACCGGATTGCACAACCGTCTCTGGGCGGAAGGCCAGATCGAGCAATCAATTCATGGCCGCGCGCCCTTCTGCGTCGCCATTATTGACATCAACGAGTTCAAACGGGTTAATGACGAACATGGCCACTTGGTTGGAGATGAGTTGCTGAAGAAGTTTGCCGCCAAGATGCGATCCGTCTGCCGCTCCACGGACACCATTGGGCGCTGGGGCGGCGATGAGTTCGTCCTTCTGCTGCATTGCGCGATCACTGAGGCTAGAGCGCAGATTGACCGGCTGCGGGAGTGGGTGTGCGCGAGCTACACGGTTCAGGGAAGCTCCACTCTCATTAAGTTGCACGTAAAGGTTTCGATCGGCCTAGCGGAACGGCTGCCCGGCGAAACGTTGAAGGCCTTGGTTGATCGAGCCGACGCCGAAATGTATCGCGATAAAGCCGCCTCTCGAAAAAGCAAAAACGATCGTGTGGATCGCACGGCTGCTGCTTGAGGTTGTCTTACTAGCCGTATTGAGACCTCGAAAGAGTGAAGCAACCCGCTTTCGCGGAGCTTTGCCCACTCTCGCCATTTCGGGAACCCTCTTCGCATCGTGCCGTTCCCGGAATCACTCTGCCTCCTTTTGTTCTTCCAACTATTGAGTTTCTTCTCTCCACGCGGGATGGTTA
>CAWJDN010000068.1:0-7137 GCA_963840985.1 uncultured Acidobacteriaceae bacterium
CTCGTCGATCGGCAATCCCCGGCAAACAACGCTGCCCTGCCCTACGACCGATGGATCACCACCAGCAGCGCCCTGGCCTCGGTCTTCCCTGAATTGCGTATCGCATGGCTGCGGTCGGCGTTATAGCGCGCCGTGCCGCCGAGTTTCAGCTTGCGCTTGCTGCCGTCCACCTCGACTTCCATGCTGCCCTGCAACACTGTCAAATGCTCGGTCGCACCCGGATCGTGCGGTTGCGACACCAGTTCGCCGCCTGCCGCCAGGGTCAACTCGTACCACTCGAATTTGCCGGCCAATTCCATCGGGCCGAGAATGCGCAGCACATAGCCGGCATGGTCGCCCGGCAGGGTCGGCGTTTCGTGCGGCTCCAGGACCCGGATCGCTCGACTTCCTTGCTGTCGTCCCGCATTGCCGCCATTCTCAAAGGCCTCGACGAAGCATACCCTAACGTCGAGTGCGCGCTGACCCACCGCTCACCCTGGGAGCTACTGGTGGCGACGATTCTCTCCGCGCAATGCACGGACGTGCGCGTGAACCTGGTGACGCCGGAGCTGTTCAGCCGCTTCCCTACCCCGCAGGCGATGGCCAAGGCGACTTTGCCGCAATTGGAAGCCCTGATTCGGACGACTGGATTTTTTCGCAACAAGGCAAAGTCGATTCAAGGCGCGGCCCGCAAGCTCGTCGCGGAATTCGGAGGGAAAGTTCCGCAGAGGCTTGCCGAGTTAATCACCCTCCCCGGTGCGGCGCGCAAGACGGCCAACGTGGTTCTCGGCGTCGCTTACGGCAAGGCGGAAGGCGTAGTGGTGGACACGCACGTCTTTCGCATTGCGCGACGGCTGGGCTTGGCCAAAGGCGATACGCCCGAAAAAGTGGAGCAGGAGCTGATACGGATTCTGCCGCAAAGCCGCTGGATCGACTTCTCTCACCAGATCATTCATCACGGACGTGCGGTCTGCATGGCGCGCAAACCCAAGTGCGAGCGCTGCAACCTGGAGCAGCTTTGTACGGCGAAGGATAAGACGTGGCGGTCGTGAGCAGCTAGTCGCGTTCCTTGCGCATGATTCTCACGACATTGCCAAATAGCGCCAGCGCAAGACCCGCAACAAAGATCCCCCAGATAAAGTATTCACAAAAGACTCCGAAACCGCTCCCCCAGTCGCCGGCTAAGATATAGACTCCTTCGTTGCCCAGCCATACCACGCCAAGGGACAGAACCACGCTAATGATGAGCAAGATGATTCCAAGCCGTAACATCGATTTCTCCCCCTATTCATAGCAACTGCTCAGTATACTCCGGCTTATTGGCGGCGGAAAAGATGCTCGACCGCGGTAATCAGTCCGGGAATATCGGAAGGCACTGCCTCGACGGCGGGCGGCCAGCCCAGTTCGCGCAGCGTCTGGCTGGTGATGGGGCCAATGGAGACGGCCGGAACGTCGGCAAATGGCCAGGCAACTCCGGCCGCACGGGCAACCTCGGACAGATGCGTTGCGCTGGAGGAACTGGTAAAGGTGACCGCGTCGAGTCCTTTCTGAAGAGCTTGGCGCAGTTGCTCTGGCGCGGCTTCAGGCAGGACGTTGCGGTAGGCGTCGACCACGTCGACCACAGCGTCCGCAGCACGCAAAGCGTCGGGAATTACGTCTCTGGCAATGGCAGCGCGCGCCAGCAGGATTCTCTGCCTGGATGACCGGTTCTGAAGCGAGTTCAATAGCCCATCAACAAGGCTTTCAGCTACATAGGCCTGCGGTACGAAGGCGACTTGTAAGCCTACCTTACGCACTTCTGATGCCGTCGCTTCGCCGATTGCGGCCACCTGCATCCGTGCTGGCTGCGCCAACTCAATCCCCAACGCCGCCGCCCGCTCCGCGAGCGCGCGCACCGCATTGGCGCTGGTCAGAATCAGCCAATCGTAGCTGTCAAGCTGGCGGATGGCTGCGTCCAGCGGCTCGAAGCTGATCGGAGGACGAATCTCCAGCACCGGAACCTCGACCGGCTCCGCGCCCAAGGCGTGCAATCCTTCGCTGAGCTTGCCAGCCTGATGCGCGGCGCGGGTAACCAGTACACGACGGCCGGCCAACGGCAGCGCGCTCACCGCAAGCCTCCGGCAGCCTCAAGCAACGGCCCGGCCCCCGCATCGATCAGTTTTTGCGCAACCAGACGACCCAGCGCGACGGGGTCAGCGCCGGCATGGAGCGCCATATGATAGATTCGGAAGGACTTCCCGGTCTCCGGATCAGCGACAACGGCAAAGAATTCGTCCCAAAGAGCTTCATCTGCGCTGGAATCCTCATTCAGCCACGGCCGGCAGTGAATGCCGATGGGAACCTGGCAGCCTCCGCCAAGTGCGGCAAGCGCAGCCCGCTCGACAGTGACGGCAAAGCGCGTAGCCGCATGATTAAGGAAAGTTACGGCTGTAATAGTGACCGCATCGCTCTTGCGGGTCTCGATGCCCAGCGCCCCCTGGCCAGCCGCCGGGCAAAACTCCTTCGGCTCGAGCCGCTGGCGAACCCACTCGGTTCTTTCCAAGCGGTCTACGCCGGCCGCAGCCAGCAGAATCGCATCCACCTGGCCCTCGGCCAGCTTGCGCAGGCGCGTATCCACATTGCCGCGACATTCGACGGCTTCAATGTCGGGGCGCACAGACTTTAACTGCGCGCGGCGGCGCTGGCTGCTGGTGCCAACGTGTGCGCCCACAGGCAACGCCGCCAAACTCTCATAGTTCACCGAAACAAAAACATCGCGCGGATCGACACGCTCGGTCGTGGCAGCCAGTGTGAATGGCTCCGGCAAATCGGTGGGCAAATCCTTGAGCGAATGCACGGCCAGGTCTATACTTCCGGCAGCCAGAGCCTCCTCGATCTCCCTGGTGAACATGCCTTTAGTCCCGACCTGAGCGAAGGTGACCTCGTGCAGCCAGTCACCGGTAGTTTTGATGATCTTAGTTTCGACAAAATGACCTTCGCGGTGGAGCAAGCCGGCAATATAGTTGGCTTGCCAGAGGGCCAGTTGCGAGCCGCGGCTTCCGATGCGCAGGTTCATTTGCGTCCCGCCTCGCTACTGTCGCTCACTTCTGCTTTTTCTGTTGCATGATTATCCGTACCTGCGGGCAGCGACCAGGTCTCGCAGAGCGCTTCCAGACGCGCGGCATCGTTATCGCGCGCAGCCTGCTTGAGCGCCTGCATGGGCGGATGAAGAAATTTGTTGACCAGCCCGCGGGTCAGCGCCTCGACGGCCGCAATCTGCTCAGCGCTCAGCGGTCCCAAGCGAGCCTGCGCGCGCTTGAATTCTGCCTGACGAATCTCCTCGGCCTGGCGCTGCAGGGCAACGATGGCCGGAGCCACGTTGACGGTAAGCTGCCGCTGATGGAATCGTTCGACCTCGCCGGCAATCAGCGCTTCGGCTGCCTCAGCTTCGCGGCTACGCTCTGAAAGATGCGCCACAGCCACCTGTTGCAAGTCGTCGATGTCGTAAACAAAGATGCCCTCCAGCTTGCCCATCAACGGGTCCACGTCGCGAGGCACGGCAATATCGATGAAGAACATGGGCCGGTTGCGGCGGCGATGCAGAAAGGCCTGGCCGTGTTCGCGGCGAAAGATGGGATGTGGCGCGCCGGTGGAGCTGATAACGATGTCGGCCTGGCTGGCCGCCTCGTAGAGCTCTTCAAATGGAATCACCTTGCCGGCAAACGCTTCCGCCATGCGCCATGCGCGCTCCTGGGTTCTGTTGGTGACCAGGATCGCGCCTGCTCCCTGCTGAACCAGATGGCGGGCGGCCAGTTCACTCATCTTGCCGGCGCCGACCAGGAAAACCGTGCGCCCTTGCAGCGAACCAAAGATTTTGCGGGCCAGCTCAACGGCCACCGAGGCGATTGAAACCGAATTTGAGCCGATCTCTGTCTCAGTGCGAACCTTTTTGGCGACGGCGAAAGTGCTCTGCAAAAGGTGTTCGAGCTGCCCGCCGATGGTTCCCGCGGCGTGCGCCACGGCAAAGGCCTCTTTCACCTGGCCGAGAATCTGCGGCTCACCCACCACCATCGAGTCCAGGCTGGCGGCTACGCGGAAGAGATGGCGGACGGCCTCCTGGTCGCGGTGTGAGTAGAGGTGCGGGGCCAGCAACGCGGGATCAAGTGCGAAATGCCGGTGCAGGAAGCTGGCGACGTCAATGTCAGGCGACTCGAGGGCGACTAGAATTTCCACGCGGTTGCAGGTAGAGACGATCATGCACTCGGCTACTCCGGACACTGCGGCCAGGGCGCGGGTGGTTTCAGGCAGCTCCTCGCGGGAGATGGCGATGCGTTCGCGCAGCTCGATAGGCGCAGTCTTGTGATTGACGCCGATTAGGGCCAAGGTCATGGGGCACCGAACCTGTGCACACGGCTAATCACATTGGCGGCGAGCACGGCGAGCATCACGAGAAAGACCGCACTGGCGAGATATACGGCCTTGCGGCCACGGAATCCGGCGTTGCGGCGCACAAAGAGCAGAGTGACGTAGATGATCCACAAGATGAAGGAGGCGATCACTTTAGGATCGAGGAAGTAAGCGCCACCGAGTGGGGAGGCCTGCGCCAGAACCGAGCCAATCACCAACCCAACGGTCATGCAGAAAAAGCCGAATACAAGCGTGGCGTGTGCGATGCGCTCCAAGGTGTCAAGAGGCGGCAGCCAGTCCAGCGGCAGCCACCCAGTGTCCTCGCCGGGCTTGCGCTTGCTCTTCAGGCGTCGCTCCTGTACGAGGTAGAGGACCGAGGCCAACAGGCTGAAACCAAGGGCGACAAAAGCCGCCTGCAGCGCGGCAATGTGCGCAATCAGCCAACTGAGGCGTACATCCTGGGAGGGGAAATTGTAGCGGTCGGGACCTAAAGAGGGCACAAGAACAGCAAAGAAAGTAATGGGTAAGGCAAAGATTCCAAGGGAGATGGCGTCGTAGAGCCACCAGACAAGAAGAAACAGGCCGGCGATGGCAAAACCCAAAAGGGATTCAACCTCGCGGACGCCGACGGGCACCCAACGATTGGCCTGGACAAGCATTTCAACGCACGAGACGAAGTGGAAGAAGAAGGCCAAGCCGGCCAGGTGAATGCAGGTTTTGCGCCAGCGCACCATGCCATAGAGCACGGCCGGAAAAACGGCTACAGCAGCAGCCGCATAGAGGATCGTCGCAACCTGGAGCCAACGAAGGTACATTTCGATTTTCACCTTACTGATGCAAGATACAGTATACTGTGACGCAAATCACCAAGCGGTTTAGGAAGCTAGTCTTGCGCATAGATGCAATGTGCCCTCAGAGAATACGGCAGTAGATGAGGGCTCTTAAAGACAATTCCGCTGCCTTTTCTTGAATACGCTGATGGAGCAATAGCTTTCTCGCGTATATACTTTACGAACATAAGCCTACGAAAGGAGGTACGGCATGTCCGATTCCGCCAAGGAAAAACATCTTGACCCCTTGGGATGGAAGATGCTCATCGAGCTGCAAAAGGACGCCCGCATCTCTTTTGCCGAGCTGGGCCGCCGGGTAGGGCTCACCACACCGGCCGTGGCGCTGCGCGTTCACCGCATGGAAGAAGAAGGCATCATCCGCGCCTACCGCGCCGAAATCAGCCCTTCACATGTAGGCTTGCCCATCACGGCATACATTCGCATGAGCATTGTGGGCGACGTGTTGCCCAGGCTGACCGCCCATCTCCGCACCATGACAGAGATCGTCGAATGTTACCGCGGGACGGGAGTGGACTCGTTCATCATGAAGGTAAACGTCATCTCGGTTGAGCATCTGAATGACGTGATCGACCGCCTGACACCCTATGGAACCACGTCAACATCGCTGGTGCTGGGGGCGGTTGTCGAAAAGAGCCTGTTGGGGCCGAAGAATCTCGAATGGCCGGCCAAATAATAGGCTTCTTCCCTAGTTGCGAATCCCGGCTAGCAGCCCTTCAATCTCCGTCTTTTCGGCGCCCGTAACCGGCAACAGCGGCGCGCGGGCGCGGCCTCCGTAGTAGCCGTTGAAGTCGCAGGCGTGCTTGACGCCGGCAATGCCCAACTGGCCGACGACGCGCTGGCTCACGGCTGTGATGCGCTCCTGCTTTTCTTTTGCGAGCTTAAGGTCGTGGTCCTTCCATGCAAGATAGACCTCCTGGCAGGCTTGCGGAGCGCAGGCGGCAAATCCGAGGATGGCGCCGCAGGCGCCGGAATCGAGCGACTCCAGCAGCGTACCGGCTGAGCCGGTAAGCACTTGAAAGCCGATCACTTTGGTTCGTGTCGTGATGGGTGCAGCGGTCGGAGTCGCTTTCATGGCTGCGCCGCCGGCCAGATCTCCGGCTGAGATCAGCGCATCGGCGGTTCCGGCTTTGGACTTTAGCATTCGCCCGGTGACGGCCTCAAAGACCGGCGTCACAATTACGGTTCGGCGGGGCGCGGCGCTGACATGCTCGACCAGGGCGCGAATCCGCTCGATACTGCCCGAGGAGTCTTTGATGGCGAGAATGTTGGGATGAGAGGCGAGCTCGGTCACCAGCTCAATGGGAATGTTGTAGGGGACGCACTGGGGAATGTTGTAGATAATTACCGGCAGTGGCGAGCGGTCGGCCACGCTGCGAAAGTAGTGGAGCACGGCCGCGGCGGTCATCTGCTTGGCGTAGTAGGTGGGAGTGCGGACAAGAACGGCGTCGTAGCGGAATTCAGCCGCGGCCTCAGCCAGCGCGACCGTGGCCTTCACGCTCTCGCGGCCGACGCCGGCGATGAGCACCTTATCCGGCGCGGCGGCTTCGGCGGCTACGCGCAACACCTCTTGGGATTCGGCATCGTCGAGTTCGGGCGCCTCGCCCATGGAGCCGAGAAGCAACATCCCGGAAAGCAGCGTGCGGGAGTAGCGAGCGATATTGGCTTCGAGCTTGCGAAAGTAGACTCGCTCGTCGGCGTAAAACGGCGTTGGTACAGCGGCAAAGATGCCTTCTAGAAGCATGGACTCATTGTAGAACCCGGAGCGCAAGGCTCAACTTGCAGTTGCTGCCTTGACTTCTTCAATCTGCTTTGCGTGGCGAGCGGGATGCACCGCCATCAGCAAAAGAACTTCGTGGCAGTTAACCGTTCCCATCAACGGATGCGTAGTGATCCTGGAGCGAAGGTCTTCCTTGTTCTCATT
>CAWJDN010000069.1:0-9114 GCA_963840985.1 uncultured Acidobacteriaceae bacterium
TAGCGCGGCCGGCAGTGAGCGGAATGAGCGTGGTCATCATGCGGATAAGGGTGCTTTTGCCCGCGCCGTTGGGGCCAAGCAGACCGAATATTTCTCCCTCGGCAACCGAAAAGCTGACGTCCTTGACCGCCTCGAAGTCGCCGTAGCGCTTGACGATATGGACAACTTCGATTGCCGCTGGCGCTACATTCGCTGATGTGCTCATTGCTTCACCAGTTTGTTCTTTGGGATATAAACCTCGGCGGTCATGCCGGGAACGTAACGCATTTCCGGATTGTCAATGAGCAGCTTCAACTGAATGGTTTTGATGTCACGCTTGCGGGAGCTGACGTCGCGTTGCGTCGCGAAATCCGCTTCGGCAGCTTTGTTTATGACCTTGGCCTGAAAAGTTGCGCCCGAGGGCATGACTACACGCAGCGAATCGCCAACCTGGACGGCGTCGGCCTGGGTTTCGGGCAGTGGCGCATAAATCCAGGTCTGGGTCAGATCCATGATGGTGACGATGGCGGCGCCGGCTGCGACCACCTCACCCTGGCGCGCTGCGCGCACGTTGACCTTGCCGCTGACCGGGGCAAAGACCTGCGCATAACCCAACTGAACCTTCGCCTGTTCGGCAAGGGCTCGGGCGTTTTCAACCTCGTCGCGAGTGGAATCTACTGTGCGGGCCGCGACATTAGTGAGCAACTCATGCGCGCGGGCCTGGCGCAGAGAGGCTTCGGCAGCAGCGACGTTCTCGCGGGCCGCATCAACGGCGGCTTTGGTGGCCTGAAGACTGGTAGCCGCGTCGTCCCTGGCCTGCTCGCTCATGATGCCTTGTTGGGCGAGAGTGACAATGCGGCTGGTGTCGGCCTGCTGATGATCGTAGTTGGCCTGCGCCTGAGCCAGTGCGGCCCGTGCCGAGCGTAGCTGGGCCTCGGCATTGACCGTAGCGTTGCTTGTTTCTCCACGGGTTTGATGTTCGGTCTCGACACTCCCGCCGAGCTTGCCCTTCTGGCTGGCGGCATTGGCCTCGGCGGCCTTGCGTGCCGCGGCAAGATCCTCGCTCTCGATGACAGCAATCAGCTGGCCGGCCTTCACGTCCTGGCCCTCGTCGACCAGCAGCGTCTGAATGCGTCCGGGAATCTTGCTGCTCACCACCACTTCGTTGGCATCCACCGTGCCAATCAGTTGCAGATCGGCAGAGGGCCGCACCGTGACCAGGTACCAGATGAGCGATCCCACGGTCAGCAAGCCTAGAAGTAGAAATACGCGATTGCGTGCGTTCACTTGTGCCTCACTTCTTCAAAGACGGTTCATGCAGCTATTTATTACGTGGTGGATTGTTCCCGACCTCGATCACACTGATTTCAGGCATAGGCGTCGCAGCCAGCACCCGCTCGGCAACGCGCGTTCCATGCTCCCGGTCGATAAATATCGCCCGGCCCAAAAACTTAACGGCCTCCTTGCGTCGAAGCTCCAACTCACTCTGCTCCATCGGATCAATGTCAAAGGCCAGCCGGGTGAGGGGAGCGGTGAGGAAGTAGAGAGCATTGGCGCCCAGCGCAGCATATCGCATCTGCGCAGGATCGACTCGGATCAACTCTCCAGAAGCGATGCCTTCCTCCAATACCTCCTCCAACTTGTCCCACATCGGCCGAAAGAACTTCTTCGCCATCCGCGCCATTCTGCGCTCCTCGCCCTGGTGCAGCCGGACCATCTCTTGTTGAATGAGAGACTGCAAGTCGGGATAAGAAAAGGCGCGATCAAATTGGTTCAACACAATCTGCAGAAATCGCTCTCCGGCCGAGGCTCTAGCTTCCAGCACAGCAATACTGGCCGTGCGCACCCCCTCAAAGACAAACTCCAGCGCGGCGGCGTAGAGATCTTCTTTGCTCTTGAAGTAGTAATAAAGCAGCGCCTTATTGACGCCGGCTTCCTCGGCAATCTGCTCGGTACGCGCGCCAGCCAGACCGCTTGCGCTGAACTGCCGCACGGCTGCGTCAAGGATGCGAGCGCGGGTCTGGTCGGCTCGTTCAGTCTGGGTGCGGATTGGTGCTGATATAGTCATTAACTAACCAGTTAGTAAACTATCATAGCTCCAGGAAATTTGCAAGTATCTATATATAAGTATATTAGAATCAGTGATTATCGGCGACTTTCAGGCGAAGCGGCTTATTTTCCCAGTTCCGGCGGGCCGCACTTTGAGTTCTGTATCAAGATCGTCTTCCAACTCCTCATACTTGTTCTCTTCATCTTCGAAGCCGCTTGTGGCCTTTGAGCCATTGGGAATATATTTCTCGTCGCCGCTTTGGGTTATGCGCTCGACCTCATTCACGTCAGTCAGTCCCAGATAGGCCTCTTTGGGCCTGACCATCGAAGCGATACGAACACTGGCTACCGGGCCAATCTCCATTGATGTCTGCTCCTGTACGGGTACTTTCCTGACGGAACCTATCGGCTGGCCGAGCGAAAACATGAATCTATCTAGCAAATTGTGTACATAATCAGGACACTTCGCTTGCTCTTTACTCAAGTCTCTTATTTACAACAGATACTAATATACATACGGCACCGATAGCGTTACAAACGGCATGACGATTGTCCGATTTCAAGACAGTTTACCCGTAACCCAGCATTTTCCATCACGGATTTGAGGAATTTCGTCCATAGATAAGCTGGCTGCTGATACATGAGCGCTTTCAGGCTCAGTCTGATAGAGCAAGGCTGCTCCTTTGACCAAATCCAGCCTTGCAGCTACCGGAGAAAAGCCGCTTCGGATCTCGCTGATCTCTTGAGTGATGATTTTGAAGAGAATGGCGCGGCTTTTCATATGCAGTTCGAATCGCTCCGTCTTCCAGTCGGTGGTGCTGATCTGGGCCCGTTGCATGCTGAACCATCCGCCCTGGTAGAGCCGGCCCAGAATGCCGAAGCCGAAACTCACATCTTGATTGAGTCGGCCGTCGAGGCGCACCATCCTTTTGTACTTGGCTTTAACCCATAGTTCCCCGCTCATGGCGTGGATGATGCGGGTCTCGATGGAGTGAGCTGGATAATCCGGTTTAGGGTGGAAGCGCAAACGATAGCAGCCGTTCTCTTCCCCGGCATATTCAAAGAGAAATGCATCGGGCAAGATCGCGACGATGCGCCCGACGCGTTTTTCATTGTCGTCATATTCCTGGCGGTGACGGGCTTGCTAGGCGGGAGAGTTGAGCAGATGTTGAAGGCGTGCCTGTTCCAACTGGCGTCCCTGAGCATCGAGCGGCTGGCCGTTGCTCAGCTCGATCCGCGAGATCGGTCCCTCGGCGGTCTCTAATAATTCTTCGAGGAGCGATTCCTTTGGCGAGCGGCTCTCGACCCAATAACGCCAGTAGCCGTGGCTAACGTGGTCGTGGAGCTCGTTGTAGGCAACCTCACGAACCAGTTGATTGGCCGGCATCGGCGGCTGTGCATGGGCACAACAGACTCCTTGCACTACCGCGAAGATCCCAGCCATCACCCACGGTATACGCATTTGTTTACCCAACGGGACTTGTTACACTGGCTCCATGTTGGATGAGATGGAGTTCCGCCGTCTGGCCGAAATTGCTCTAAACTCGCTGTTGCAGCATTTAATTGCACGTGAGGAAGAGGCGGAGGCCGGTTTTGAGGTCGACGAACAGAACGGCGTGCTGAACGTGACCTTCGAGGAGCCGGCGGGTAAGTTCGTGATTACACCGAACGCGCCGGTGCGCCAGATCTGGATTTCCGCGCTATCCACCAGTTTCAAACTCGATTGGGATGAGGCAACTGCGGCGTTTACGTTGCCACGCACGGACGAGCCTCTCATGGCGCTTGTTGACCGCCTGATTGCAGAACATCTGGGAAGCTAGGCTTTCCGCTCTTGCCAACAATATAAGAGTGGGGCGCGCATTTAACGCACCCCAACCCTGTTCGTTGCCTACTGTTTTACAAACTCGAAGGTGCAAGGACGGCCTACAAGGCCGAGACCTTCGTCGCGGGAGCCTGTGCCTTCTGTCTCTTTGAATTGGGCCTTGATGTTGTAGCTATACTCTTCGCCTCCATGCGCGAAGACTCCGCGAGCATATTTTCTGGAAACGACGATGCCGTTGGCAGTGAGCTTGGCCGAGCCATCGTCCTTGATAGGGCCAGTGATCAGCAAATAGCCCGGTTGATCCGCTGTGCCGCGTTCTCCTCGGAAGTTGCCGGCGGTGACCACGCTGGGAATCTTCCAGGTGTATCCCTCGGTGTTTCCCTTTGCAGGACAGGTAAGCGTAGTAAGCCACTTGCCGTCAAAGCGATCTCCGGCAAAAGAAACTGCCGGCAATAAAACCAAGGCGCAAACCACAAAATAACGTACAGTCTTTCTCATTCAAATCCTCCGCTGACCATGGTAGCACAGCACTTGTTCGACTACTCAGGACGTGAAATCAGTTGCGGAATCGCGAAATACGGTCAGCGACCTGCGACTTACTAATCCGTTTTCGCTAGTCCCTGCTTTTCGGGTATACACTCATCCCAAGCCTATGTCTTCTGCCCATCATTCACTCAACCTGCTGCTCACCGCACTTCCAGCGCTGATCTGCGCCCAAACCCCAGCTCATTCATCTCAGCATATGCCAACAAAAACGCAAACACCCGAAGGGCTTCATCGCTCCGCCCTGGTCATCGATACCCACGCCGACACCCCGCAACGCTTTGTGGATGAACACTTTGACCTGGGCGACCCCTTGCAGGGAGGCGGCCTGAATCTGGATTCAATCCATAAAGGCAATCTAGGCGCCGAGTTCTTTTCCATCTGGGTCGATCCCGTGCAATTCAAGGGGCAGTACGCCGGCCGGACTATGGAATTAATCGACTCCGTCAAGCAGCAGGTGGCCCGCCACCGCGACAAACTGGAGTTCGTCGCCACTCCGGCCGGAATCGAACTGGCCCACCGCGAACGCAAGATGGCAGTGCTGATGGGCATCGAGGGCGGCCACTCCATTGAGAACTCCATCCCGCTGCTGCGCCAGTATTACGCCCTCGGCGTGCGCTACATGACCCTCACCTGGAACAACTCCAACGGCTGGGCCGATAGCTCCAGCGACATTGACGACACCTCCGTGCCGCACACCAAAGAGGGGCTGACAGAGTTTGGCAAGGACGTTGTCTACGAAATGAACCGGCTGGGGATGATGGTGGATGTCTCGCACGTCTCCGACCGCACCTTCTATCGAACGCTGAACATCAGCCGCGCACCGGTCATCGCCTCTCACTCCTCGGCGCGCGCCCTCTGCGACGCACCGCGCAATATGAGCGACGATATGCTGCGCGCCGTGGCTCGCTACGGCGGTCCCAACTCCAAGGGCGGCGTCATTCAGGTCAACTTCTACTCCGGATTCCTGTCGCAGGCCTATCGCGACGCTTCCAAAGCCCTGGAGCCGGAGATGAAACAGGCTGTCCAGGCGCTCAAGGACAAGGCCATAGCGGAAGGCAAGCCGATTCCCTATGATGAGATTGAAAAGCTCCAGCGCCAATATGGCGACCGCATCCCCCGCCCGCCATTAACCGTACTCATCGACCACATCGACCACATCGCCAAGGTCGCCGGCATCGACCATGTGGGCCTGGGCTCGGATTTTGACGGCATCAGCGGCCAGCTTCCAGAAGGGATCGACTCCGCCGCCGATCTGCCCAAGATTACCGAGGCACTGATGGCACGCGGCTACTCAGCCGAGGACTGCCGCAAGATTCTGGGCGGCAATCTGCTCCGCGTCTTCCGCGAGGTGGAGCAGGTAGCCAAGGAGTTGCAAGCCGAAAACCGGCCTAGAATCACAGACAAACAACCCTTCGACAAGTGGCAAAAGTAGGAACAAATATGACAGTTTGTGACGATTGTTTCCGTGAGTTTCTCCATCCACTCGTTCATCAGTTGATGGACAAGAACAAGCGATTTGAAGAACAATATGGCTATCATGGCCGATGGGACTGGGACGATGTTGCTGTCACTCTGACATTTTCAGATCCATCTCTGGCGACTATACGGATCAACGTGACGGTAGTGGGTTCCACCCAAGGCAACTCATGGGAATGGTCTTGGGCCAATCCTAACTATGAAGACCGCTCAAGATTGGATATGGAAAAGGTTCGTGAATATGGTGAGACAAATCGTTATGACAAGCTCACCTCAGCTTTCCTGGACGCGGATGAATTTACCGGCTGGGAGATGACTGCGATTGCAGCTCACATTCTCAACGCACCGGGAGCCTATCGATTTCCCACAGACAACGGCTATTGTTATCTCGTCTATCGAAAGATTGAGGTGATAGGAAAGTAAATAATCGATGACCTTTGGGGCGCAATGCGCGGCACCGTGACCATTCCTCCTTGTGTCGATCTAAAACAAGTAAGGGAAGCCATGTTGCAAGAATCTCAGCCCGAATTCACCACTTCGTTCTCCAGTCGTTTCCCATAGATGAGCGCCGCGCGGCCCTGTGGATAGTAGTTCTCTTCCCTGCTCTCACAGCGGAAGCCTTGTGATTCGTAGAGCCGGATCGCGCCCGCATTTGTTGCTTCGACGTGCAGCCAAATCAAGCAAGCGCCCGCACCGCGCGCAGAGCTCTCGATGCGGCTGAGCAGCTCGCGACCGACACCACGGTTACGCGCCTCCAGAGCAACTTCGATGGTTTGGATGTAAGCCGTAACGCCGCTCTTGCGCTTGGCCCACTCAACGATGGCAAGCCCAACCAACAGTCCGTCCTCTTCCGCTATCCAGGTCGCTGCATTCGCGCGGCTGATGAGCTGGCGCATATAGCGACGGCTAAAGCGCTGAGGCGGCTCAAAGCACAGCTCTTCGAGGGCGTAAAGTTGGTCGAAGTCCTCGGGCTTGTAAGGGCGATAGAGCACAGTCCAACTTTACGGCATTATCTTGGATGCCGTAGAGTGTTCAATTCGGTGTAGTGATGCAGTACCAAGCCGCCACTTTGACCGCAGGATTAATCATCAGCGTAATGCCCAAGTTATCTCCCCCTTGACAAAAAGGAACAAGAGGGAGCAGTATTTTCTTTAATTCCAACAGCTAATTAAGTGTGTCGTGAATGGAATGGAGAATGTATGGCTGATCGGAAGTCAATTGCCTCCGTGCTCCTCTTCGCAGGAAGCATACTGTGTTTCTTCCTCCCCTTCGCAACCGTATCGTGCGGAGGAATCAAGATGTTTACATTGACAGGCCAGCAATTGGCCACCGGAACCACGTTGACTCAGCCACAGGCATTCGGACCGCCTCAGAAACAGAAAATCGACGCAGATCCATTTGCCGTCATGGCTGGTTTGTGCGGCATTGCGGGCATTGCGCTCAGCCTGATGGGCAGAAAAATGGCAGGCGGGGCAGCTGTCAGCGGTGGTTTGGGCATATTGTCGCTATATATCCTGCGTTCCAGGCTTGATGGCGAGTTACAGAAGCAGAGCCAAGGAATGGCTCAGGCAAGCTACGAGAGTGGTTACACGCTGGCGGTCTTGCTCCTGGTTGCCGGCACAGCCTGGAACATCTATCTGCTCCGGCAGAGCAGACAAATTGCATATGCGAATGCCTCGCCGCCTGACGGCGGATCTGGTAGTGCCGTTCATAAACCAGGCGAGAGCAGTTCTCCGGCCACCTGCTCTCATTGCGGAAAGCCAATCAGGGGAGGGGCGCGTTTCTGTGAATCATGTGGAAAACCCTCGGAGAATGTTGGAACAAGTTCTTCGGTTTAGTTGTCCATCAAGCGAGGTGAAGAATGAATTGTCCAAAGTGTGGCCATGTACTCAACTCAGGAGTAGCTTTCTGCGGGGATTGCGGAGCAACCATTGCGGAAACAAAGCCGGAATCAGCGACCAGTGAACCGTCTGTGCCAAGTGAAAAGGTGAAAGTTCTCGCCGAACGGGTATGGAAGGTATTTCTGGCTGTTTTCCAGAACCCTGTTGAGAGTTTAGCTCCGAATTTTGAAAAGTTGAATAAACAGAAAGCTCTCGAGGTTGGAATTGCCTTCGCTGTGCTGTTTGACTTCTGTGCTCTTTTTGGCCTGTACATGATGCTGCCGCGTTGGGCTGGAAGCCCTGGATTTGGGGACATTCTCAAGATTCTGATCTTTGGCTTTGTGCCCCCTGCCGCGCTCACCGGGGCCGGTTTCCTGGCGCGCAAGGTCTTCCGCGCCACTGGCGGAACAATCGAGAGCGATGTTTTCCTCGCGGGAATCTCGCTGATTCCAATCGGCATCCTATTGTTGCTGTCGGGAGTCCTTGGTATCGGCAACCTTGAGGTGATCGGGCTGGTTGCGGTCTTTGCTCTTTCCTATACGATCCTAATCCTGTTTACCGGATGCACAAAGATTTCAGGGATTGCGCAGGTTCGCGCTGTTCCCGCGGTTCCTGTCATCATTCTGGTAACCGCATGGCTTTCCAAGATTGTCTTCACGGCAATGCTCTGACAACACCTATCCGCAACAAAGGAGAATGAACCATGGCCTACCGCAATGCACGTAATTTCATAGCACTTGGTTGTCTAGTGCTTTTCTTGCTTGGCTGCGAAACTACGCCAGATTCGCAAAAAATTGGTGTCTTTGCCTCGACAAATCACGGATTGATGGAATTAACCGCGTATGGCAAACAAAATGGAATGACCAGCTACGACCTTCGCAAGATGCAAAACATTCCAACCGCTGCAAAGGTTACGCGGTTTTACGTTAATATGCCAAACTCAGCGATCACAGAGTCGAAGATGTTTTGGCTCACAAAACTTGACAAGGAGATCGACGAGAATAACCTATCCTCTTTGAATGCAAGCATTGAGGCTGGAAAGAACAACGTGTATCAGATCAAATGTACAGAGTTAGATGGTAAAAAGGACGGGTACATCCTTCTCAAGATTTCAATGCCACTTGGAGCGCCTGACCGAATGTATGCAATTCACTTGTCGGAGTAGGCTGATGGCAGTCGTTTCGGCGTGCTGCGCAAAGAGCCATTCTTGGAACGAGAATGGCTCTTTGCGTGTCTAGGCAACTTCTGCTTGCTTAGACCTTCGCTTCCAGGTCCTTGATCACGTCAAAAAAGCGCTGATCGAGGCGGCGGTTGGTGGCAATGGCATCCTTGATGGGGATGTCGGTGATCTCCAGGCCCCTG
>CAWJDN010000070.1:0-3059 GCA_963840985.1 uncultured Acidobacteriaceae bacterium
CTAAACGTTCCTATATTAAACGCCCTGAAAATCGAGAATAGGTATTAATAATCGAGTCAATTTCCGCCGGTGGATAACGTACTAAGAGCTTAGTTATTTTTAAAGGAAAAACGATTTAAAATACGTGGTTTTCGGATAAAGACGTTCCGGATTAGCTATGAACCTCCTTGGAATCAACAACTTCCCATGAAATTCCCAGGGAAACGACTTATTTCTCCTTGCAGATAATTTTTAACCCGCTTGGAATCAATGAATTCCGAAAGAAATCCCAGCAAATACGCAATACTTGCCGTTGCAGATAATTTCGAAATCTACTTGCCCAGCGCAAAGCTCCGCGCCGACTCCAGTACCTTGGCCACAGACTCCTTCGAGCACGATTCGCAGTAGACGCGCATCAGAGGCTCGGTGCCGCTCACGCGCAGCAGCAACCAGGTCTCGGCGGCATTCGGCTTGGTCTTCGCTTCCGGGTTGTCGAGGAAAAACTTCACGCCATCGAGGTCTTCCTGGCGCAGGATGGGCATTCCTGCGAAGACCGCATCGCCGGTTTTGAGCGCCTTCGCCCTCGCAATCGCGCCGCTCTTGATCTCTTCGGAAATCTGCAGGTCGATGCGTCCGTACTGATGTTCGCCGTACTCGGCTTGCAGATCGGCGACCAACTGGCCCAGCGGCTTGCCTTCCATGGCCATCACGTTAGCCAACAGCAGTTCGTTGAGCAGGCCGTCGCGCTCCGGCAGGTGGCGCTGGAAGCCGATTCCGCCAGACTCCTCGCCGCCCATTAGAATCTCCCGCTCCAGCATAAGGTCGCAGACAAACTTGAAGCCAATGCCGTGCTCAATCAACTCGCGCCCATGCTTTTTGCAGATGCGATCCAGCATTTTCGTCGTGTTGAAGGCGCGGGTCACGGCGCCGGGCCAGTCGTTGTGATACTCGAGCACCCAACTGAGCAGCACGCAGTAGATCTTGTGAGGATCGACAAACTCGCCGTGCTCATCAGTCGCGCCGATGCGGTCAGCGTCGCCGTCGGTGGCTAGGCCAGCCTGGCAGCCGTTGGCAACAACCGCCTCGCCCAGTGCGCGAATGTGCGGCTCGATAGGCTCGGGGTGAATGCCGCCAAAGAGCGGATCGGCATTGGCGCGAATCTGCAAATGATCGACGCCGATGCGGGAGAAGATGTCGGAGATCAGGGTTCCGCCCGCGCCGTACATCGAGTCGATACAGAACTTCATGCCCGATTTTGCCAGCGCGTCGAGGCTGGTAAAGTTCTCGATGGATTTAAGGTACGTCGGCAGAAAATCGACTACCTGAATGGGAGCAGGCTGCGCGGCGCGCGGCGCAGGTTTGCCCAGGTAAGACTCGATCTCCGTCATCATGGATGGCTTGCCGGAGCCGCCGTACCAGCCCTTGTACTTCACGCCGTTCCACTCCGCCGGGTTGTGCGAACTGGTAATCATGATGCCGCCAGCCGCGCCTCGTTCGCGCACCGCCCAACTCAGCGCCGGAGTGGGCGTGATAGCGTTGGCCAGCAGCACCGGGATGCCGGTCGCAGCCGCTACCTCAGCGCAGGTCCGCGCAAATGCTTTTGACCCGAAGCGGGTGTCGTAGCCGATGCACAGGCCCTTCTTCGGGTCTTCCTTAGCGTGGATGTAGGCGGCAATTGCCTCGGCGGCGATGCGGACGTTGGCAAAGGTAAAGTCGTCCGCGATGAGGCCGCGCCAGCCGTCGGTGCCAAACTTGATCTGCGGGTGAGGCATGATTAGATGATTGCTCCCTGAAGATTAGGGTAAAGGATGCAGACGGTGTAGCGAGAAGAGGAGTACGGAGTCGCCAACCAGGAAACTATAAAATGTCTACCCCATGCCGGAAGATCCACGCCCAGCTCACCCAACTTTGCCCGCCATCGAGCTCGCGCCAACCGGGAAGCTAACAGAATCATTTCTTGTCTTTCCGCCGGGTACGGCGGCTGCGGCCAAAAGATAAAAGCCGGCGCCGGTCAATGCACAGGTCGTGATGCTGGTATCCATCGAAAGCACAATTGCAATGAAGCTGCCCAGCGTGCCGGCAGCGCCATTCAAGGCCCACATCCAGGGAAGATTTCTTTCCTCGCCAAGATTCTTGAGCCAGCGCAGTCCAATCGGGAAGCAGAATCCCATCAAAACCCCCGGAGGCGCGACCATCAGGAAGGCGGCAAGCACACGCACCACGAGGACACTGGCGATAAAGTAGTGGATCACCGGCAAAACCGCTAGCGAATATCCGGCGATGATGACAACGGCGGCAAGCGCGGGCAGGCGGCTCTCGAAGCGGGAGCGCAGCTTGAGCGCATCCGATGCCAGGCTTCCCAGTCCTGAAGATAGAATCAGCCCCGCAATCACCACGATCAGAGAGTAGATGGGCTGGCCAAGCAGGATGGTTAACTGCTGCATCATCGCCATCTCCACCAGCATGAAGCCAAGGCCGATGGCGATGAAATAGATGATGCTTCCGGCGGGCGGACGGCTGGCTTGGCGTTTACCCCACCATATTGCAGGGGCCACGATTGTGAAAGCGACCATGATTCCTGCAGCAATCATGAACTGGAACAGAAAGTAGATGGCGATGACCGGGTAGGGAGTGTCAACTGAACTGGACTTGAAGCGAAAAACATCGAAGAGATGAACAGAGTTGAAAAAATAGGGTGAGGAATCGTAGACGGGCGAATAATCGATATAACTCGCGCTGCGCAATCTGGCTAAATCGGCGGTGGTGCGGGCCTTGGCAACCTCGCGTCGTTCACCACATCAACCACCCGGCTGCGTATAGAAAAGACAAGTTTAGGCTCGTCCCCATGTTGAAAAGTCACGCGCACAGGCGCGCGCTCCCAAGTCGGTGCCGGGCACTCGGAGTCGGGATCGTCGCCCGCGCTCGGCGCCCCCTGATCCTTTTTCAAGATCGCCTTCCGCCGCCCAACCTGAAACACAACCGCGTAAAGTTTCTTGCCATCCTCCGACACTCCGCAATACGCGACGTAATCACGATACCAACTCGCCATCGAATAGAACGGATCAAACTCGGGCAGGTTG
>CAWJDN010000071.1:0-4164 GCA_963840985.1 uncultured Acidobacteriaceae bacterium
CCTCTTTCCTGCTTGGGCCCAGGTCATCGTCAACTACCCCGCCAACGGCGCTGTGGTTGCCTCGCAGTTTTCCCTTTCCGCCTCTGACAGTACATGCTCCGGCCAACCGGTGAGCGCGATGGGTTTTTCGCTCGACAGCAGCGGCAACAACACTTTCGTCTACAGCACCTCCATCCTTATACCTCGGTGACCGCCTCGGCGGGCGCGCACACATTGCACATTAAGGCTTGGGGCAATGCGGGCCCCGCCTGCGACACAGACGTGGCCGTCACTGTAGATGGCGTTTCGGTTTCATCTCCCGGGCAACGACTCTCCCATTTCCGCGACCTTCACCCTCATTGCAAACTCTGTCACGTGTTCATTACAGCCGGTCTTGGCGATGGGGTATTCGTTTGACCGGTGGCCTTTGACGCGCGACCCGTCGAGGCCGATGCAGTCGAACGCGGCGTGGTGCTCACCTCGCCCGTCGATCCGGGCTACGGCATTCAGGTTGTGCGCCGCGTCGAACTCGATCCCGCGCAACCTATCATGCGAATTGCAACCGAGTTTCGCAAACTTTCCGGCGCGCCCGTCACAGTTGGTATATGGACCATTACGCAGATGAGTGAGCCCGAGCGCGTTTGCATCCAACTCCCGGAAGATTCGAAGTTCGCCTCCGGCTTCATCCGCATGCTGGAGGCGGAACCGGCAGACTTGAAGGTCGACGGACGCCTGCTCTCGCTCTCGCGCCACGCTCGGCAGCAGGTAAAGGTCGGCTCCGATGGAAGCAGCATGGCGTGGCTGGGACAAAACTGCGTGGTCCGCATAGACACGGACATCAGACCCGGAGAATATCCCGACGGCGGCTGTGTCACTGAGGTCTACACCAACCCCGATCCTTTGCAGTATGTCGAACTGGAAACCCTGGGACCGTTGACGATCATGAACCCCGGCGACCGAATCGAGCAGACCACGGCATACACCATGAGGCCCCGGTCAACAACTGATCTGCAAGCCGAGGCGCGGAATGCCTTCCGTTGAGGGGCCTTCACGCGGGGTGGCATGCCCGCCAGGGCGGCAGGCTCTACCGGCCGGAGGCGAGTAAAGCCTTATTTTTGTGCGATTTGGGTCGATTATTCTGAGCGACAGCTGCAGCAACAATACACTACAATTTACGGTATTCTCAGTGAAACGGGCTTCCGCCCCAGTGCTCTCAGGTCAAAGTGCTTGCGCGACAAATTCACCCGCAAGCAACGGTAGAGTCCCGGCCTTGTAAAATCACAATTTCAAGCCAAATTAAGCTTTGGGCGTCGACTGCCTATCGTGCTGATATTAAACGCCTTAGGAGGATACTTCTCCCCTAGTTCCAGATTGCTAAAATTCGTACTTGACAACTTATACCCATCATGTATTTAATCTCTTCGGCTCCCAAAAAGAGGAGTGGTGGTAATGTACTGCTCAAACGTTTAACTAAAGTATTAAACGTTTGGCATGACATCTACAAAAACACGGAGAAGCGCAATTTGCTCCTCCCAAATTACGGAGAAATTAAGTCATTTTTGCCGCCTGAAAGGTAGTTTTCAAAAGCCTGGAAGGCTGGCTGAACTGGATCACTTGCATGGATGAGTACATGCTGCGTTTTACAGGCTGCATTCCTGAGCAACACGGAAGCAACAGCAACGAAACTCAAACCGAGTCACCTTTGAAAAGGAAGGTCACATGAGACAAGCGAGATACTGGATTATCCTCTTGCCGCTGTTCCTCGTGTTGGCATGCGTTGGAGCATTCGCGCAGGCCAACTCTGAGCTCACCGGCGTCGTCACTGACCAGATGGGAGCCGTCGTCGGGGGAGCAAACGTTACTCTTACCGATCCGGCCACTGGCACAGTGCACACAACCGTCAGCAGCGGCGCCGGCTTGTATGATTTCGCCGGCTTGAACCCTGCCCTCTACAACCTGAAAGTCACAGCTAAAGGCTTTCAGAATTTCGTGCAAACCGGAATCGTGGTCAACGTTTCCATGACGTTCACAGTCAACGTCAAGCTGACCGTCGGTTCCGATGTACAGACAGTTAACGTCGTGGCCGACGCCCTGACGGTGCAGACCGACTCCAACGTGGTCAGCACCCTGATCAGCTCGGAAGAGGTCACCTCCATCGCCACCGAGAATCGCAACTTTGCGGCTCTTGCTGCTCTTGGCCTGGGCGTCAGCTCTGAACTGCCGGACAGCAACGCACTCGGTGCGTTTGGTTCCAGCTGGAGCATCGAATTCAACGGCCTGCGCGAGGCCCACAACATCTGGCTGATCGACGGCGGCGAGTCGGCTGACCGCGGCGGCGGCGGCGGCATGCAGATTCTGCCTGCGCAGGAAGCCATCGCCGAGTTCCAGGTGATGACCTCGAACTATCCTCCCGACTACGGAATCTCCTCCGGCGCCACCATCAGCATTTCGCTGAAGAGCGGCACCAAGGCCTTCCACGGCGCGGCATGGGAAGATAATCGCGCCACCGCATACAACGCCAACTACTTCTTCAACAAGTACAACGGCGCCACCGGTGCACGGCCGGCTACGCATTACAACGTCTACGGCTTCGACGCCGGCGGCCCGATCTTCATTCCTCACACCTTCAACAGCAACAAGAACAAGGCCTTCTTCTTCTTCAGCCAGGAGTGGCGCAAAACCTCCGGCGTGTCTAGCAACGAAACCCGCACGATCGACCCAGCGGATATTCCCAACACTACCAACGTTGTCGGGGGCTATCTCAACTATGTGCTCCCCTCGTATGCTGGTTCGCAGATGCCAAATAACAACTCGGCTGTAGTTCCGGCCGTACCTACTACCTCGTATTACTACAACAACCAATTAACGAGTCAGGGACTTACCGGAGCCCAGTCGGGCCCTCCAGGGAATCCGCAGGGTTATCCGATAACAGGCACTCCAGGTCCAGGAAACTGCTGGAATGGGAATACGTCATGGGTGCTGAAGCCAGGCTGGACAGGTCCCATTACACCTGCGGCCTACTCCGAACAATGCACCGGCATACAGAAGATTCCTGAAGTGCTCTTCGATGGTGGTACTCCCGGTATCGGTGGTCCTGCCGGTAACACTGTCGGAGGTACTCTCGCTGGCAACTCGGCTATTTACCTCTCCGCGGGCCCTCTGCCCCTGCCGAACGAAGGAGCAGGCATAGACAAAAACTACTCGGCCATCCCGATCCCGCAAAAGGTTGAAGACACTGTCATCCGCGGCGATTACAACATCAACGACAAGTGGGCGCTCCTGGTTCACTACATCGGCGACCATCAGAATCAGACCTACGGTCAGCCGGAACTCGGATGGTGCGGATGCGATTACCGCACTCTCCAAAGCATTCTCTCCTCTCCGGCCCACAGCGCAACCGCAAAGTTGACCGGCCAACTCAAGCCCAACCTGCTGCTGGAAGCCAGCATGAACTATGACGGCAACGGAGCCGACATTGTTCCCAGCGCCAACACCTTCCTGCCCTCTGACTGGACCGTTCAGCCGGTTGTGGCTGCTTATGCCATCACCCGCAAGATCTGGCCCGGCATGGGTTGGGGCAACACCCTGGGACAATCGGAAGACACTGCCACCGAACCCTATCACAATGCTGCCCAGGACTATTCTCCCAAGGCGGACCTTTCCTACACCACCGGCAAGCATCAGATGAAGTTCGGCTTCAGCTACAACCGCTACACCAAGAACCAGATGCTCTACGGCGATTCGCAGGGCTACTACAACTGGGGCAACTTGACGGGCGACACGCTCATGGACACCCTTCTGGGCTTATCCAGCAGCTACAACCAGAACTTGGCCGCGCCGATTCGCCACTACGCCAACCAGACTCCTTCTGTCTATGCCCGAGTGAGAGGGCAGAAATGCACCAGCGCAGATCGCGGCGACGGAGGCAGCAATGAATGACGATGAGCGCGTAGTGCGGGACAGTTGGGAGCATGTTACCTTCGAGGATCACACGCAATGCTGCGGAGAGCCCGATTGTTTCCGCGTTCGCATGGGGGACACGCCTGCAAAATGGGGCGCAACCGAAGCGGAAGCATGGCACGCATCCCGTCTGTTGACCGAGGCCCGTCAGGAAGAGGTGCGGCTGCTGGAAGCTGAGATTGTTAACATCGAGGATCGTTCGCTCGACGACCATGCGTGGCGCGT
>CAWJDN010000072.1:0-11251 GCA_963840985.1 uncultured Acidobacteriaceae bacterium
TGACAAAACCCGTTCTGGTTTGACGAGTCATGCCCAAAGGAGGTTCTATGCCCGAATTGGTTTGCAAATGGAATTATCGCCCTTGTTGGGGTACCTGACAATAAGGATGTAACGGACTATAGTTTCCACGCCGCAAGACCGAAAAAAGAAATCATTCCGAGTGCGCCCCTCGGCATGCTCCCGTTCTCGTCAGGCAAGGACCAGCACCACGCTCGAATGGCGGCGAAAGGCTGATTGTTTTTGAATTGCCCTTTGAATTTCCTTGTGTAACTATGCTCGCCGAAGAGCCGGCAACGCGAGTCTAGAGGCAATGCCACTTACTCTTTGACGCTTGCCGGTCACCTATCGAGCGAGAACCATAGCCCGGCACGGGAGGCCCTCCAGTCAAAGGAAGCCCTTGTTACCGTAACGCCCTGCTTCAGCCCATGTTCCTGTTCATCGTCTTGATCTTTTCCATCAGCAACCCGCTGGCGGTCGCACAGAATGGGGCCGCCAGGGGCCCAAGCCCGCGCCCAAAGGCCCATGGTCCGACAAAAACTTGTCGCCCGACGCGCGCGCCGACCTGCTGATTCAGCAGATGACTCTGGACGAAAAAATTACACTCGTGCACGGAGACGTGGGCGAGGAAGCGCTGCAAAACTCCCTGGGCGGCGCCGGCTACGTTTCGGGAGTTCCACGCCTCGGGACAAGCCGAGCAGCTTGGGGAAGAAATCGGTGGATTTTTGCGGCATCACGTCGCCGGCAAAGGCCACCTCACGAAGTTGCTCCATAGAAACGGGGTTGGTGAGGAAGGCAACGTCAGCCTCGCCGCTGCGAACCTGCTCGACGGCTTCGGCTGCGTCGCGCAGATAGCGGAGGTTGGTTTGCTCGCGAACCTTTTCGGCGTCGAGACCGAGAAGCCAGTCGAGAACGATGGAGTGCAGGCAACTCAGATCAAGTTGGCGCTGGCGCTCGGGCAGGCTGGCGAGTGCGGCGGCTACCGGCTCCGGCTTCGCGCTCAGCAGCAACGCTCCGGTGCGAGTGACAGCGACAAAGGCCGTACCTTGCTGGGCATTTAGCGTGGCGATATAACTCGACGGGTCCGCTCCATGCAATGGTTCGACCGTGAAGAACTTTTCGGCGGCGCGCGTAAAGGCGGCTGGGTCAAAGTTCTTGAGGCTGTGAACCACGCGATGGGTGGGCAGAATCACCAGCCCGTCGGAGTCCATGTTGACGAAGGTCATTATCATCGCGGCCTCGGGGCAGGCAGGCTGCGGAAGGGCGTCGGCGCTCGACTCAGGTTTGGCGGCCGCGTGTTCTTTGGCGTAGTTCAGCGCGGTCTCGTAACGGTGGTGGCCGTCGGCGATGATGAGCTGCTTGCCGGCCATGGCCACGGTCACTGTGCGAATGGCCGCCGGATCGCTGATCCTCCAGATACGGTGCAACACACCGTACTCATCGGTGACCTCCATCTCGGCCGGCCCGGCGCCGTCGTAGAGAATTTTCTCGATGCCGCCGGACGGGTCGGAGTAGAGCATGAAGATCTGCTCGAAATGTGCGTGCGTGGCCTTGAGCAGGTTGAGCCGGTCGCTCTTGGGCTTGCTGAGCGTCTGTTCGTGGCGGAAGACGACGCGCTCGGCGTAGTCGTAGAGCTTGCCGAGGGCGATGAATCCGCGCCGGACTTTCACGACATCGGAGCCGGGAACCTTGAAGCGCTGCGAATAGGCGAAGATGCAGGGGTCACCATCCTGCGCCAGCACCCCCTGCTCGCGCCAGCTGCGGAAGTCGCGCGCCGCGCGGGTATAAACGCTCTCCCCGCGTTCAACATCGCCCTGCTCCGGCAGGCCAAGGATGATGCGAACAAAATTGAACGGGCTGCGCTGGTAGTAGGCCTGCTGCATGGCCGGAGAAATTTTGTCGTAGGGTTGGGTCACCACATCCTGGAGACGGACGGCGGAGGGCGAGTAGCGCCAGGCGCGAAAGGGATAAATCTGGGCCATGTGAAAGGTCTTGCTCCCTAAAGTAACGGTTAATTTTTGCGCTCGAAAGCCCCAATCTGCGCGTTTTGAGGGCGTTTTGCGCTGGCTTGATTGTATCTCAGCGGTCTTTGCTCCCCGGCGCTGACCTATCCAGCGGCTGACGCGACGCCAAGTGGCGTAAAGTGAAAGAGAAGGTTAAATCTCTATTGGGATGGTCCGTGCTGATTGTCCATGCCCTCATCGGTTCCTATGCGCCCTTGTATTCTCTCGCTATTATTTGCTTTGGCTGTTCCAGCGCTGGTTGCGCAACAACCCTCCGCGCCGCCGGCCCAAACTCCTGGGCCGGCCCAGACACCTGCGCCGGCCCAGACTCCTGCACAAGCTCCATCGCTTACTGTGGACCGCGACCCGGTGCGCTCGCCGGATGGTGAGCCATCCGCCTTGCCGGCTGTACGCAAAGAGGGAGATGGCTACGTACTTCGCACCGACGTCGAAGAGGTGTCGCTGAACTGCTCGGTGCTGGACGGCAACCGCATGGTCCCGGATCTGAAGAGGGAAAGCTTCCAGGTCTTCGAGGACGGCGTCAAGCAGCGGATCATCAGCTTCCAGCACAACGATCTTCCCGTCTCTATCGCGCTGGTGGTGGACAACTCCGGTTCCATGAGCCGCAAGCGCCCCTCGGTGAACAAGAGCACCCTCGACCTGATCGAGGCCTCCAACCCCCAGGACGAGGCCTTCGTAGTGAACTTTGCAGACGAGGCCAATATCGACCAGGATTTCACCTCGGATATAAACAAGCTGCGCAAGGGGCTGAGTTACATCGAGGCTCGCGGCGGCACCGCGCTGTACGACGCCGTGGCGGCTTCGGCCGACGAACTGGCGACCCACGCCAGGCACCCCAAGCAGGTGATTATCCTCATCACCGACGGCGACGACAACGCCTCGACACTCAACCTGGAGCAGACCATCCGGAAGGTCCGGGAGTTGTCCGGCCCGGTTATCTACTCCATTGGTTTGTTATTTGGCGACGAAGATATGAGCCACTCCCAGGTGAAGGACGCACGAAAGGCCCTGGAGATGCTCTCCACCGAGACCGGCGGCATGGCCTTCTTTCCGAAAAATATCGAGCAGATCGACCAGATTGCCGCCGAGGTGGCGCGGGATATCCGCAACCAGTACACAATTGGCTACCGCTCCACCAAGCCAACAACCGAGCCGGGCTTCCGCCGTGTCGAGGTCAGGGCTGAGGGCAAAGGCCAGGGCAAGTTGATTGTGCGCACGCGTACCGGGTATTTTCCGTTGGCGCGAGCGGCGAAGAAGCCTGCCATGCAGGATAAGAAGTAGGACGCCGCCGCGATAAGCTAGAAGTAAGGAGCAAATCGCGAACAATGACTACTTCCCTATACAAATACTCGACACTTGCCGTTCATGCCGGGCAGCATCCCGACCCACAGACGGGCGCGGTGAATGTGCCTGTTTACCTTTCCTCGACCTTTGAGTTGACCGGTATCGGCACAGACCGGGGCTGGGACTACTCGCGCGCCGGCAACCCCACGCGCGACCATCTTGAGGAGGCGCTGGCGGCGCTCGAAGGCGGCACGAGCGGTCATGCCTTTACCAGCGGAATGGCGGCCATCTCGGCGCTGGTGGCCATGCTGCGCGCGGGCGACCACATTGTCTGCTCCAAAGATGTGTACGCCGGCACGGTGCGGCTCTTCGATCAAATTGTGGCCGGCTACGGCATCGAGATCGAATATGTTGACACAAGCGATTTGGCGGCAGTGAAGACGGCGATCCGGCCCGCGACCAAGCTGGTTCACATTGAGACGCCCAGCAATCCGCTGATGGTGTTGACGGATATTGCGGCCGTCAGCAAGATCGCCCATGCGCGCGGCATCGAGGTCAGCGTGGACAATACATTTCTGTCGCCGGTGCTGCAAAGTCCGCTCGCGCTGGGCGCGGATATCGTGATGCACTCGACGACCAAGTACCTGAACGGCCACTCGGATGGGCTGGGCGGGGCGCTGATCGGCTCGACGCCAGAGCACAAGGAGCGGTTTAAGTTTGTGCAGAAAGCAGCGGGCGGAGTGATGTCGCCCTTCGAATGCTTTCTGGTTTTGCGCGGGATAAGGACGCTGCCGCTACGCATCAAGCAGCACGAGGAGAATGGCCGCGCGGTGGCGGAGTTTCTTGCGACGCATCCCAAGGTGCACAAGCTGGCTTATCCGGGATTGAAGAGTCATCCGCAATACGATCTGGCCGTGAAGCAACAGCGGGGCTTCGGCTCCATGATGAGCTTCGAGGTGGAGTCGCGTGAGGCCGCAGGCCGATTCCTCGCTGCAATCAAAATCTTTATCAGCGCCGAGTCGCTGGGCGGGGTCGAGTCACTGGCCTCGCACTCGGCGACGACCACCCACGGCTCGGTGAGCGAGGAGGTGCGCGCCTCGATGGGCATCACGCAGGGACGCATCCGCCTCTCGGTAGGCATCGAGGATAAGGAAGACCTGATCGCCGATTTGGAGCAGGCGCTCAAGGCGGTGTAAAGGCTCCGCTCTTGGTTTTGGTCCGGAGTATTCTGGTTTGTGAGCCCATGCCAATTTCGATAGGGCCACATTCGACTAACGACTCAATTCTCGATGGAAAGGGGAAAGATAGAGATGAAGCCGGCTCTTCTGGTGATCGATGTGCAAAACGCGTTTCTGCCTTACATGGCGGAGGAGCACAGGAAGATTGCGCCGCTCATTATCAACATGGCCATTGATCTCTTCCGCGAACGCAGACTTCCTTTGTTCAGCATCTACCATACGGACCCGTTACGGGGCCCATCGCCCGATTCCGAGGGGTTTGCCTACGATCACGCAATTAAGATTACCTCCGATGACATCCGCGTCGTCAAGAACTTCCCCAATTCATTCAATAACACTCCGCTCAAGGGGATACTGCACGACGCCGGATGCGATACGGTGTTTTTGTGCGGGTTGAGTTCCACTGGATGCGTACTTGCCACGTATTTCGGAGCCAAGGATTTGGGCTTCAAGACGTTCCTGGTCAAGGATGCCCTGCTCGGTCCGCGAGTGTCTCATACCGATTGCATTGAGGATATTTGCGACTCCGTCAATGTCAATGTTCTTCAATCAATCCTGGAAGGTTTGACCAAGTAGCGTAGTAGAAACCAAACTATGGCATCCATGTTTTTGCTGGCCATTGACACCTGCGGACCCACCGGCTCGATTGCGCTGGGGCAACTAGCGAGTGGCGAACTCCACATTCTGGGCGATACGTCTCTGGGCGGGCAGCGTCCCTCGGAGACTTTGGTGGGGTCTGCCTGCGAGATGCTCCGCATGGCCGGGGTGAAACTGACGCAGCTTGGCGCCATCGTCGCCGTGAACGGCCCCGGAGGCTTTACCGGGGTGCGCGTGGGACTGGCCGCCGTGAAGGGGCTGGCCGAATCGGCGCGAATTCCGGTGGTCGCGGTTTCGCGGCTGGAGGTGCTGGCGGCGAAGGCTAAAGTCGCATCGGCGGCGTTGGATGCGCATCGCGGCGAGGTGTATTTGCGTATTGGCGAGCTGGGCGGGCAGGCAAGGGAATTGATGGCTGGAGCAGCGGAGCTGGCCGCGCTGGATTCGCCACCAAAGCTGGATTCGCCGCCCAAACGGATTGCCGTATGCGACGATGTCGCTGAGCACCTGCTGCAGGATGCCTGGCCGGATGCGGTGCTGGTTCGCGTGAGCGCGCCCACCGCAACTGATGCTCTGCGGCTTTGCGCACCGCGTGCGGCTGCCGGGGAGTTTGTCGATCTGGCGCTGCTGGACGGCAACTACCTGCGCCGCAGCGATGCGGAGATCTTTGGCGAGGCAGACGAGGCGGCTGAAAAGCCTGCCGTAACGCGAAGGAAACGCGTGCCGCCCAATGCGGTGATTCAGGTGCGGCCCATGCGCGAGGAGGACCTGGATGAGGTAGTTTTAGTGGCCGCCAGTCTGAGGCAAGCACCCTACTGGCCGCGCGAGACCTACAAGGCGGCGCTGAACCCGAATGCTACGCCGCGGCGGATTGCGCTGGCGGTCGAAATAGATGGCAAGGCAGTGGGTCTGGCGGTGGCCAGCCTGATTCCGCCTCAGGCCGAACTGGAAACCATCGCGGTCGATACACATTACCAACGCTGCGGCCTGGCGCGGGGGCTCTTTGCGGAGCTGGCCGGAAGGCTGCGACTGGCCGGGGTTACCGAGGTTATTCTCGAGGTGCGCGCCTCCAATCAGCCGGCGCTGGGGCTATACCAGCGGCTGGGCTTTGTGCAAACCGGATGCCGGCAGGGCTATTACATGAACCCGCCGGAGCCGCCGGAAGATGCGGTACTGATGCGCCTGGGGCTGGAGGGCTCGTGATCCTCCATCTTCAGGCAAAGAATGCCTTTAGATAGGAGGCTGCCTGCTGTCGCAGGTGTGAGGTGACGGCCGAAGAGAGCGTGATTACGGTCAACCAAAGGGGGTTTCCGGGGCGAATTCCACAGTCGATGTTACTTCAGGTCCATTTTCGACTTGCGAAGTGTGCTCCGGGGACGATATATGTTAATGATCCTTAATAATCGGAGGTGCTTGATGGATGAAACACAGGATTCCACGCTGAGCGCAGAAATTGAACGCCTGCAAGCAGAACATCGTCGTTACGCTCAGCGGTTGGAAGAGTTGGTTCAGAAACCCTATCTCTCCGCGGAGGAGCAGATCGAGGAAGTCAAGCTAAAGAAGCTGAAGCTGCACGCCAAGGATTTGATCTTTGCCTTGGAGCGCAGGCAGTTGGTGGTCGCTTAGGTTTTTGAAGTAACAGGGGATTGCAGGCGAATTGTCCGAGCACCCGCCCGGCTCGGCCTCTGGTGTGCTTGTGTGTCACGGAATATACTTACACCCCGCCTGTTTCAATCAGCAATCGAGCAGAATGACCGTATAATCGTTTAGGACAATGGTTCGTGACGGTTACATCTACGGTGTGAGCCTGCTGGCAGTGGCGGTTGTGCTGATGTGGGCTACGGACAACTGGGCGTGGAGCATCGCGCCGGTGCTCTTGGCGGCGTTTTTTCTCTGGTTCTTCCGCGATCCTCAGCGGACGATTCCCACCGGCCCCGGCCTGATCGTCTCTCCCGGAGACGGGTTGGTGACCGAAACAGCCTCCATCAACACCCCTGAAGGTCCGCGGCAGCGAATCAGTATCTTCCTCAGCGTCTTTGATGTGCACGTAAACCGTTCGCCCATCGGCGGCGTTCTCACCTCTGTGCACTATCAGAAGGGCCAGTACATGAATGCCATGAACCCGGATTCTGCCGACCGAAACGAGCAGAACATTGCGACAGTGCGCGGCGAGGGCATGGAGGTCACTTTCAAGCAGATTGCCGGCCTGCTGGCGCGGCGCATCGTCTTCAACTACAGCGAGGGTGAGACTCTGGCCCGCGGGCAGCGCGTGGGCCTTATCAAATTCGGCTCCCGCGTCAACGTAATCGTGCCGGCCGAGGCTCAATTGCGCGTGAAGGTGGGCCAACGCGTCAAAGGCGGCTCGAGCGTGCTGGCGTCCATGCCCGCCGGAGGCAGCCGATGATGCATTCCAATGCCACACAAGTCAAGGATCGTGCGCGAGCGCAGTTGCGCCGAGGCATGTTCCTGCTGCCCTCGCTGTTTACCGTGGGCAACATCGCCGCCGGTTTCTTTTCCATCACCCAGACCATGGCGGCCCTCATCGATGTCAACAACGCACACACTCACTTTGATTGGGCGGCCATCGCGATTATTTTCGCCATTCCCTTTGACGGGCTTGACGGCCGCATCGCGCGCATGACCAACACGTGCAGCGACTTCGGTAAGGAACTGGATTCGCTGGCTGACGCCATCACCTTCGGCGTGGCACCCAGCCTACTGGCGCTCATCTGGGGATTCCATTTTTTACCCGATACCATGAATCCGCAGTTACACGAGCACCTGCTTTACGCCGGGGCCTTCATCTGTTTTCTCTATCTCATTGGCGGGGTTTCGCGGCTGGCGCGCTTCAACATCAGCCACGACCCTCTGCCGCGCAATCCGGGGCGGCCGGACCGCAAATATTTTGTGGGCATGCCGATTCCGGCGGCGGCGGGCCTGCTTGCCGCTACGGTGCATTTCTGCGGCGGCTACCCGGTGTATGAATGGTGGGTGGCCCTGATCTGGATTGGAATCGTCGGCGTGAGCGGCTTCCTGATGGTGAGCACCTGGCGTTTCTGGTCGGGCAAGGAGATCGGCTTCTCTAGCCGCCAATCTTTTCGGACCCTGTTTTTCATAGCCATTGCTTTGTTTATCATCATCAGATTTTCCCAGGCGGTGTTGTTTTTGTGGGCGCTGGTGTATATGTTCAGCGGCATCTGGGCGCGGGCAGCCTACTCGTGGTCGCGCCGCCGCCGCTGGCGGTTGAAGCGAACTCCGGCTGCTGTTACAGAACCGGCCCCGCTGGACCGCTCTTAATCTTCGAGCTGGAACAAAAGGACGACGAGTGTACAAGATCGCCATTGCCGGAGCTTCTACCCTGGTGGGCCGGGAGTTGAAGGACGCGCTCTCTGAGTCGCCTTTGGCGGCAGCCAACTTCGTGCTGCTGGACGAGGAGGAAGCGCAGGGCAAGTTGGACCAGGTGGGCGACGAGATCACCTTTGTCCAGGCCATCGCGCTGGACGCCTTCGACCGCGTGGACTTCACGTTTTTTTGCGGCTCAGAAGACCTGACCCGCAAACATTGGCGGGATGCGCTGCGGGCCGGCTCGACGGTGCTTGACCTCTCCGGCGCTCTGGATCAGGAGGCGGGCGTCGTGGTGCGCGCGCCGCTGCTGGACTCCGAGTCTGCAACAGTGGATTTGTTTACCCCCGCCGTGGTTCCGGCGCACCCTGCGGCGTTGGCGCTGGCCCTGGTGATGGAACGGTTGCAGCAGGCCGCCCCGGTGCGCATTGCCTTCGCCACGCTGCTGCAGCCGGCCAGCGAGTTTGGCCGCGCCGCTTTGGACGAACTTCACCAGCAGACCATGAGCCTGCTCAGCTTTCAAGGGATGCCGCGCAACCTCTACGACGCGCAGGCGGCTTATAACCTGCTGGCCGGCCTGGGCGAAGCCGCCAAAGTGAGCCTGGGCGCGGTCGATGCCCGGGTTCGCCGCCACTACGCCGCGCTCTCAGCCGGCCGCTGGCCCGCGCTGGCGCTGCAAGTGGTTCATGCGCCCGTCTTCCACGGTCATGCCTTCTCTATCGCCATCGAGCTGGAGCGGCCGGTGGAGATTACCGCCCTGGAAGAGGCTCTGAGCGGCGGGCGACTGGACCTGGTCCTGGAAGACACTGATTCACCCTCCAACCTTGCCTCCACGGGACAGAATGATGTGCTGGTCCGTCTGCGTCCCGAGTTGGACGCGCGCAACACTAGCCAGATTTCCCGCTTGTGGCTGTGGGCCGCCTCTGACAACCTGCGTTTGCAAGCGCAGAACGCCGTGGCATGCGCCATGGACCTGCGCCGGTTGCGGCCGCGGGGAACGGTGCAGTAAGACTCAGGTCACGGCGCTTGGAGCTTGTTCATGATCTGAAAACAATTTTTAGCGTGCATCACCCTTGCAATTGCGCAGGAGTAGATTTTTAGTCCGAGGAGGGAAACATGAAATTCAACATCAAAGCACTGGCGATTGCCTGCGCCATTCTGTGGGGCGGGTGCGTCCTTGTGGTGGCTTTGGCCAACCTGATTTGTGGCAGCTACGCTCAGCATTTTCTAGAACTGCTCGCGTCGTTCTATCCCGGCTATCATGCAACCCGCAGCATTGGTGAAGTTGCGATTGTGACACTCTACGCAATCGCGGACGGCCTGATTGGCGGCGCGGTCTTTGGCTGGCTGTACAACCGCCTGGCCAAGTAAGCTGGCAGTGCTGTCGCGGAGGGATATTTGATCTGTTCCAAATGCGGCAAAGAGATGCGGATGACGGAGAAGGACACCTCCTCCGGCCGCGATATTCGCGAGTATGCGTGCGATGGTTGCGGCCACTCAGACTGGGAGGAGCGCGGCCCGGCGCTGTGGCAGATTCTCCACGACGACCGTGAAGAGGCTAAGTTGGCCAAAGCGGAAAGCCAAATCAGCTCCAAAGATAAAGTTCAGGACAAATAAGGCCGATAGTATAGAGCATGAGGACCATCTCAGCCTCGAAGGCCCGGACGCACTTTTACAGCATCCTCGACGATGTGGAGCGTGGAGAGAGTGTGCTCATTACTCGAAACGGAAAAGTTATCGCCCGTATTGAGCCTATGCCCGAAGAGAATGGATTACAGCTTACGGATTTCCCGCCAGCTTCGGCGGGTCGGTGACGTACTCATCGCCAACCCGCGCAAGCAACAGGGCGCGGCGGTCGGTGAGCAGTTTGAGGTAGTTGGTCAGCTCGATGAACTCCCGCTTCTGTTCGGCGGTCAGAGGCGCCGAGGGAATCAAATTGGCAGTAATGTTTAGCTCGTCGAGCCTTGCCTGCACGCGCGGCATCTCGCGGTCAATCAGGATGGGGTGAATCACCGGCGTCTTGATTCCGCGCAGGCCCAACTCATTGTGATTGTTTTCGCCCCAAACGGGCAACACGCCCACATGGCCCAGCTCGACGCGCACACCTGCGGGCCCGTAGTCCTTACGTACGGCGGAAAACAGCCCGATCATCGAGTCGCGCGGATCGCCGGCTTTGTCCGGCATCAGGCCGTCTATATAATTGCGCGACTGGTTCGATAGAAAATTTCCCAGCGAATAGAAGATGACCGTGTCGCGGCCATCGGTGGTTTTGTAGGTCTCCACCGGCTGCAACACGTGCGGATGGTGGCCGACGATCACCGAGGCCCCAGCATCGAGCATCTGATGCGCAATCTCCACATCCTCGGACCGCGGCGTAGTCGCGTACTCCGTGCCCCAGTGAATGGAGACCACCAGGAAATCACACTGGCCGCGCGCTTTTTTGATGGCGTCGAGAACTCCGGTTTCGTCCATTCCCGGCGCGCCCTTCGATTCGTTCGGATAGGGGAAGAAGTTCACATGCGGCTGGTTGTCCTTATCGGGATTGCGGTTGCCGTTGAGCCAGCGCGTCATTCCCAGCCAGCCGACGCGAATGCCGTTGGCCTCGGTGATGACCGGTTGCCAACTCTGCTGCGTCGTGTCGCCTGTGCCGGCAAAGAGCATCCCGCTCTCGCGCAGATGCTCGCGCGTCTCGGCAAAGCCCGCCCAGCCCTGGTCCATCATGTGGTTGTTGGCGGATGAAACGATCTTGATGCCGCTGGCCTTGAGCGCGTC
>CAWJDN010000073.1:0-5087 GCA_963840985.1 uncultured Acidobacteriaceae bacterium
TTAAGTGCAATCCCGGTAGTCCACGAGGATGGCATTCTCATCCTCAAATTTGAATGTCATGCGCCAGTTCCCATTAACCTTGATCGACCAATGATCGGCAAGCGCTCCTTTGAGCGGATGCAAATCCCAACCGGGAACATTCATTCGATTCGCATTCTTGGCGGTGTTCAGCAGCGTAAGCTGGCGGCGCAGCTTGGTGGCATGTGCCGGTTGGATGCCCGCCTTACTTCCCGTCAGGTAGAACTTCTCCAGTCCCGCATGCCGGAAAGAATGAATCATGTTCACAATGTAGCGCGTAGCGCCTCGCGCGTCAAGACCGTATTTGCATACATTCTTCAAGGGGCTCCGGCTGGAGATATTTGGGGAACGATTTTGCCCCAGCCCCAAAATCTGTAAAAATAGAAAGTATGATGACGACCGCAAGCTCTTCTTCCCAAGTCTTTACCGGCCGGATTGGCCGGATCGAGGTTTCCGCAACCATGGCCGTGGCCGCCGAGGCCGCCAAGCTGCGCGCCCAGGGCGTCAATCTGGTGGATTTCGGCGCAGGCGAGCCGCACTTCAACACACCGCAGCACATCAAGGACGCGGCCATCGCCGCCATCGTGGCCAACTTCAGCCGCTATACCGTCGTGCCGGGCATTCCCGAGGTGCGCAAGGCCATCGTCGAGCGCCACGCCGCCGACTTCGGCTCCGACTACGCGATTGATGAGGCCATCTTCACCACCGGCGGCAAGCACGCCCTCTTTGACGCCATTCAGATTCTTGTTGACCACGGCGACGAGGTGATCCTGCCCGTCCCTTACTGGGTCAGCTTTGCGGACATCATCCAGTACGCCGGCGGCAAGGTGGTTTTCCTCAAGACCAAGGAGGCGGAGAACTTCCGCGTCACGGCGGAGGCCATCGAAAAGGCGGTCACGCCCAAGACTAAGGCCATCATTCTCAACTCGCCTTCGAACCCGGCCGGCTCCGTAATCTCGGCGGAGGACCTGGAGCGCATCGTTCACCTGGCGCACGAGCGCGGGATCTTCCTGCTGCTCGACGAGTGCTACGTTTACCTGAACTACGCCGGAAAGCCTGTCAGTGGCGGCTCGTTTACCCGGGCAAAGGAGCACATCGTCATCCTCGGCTCACTGTCAAAAACCTATGCGATGACCGGCTGGCGGGCGGGCTTTGCGCTGGCCTCGAAGTCTGTCACGGCCAACCTGAGCAAGCTGCAGTCGCAATTGACCTCGAACGCCACCAGCTTTGTGCAGAAGGCCGCCATCGCAGCCTTGACCAGTTCGCAGGAGTGCGTCAGCGAGTTCCGCACCGAGTTCATCGGCCTGCGCGACTATATGCTGGCCAAGCTGGCCGAAATTCCCGGTGTCACCTGCACCAAACCCGAGGGAGCGTTTTACGTCTACCCCAACATTGGAGCATTTCTGGGCAAGGGCGGCATCAAGACGGCGACGGAGTTGGCTACGCGGCTGCTCCACGAGGCCCATGTGGTCACCGTGCCCGGCGAGGCCTTCGGCACAGCCGAACACATCCGCATCTCCTATCCGGTAACCAAGAAGAACATCGACGAGGGAACCCGGCGCATGGGAGAGTTTCTGGCCAAGCTGAAGTAGGCGGGACGAATCGACGCAGCTTTTTTCGTCGGGAGGGATTCCGTCTGGGGTTTTTGCGTGAAATTCCCCCTTTTTCAGCAGGTGAGACGGCTTTTTCCAAAAAGTATCACTCATCACTGTGCAAACGTATCGTTAGTCGGGTAGGATGTGGTTTCGATGCCGAAGCCCATGGATTTCCGTCCCGTAATTCTTGCCGGAGGCAGCGGTACGCGCTTCTGGCCCCGCTCTCGCCGCGCCCACGCCAAGCAGGTTCTTGCCCTGGATGGCGAGCGTTCCATGATCCAGCAGACCGTCGAGCGGCTCAAGCCGCTGGCCGGCCTGGATAAGACCTGGATCATTACCAACGAATACCTGGCCCACGAGATCGCCGGCCAGTTGAAGGGCATACCCGCCGGGCAGATCGTCCAGGAGCCTGTGGCTCGCAACACAGCCCCGGCCTGCGGACTAGCCGCCTTCCTGATTGAGCGTCAGAATCCCGATGCGGTTTTGGGAGTCTTTCCCTCCGATCACGTGATCGCCGACGAGCCGCGCTTCCTCAGGGCGCTGCAAAAGGGCATTGCCGTGGCCGCCGCCGGAGACAATATCGTGGTGTTGGGCATTGAACCCACCCGCGCCGAAACCGGCTACGGCTATATTGAGACCACCGATTACACCCGCGACGACTCCGCTCTTCACGTGCGGCGCTTCATTGAGAAGCCCAACCAGAACCGCGCCGAGGATTTTGTGGCCGCGGGCAACTACTTCTGGAATTCGGGCATATTTCTATGGTCGGCGCGGACGCTGGCCAACGCCGTCCGCGAGCATCTGCCGGAAACCGCTCCGCTGCTGGAGACCATCGCCGCCGCTTACGGCACGCCCCAGTTCGAAGAAGTCTTCCGCGCGGTCTATCCCAAGTGCGAGAACATCAGCGTTGACTACGCTGTGCTGGAGCCGCGCTCGGCCAAGGGCGAGCATCTGTCGCACCTGTACTGCATCCGGGCGGAATTCAGTTGGAATGACCTCGGCTCCTGGGCTTCGCTCTACGAGTACCAGATGGAGACGCGGCTGCGTGGCGACAGCGAAGGCAATGTGGCCGACACCAACGGCCAGATGGCTCTGGACGCGGTCAACAACTACATCTATAGTCCGCACAAGTTCGTGGCGCTGGTAGGCGTCAAGGATTTGGTTATCGTGGACACCGAGGATGCGTTGCTGATCGCCCGCCGCGACCACTCACAGGATGTGGGCAAGATTGTGAAGGAGCTGGGCCTCTCCGGGCGGACTGAGCTGATCTGAGATCGAATCACGGGTATCAAAACAATTAAGATAACTAAGGAATCCGGCACCAACCAAGGTTTGCTGGTAGTGTAAGTGAAAGGGTTTCCTGTATGCGTTCGTTTTTTGCCGGTCTTTTCCTGATAAGCGCCAGCACACTGATTTACGAAGTAGTGCTTACCCGCCTTTTGAGCGTGTTGACATGGTATTACCTTGCCTTTGTCTCCGTTTCGATCGCTATGTTAGGCTTAACTGCTGGCGCGCTTCTGGTGCAGTATCTGCCTGAATTCTTTGCTCGCGAGCGTGTGCCGAAAAGAATGGCGCAAGCTGCCTTCGCCGCCGCGATCGCCATGCCGCTTTCGCTGATGACGATGCTTGCAGTGCCCGTTGCGGTGGTCTCCCAGATTGAGGGCATTTACAGCTTTCTGTTATTTTCCGCGGTTATCTCCGTGCCGTTCTTTTTTGCCGGTATCGCCATCTGTCTCTCTTTGACGCGCTCGCCATACCCCATCGGAAGAATCTATTTTGCAGATCTTTCGGGAGCGGCGGCAGGCTGTCTAGGCGCCATCGTCCTCATGAGTCTTTTTGACGCGCCTAGCGCGATCTTTGCCATCTCAGCCATCACATTCGTAAGCGCCGCGATGTATTTTCTCTCTGCGGGCGATCATAAGATGGTAAGGAAAACTGGCCGCTACGCTATCTATATCGTGCTTTTCGCCGTGGTCAATTCCAAATCGCCAACCGGATTCAAGCCTATTTGGGAAAAGGGCAAGTTAGTCGATTTTTCCAGCGTCCTTGCAGATGTTTGGAATCCTATTTCGAGGGTACGCGTATCGCAGATTGAGTCCAAGACGCCACGTATGTGGGGGCCAAGTCCGATAACCCCTCGCACGAAGGTTGACGAAATCAAGCTAAATATCGATGGAGATGCTGAAACTCCCATTACGCGTTATTCAGGCGATCCCGCAAGCCTGGATTTCCTCCGCTATGATGTCACTTCTCTGGCCGCTCAATTGCGGCCCGGCGGCACCGCAGCCATTATCGGATTGGGCGGTGGGCGCGATGCGCTGAACTGCGCAGCCAATGGCTACCATCGAATCGTTGGCATCGAGATGAATCGTGCGATTATCGACCTCGATACAAAGCGCTTCGCCTCGTTCTCCGGTTTCAGCCAGATTCCCGGGCTGGAGATTCATCATGACGAGGGCCGCAATTATCTCACCCGGACAAGCGAACATTTTGATTTAATTCAAGCGTCAATGGTGGACACATGGGCGGCAAATGCCGCTGGCGCCATGACACTGTCGGAAAATGCTTTATACACCGTCGATGGATGGCGTATCTTCTACCAGCACTTAAAACCCGGTGGACTGATTACCTTCAGCAGATGGTACATCGGTTCCTTCAACGAAGAGATCTCCCGGCTCTTTGCCGTGGCCTGGGCGACACAACTCGAGGAGGGTGTAAAAAATCCTGGAGATTCCATCGCCATTCTCCGCTCCGGCCAGGTCGCAACACTCATCCTCAGCAATCGGCCTTTCTCCGCGGCGGATCTCGTAAAGATCAAGTCCATTGCGCAGTCCATGGGATATGAGACGTTTTATCTCTCCGGTGAACCTACTCGGATCGATCTGATACGCGAGGTTGCCAAGGCCCGCACCACCGCCGATTTAGCCAGATTGCGCAGCGCGAGTTATATCGATTATTCGCCCGTCTACGATTCCTCACCCTATTTTTTCAACTCTGTTCATCTCTTCGATGTTTTTCGCTTCAAGTCCAGTTCAGTTGACACTCCCTACCCGGTCATCGCCATCTACTTTCTGTTCCAGTTCATGATTGCTGCAGGAATCATGGTCGCTTTCACAATCGTGGCCCCTGCAATATGGTGGGGTAAACGCCAAGCCAGCCGTCCGCCCGCCGGAAGCATCATCTATTTCATCGCCATCGGCCTTGGCTTCATGCTGGTGGAGATGGCGATGATGCAGCAGTTAACCATCCTGCTTGGCCAGCCCATCTACTCTCTGATCGTGGTGATTGCGGGGCTGATTCTATCTTCAGGACTGGGAAGCCTGGCATCGGATGCGCTCAAGCTGCGCTCCCGCTTCGAGAGCCGCCTGCCCGCGCTTGCCGCCGTTGTCATCATCGCCGGATATTCGCTAGCGGTTTTGCCGGTGATCCACTACTTTATCGCCAGTGTCCTCGTGGTGCGTGTGCTTGCCGCCT
>CAWJDN010000074.1:0-6761 GCA_963840985.1 uncultured Acidobacteriaceae bacterium
CAATTGCTGCCCAAGTGGGGCAATTCCACGCTGAAGCCTTACGGGGCTAGCATGGGCGTGAGCTACAAGGTTTTCTGAGAACCTGATAAGCAGAGAGGGCCACTCCAATGGGGTGGCCCTCTCTATCTGCGTAAAATGCGTTAGCCGTTATGCCGGTGAAGGTGAGCTTTCCGGGTAGCCCGGTCCGCGGCTTTCCGGCTTTAGAACCTCCTGCACGTCGTTGCTGCCGGTATCTGAGGGTGTGGCCAGATTGGAGCGCAAGGGAGGGAGTTCCTTGCCTTCGATGAGCATCTGGACCTCATCGGCGTCGATGGTTTCGCGCTCCAGCAGAGCTGAAGCGATGCGGTGCATGGCGTCGGCGTTGGTTTCGACGATGGTATGCGCCGACTGGTATGCCTCATCGATCAGGCGGCGAACTTCCAAATCAATTTGCCGCGCGGTTTCCTCGCTGAAATCGCGATGCTGGGCAATCTCGCGGCCCAGGAAGATCTGCTCCTCTTTCTTGCCGAAGGTGAGGGGACCGAGGCGGCTCATGCCGTACTCGCAGACCATGCGTCGGGCCAGATCGGTTGCGACCTCAATATCGCTGCCCGCGCCGGTGGACATCTGATTAAGAAAGATTTCTTCCGCGACGCGACCGCCGTAGGACATGGCAAGTTTGGCTTCAAGATATTCGCGAGTGTAGTTGTGCCGGTCGCCGGGCAAAAAGATGGTAACGCCCAGGGCCATGCCGCGGGGAATGATGGTGACCTTGTGAATGGGGTCGGAGTGCTCGCGCATGAACGAAACCAGCGCGTGGCCGGCTTCGTGATAGGCGGTAACCCGCTTCTCCTCCTCGGTGAGCAGCATGGACTTGCGCTCTGCGCCCATCAGCACCTTGTCCTTTGCCACCTCGCAGTCGTACATGACCACCTGTTTGCGATTCATGCGCGCAGCGCTGAGCGCGGCTTCATTGACCATATTAGCCAGATCGGCGCCGCTGAAGCCGGGAGTGCCCCGCGCAAGCACGTTCAGGTTCACATCATCGGCGATGGGAACTTTCTTGACGTGGACGCGCAGAATCTCCTCGCGGCCGCGGACGTCGGGCAGGCCAACAACCACGCGACGGTCAAAGCGGCCCGGTCTGAGCAGTGCCGGGTCAAGCACGTCGGGGCGGTTGGTGGCGGCTACCAGAATTACGCCGTCGTTCGATTCAAAGCCGTCCATCTCGACGAGAAGCTGGTTGAGAGTTTGTTCGCGCTCGTCGTGTCCGCCGCCCAGCCCGGCGCCGCGATGGCGTCCCACGGCGTCGATTTCGTCGATGAAGATGATGCAGGGCGCGTTCTTTTTGCCTTGCTCGAAGAGGTCGCGGACGCGGCTGGCGCCCACGCCGACGAACATCTCCACAAAATCCGAGCCGGAGATGGAGAAGAACGGAACGTTGGCCTCGCCTGCCACGGCTCGAGCCAGCAGCGTCTTGCCGGTTCCCGGAGGGCCCACCAGCAACACGCCCTTGGGAATGCGTCCGCCGAGCTTCTGAAACTTGGCCGGCTCCCTCAGGTACTCGATGATCTCCTTCAGCTCTTCCTTGGCCTCGTCCACGCCGGCCACGTCCTTGAAGGTGATCTTCTTCTGCTGCATGGAGAGCAGGCGCGCGCGGCTCTTGCCGAACGACATCGCTTTATTGCCCCCGGATTGCATCTGGCGCATCATCAAAAACCAGAAACCGATAAGCAGAATGATTGGACCTACGCTATACAGTATTTGCAACAGGATGCCGTTGCTCTGCGGCTCCTTCTTGGGGAAGTAAACCCCGGCGTCGAGCATCGCCTTTTCCAGGTCTTCGTAGTGATCTCCGACGTAGGTGTGGAACTGTTCCTTGGGCGTGGCCTTGAGGTGGCCGTGCAGTTCGTTGCCCTGGATCTCCGCGTCCTTCACCAGCCCCTGCTTCACTCTGCTGAATAGGTCGGAGTAGGCGATCTCAGTGTCCTTGCCGCCCATGCTGGCGCCTTTCGTCACCCAGCTGATAAGAAACATGCCGAAGGCGATGATGCAGGCCCAGACTATGATCGATTTGACGGTCGAATTCACCAGGATTCCTCTCTTCAGGTGCTGGAAGAACGGTAAAACGTATCTCAAGCACCGCCTGTATCTCTTTTAGACGCCGATACATTCCACAAAGTTACAGAAAATAAATGGAATCTGGGCGATAAACACATACACACCTTCGCCCGGAGGAACAGTAACTTAAATTGTACTCTCCGGTCCGGTAGACTTGAAGCAATTATTGGTCCTGTTCCGCGGCAGTATCCAGGCTGGTAATCCCGATGTGGATTCCCGGTTCCGGCTCCGTTTCGACACCTCGCATCCATACGATGCGGCCATCAAGTTCGAGAACCGGCCAAAGGGCACGGCTGGAGCCGGTAACTTTGAGGCGCTCCAGCACTTCCTTCACTTTGCGCGGGGCGGAAGTGTGGCGCAGCCGAACACGGTCGCCCGGCCTCCAGTTACGCAGCTTGGCTAGCTGGGCCTCAGTTGGCTTGTAAGACGCATCTACCTCGATCCGTAGTCGTAGTGCGAAGGCTGGGGCGGCTACCTCGCCGGGAATGGTCACTGTGTATTCGGGTGCAAGCTCCGCGGCACTCGTGCTTGCCGGCTCCAGCGGCAGAACGGCCAGACGCAACTCCCTCGCGGTTCGCTCCGCGCGGAATCCCTGGGCCAACTGGAGCTTCTGTCCGGCATGGCCTGCGAGGGCCAGGTTGCGCAGTTCTTCCGTGGAGGGAAAATCAACGGCCGCGCCCAACTGTTCTGCGGCATGACGCAAGAGTCGGCGCTGGAGGGCCGGGGGAAGCGCGGCCAGACGGCTGACTTCGAGGGCAAGGCCATCTCCGGCTGCTCGGCCACCGCCTCGAACTGGGCGGCCATGCATCAAAATCTTAGGCCCAAGGCGAGACAGTTCGGCTTGCCACCAAGCCTCCTCGTCGCGGGCCAGCGTTGCCATCTGCGCCAGGTGTTCGCGAAGTTGTGGGTTCCAGCCCTCCAGCAGCGGCAGCAGCTCGTGGCGAATGCGGTTGCGAGTATAGGTGAGGTGACGGTTGGAGGAGTCCTCGCGCCAGCTTTGACCCCGTGCGTTCAGATAAGCCTCGACCTCAGCCCGCGTAGTGGAGAGCAGCGGACGCAGGACACGGCCCTCGGGAAATTCGATTACAGGGTAGATGCCGCTCAAGCCCTCGGTCCAGGCTCCGCGCAGGAACTTGGCCAAGACCGTTTCGGCCTGGTCGTCGCGGGTGTGGGCCGTGGCCACGGCCTCTACCTCGCCCGAAGCCATGAGCTGCCGGAACCAACTGTAGCGCAGGCGGCGGGCTGACTCTTCGATAGTTTCGGAGTTTTCTCTGGCGGTTGCTCCGGCATCGACACGCGCCTCATGGAAGGGCAGGCCAAGCTGGGCTGCAAGCGAGCAGGCAAAGGCCAGGTCGCCGTCAGCCTCCTCGCCGCGCAAGCCGTGGTGCAAATGGGCGGCGTGGAGCACCAGGCCCAGCTCTCCGCTCCGGTCCTGGAGAGCGCACAGCAGGGCCACGGAGTCGGCCCCACCAGAGAGGCCCACGGCCAGGCGAAGTCCCGGCCTGAGCAGTGACAGATCGATGGGCAGCTTCGGGCGCATTTCAAAATGATAAAGCGGCGATACGGCGTCTTGCCGGAGAAGGTTCCACAAGAGCATACCGCGCATAATGGTTGCTGCATCCAGAGCCGCTACGTTGTATACTCCAACCGATATGCAAGTCTTTGCGATTCTACCCGCTGCGGGGCTGGGAACCCGAATGGCCGGCCCGCAGCCCAAGCAGTTTCTCATTCTCGATGGGCTTCCCATCCTGATTCACTCGCTGCGCGCTTTTGCTTCCGTGGCGCGGGTGACGGCGATTTATGTGGCCGTGCGCAAGCCCGAGATGGAGCGCGTCCAGGCCCAGATCGCCGAGTACGGGTTTGCCGACCGGGTTCATGTGGTGGAAGGCGGAGACAGCCGCCAGGAGTCTGTATCCCACGCTCTGGCAGCTTTGCCGGCTCAGCCCGACGATGTTGTCTTGGTACACGACGCCGTCCGGCCGCTGATTGACGCGGCAACCATCGATCGGACCATCGACGCGGTTCTGGAGCATGGAGCGGCCATCGTGGGAATGCCCGCCGTGGACACCATTAAGCAGGTGGAACGGACCGCGCACGGGGCGCTGATTACCTCCACCATTCCGCGCGAGTTTATCGTTCTGGCGCAGACACCGCAGGGCTTTCGCTTCGGCCTCTTGAAGAGCGCCTTCGCGGAGGCCATGGCGGACGGGTTTGTAGGTACCGATGAGGCCTCGGTCCTGGAGCGTGCAGGTCATCCGGTGGCCGTAGTCCATGGCTCTCCGGTTAATCTGAAGATTACCCAGCCGGGCGACTTGGAGTTAGCCGAGTTTTACCTGCGCCAACGCGCCCGCTAAGAGCGAATCAAAGCAAGAACAGGCAGGGTAACCATGGAAACACGGATTGGATTTGGCTACGACTCGCACGTCTTCAAGCCGGGTGTGCCGTTGCGCATCGGCGGAGTCTCGCTGGACCACCCGGAGGGCCTGGAAGGCCATTCCGATGGAGATGTGCTGCTGCACGCCGTGACAGATGCCTTGCTGGGTTCTATTGCCGCTGGCGACATTGGTAGCTTTTTCCCGCCCGGCGATCCACGCTGGAAGAATGCCAACTCGGCTATCTTCCTCAACCTGGCTTTGGAGACGCTGCAACGCGCCGGCTACCGCATCGTGAACATCGACACAACGCTGATTCTGACCGCACCCAAGATCGGCCCCGTCTCCGGAGAGATACGCGCCCGCATCGCCGAGATGCTGGGCCTGGGTACGGACCAGATAAGCATCAAAGCCAAGACCCCGGAGGGGCTGAAGCTCGACCGGGTCGCACAATGCCACGCCATCGCCCTGGTGGAGCGCGTGATCGAGCCGGAAGACCTGAAGAGCATGAGCGCCGTGATTGAAAGTCAGCGTCAACTGGAAGATGTTGTCGACGATCTGCTCAGCTCAGTCCACGGAGTACCCAAAAAGCGAGGCGGGCCGGACTATGATACCGAGGAGATTCCGTAGGGCAGGGGACAGCGAACAGAAGACAAATTATTTAGTACGGGAAGCTAAGCAAAGAGAATTTGATTGCGAAATTTCCCGTTTAGCTTTACTGTAACTGCGAGTTCACATTTCGCCACTGGAGTGTTCCGTATGCAATATTTGGCATTTTTCCTGCAAAATGAGCCCGATCCCGAAGCCATCAAAGCTATTCTCATGACCATGGTGGTGCTCGTTCCCATCATCATTGTCGTGGCGATTGCCATCGTCATGGTGCCCTGCTGGTTCATCCTGAAAAAGGCAGGTTTTTCGCCCTGGCTGTCGCTCTTGTGCATCGTGCCGTCGCTTGGCACCCTGGTTCTTCTCTACATCATGGCTTTCTCCGAGTGGAAGGTAGTGCCCGCACCTCCGCCTGTCTGGCAGCAGCCGTCGTACCCGCAGCAGCCGCCGTATCCGCCTCAGGCCTGAGCCGGACCGCCGATGAAGGGGCGCTGACCGCGTCACGATTGGTAACATACAATCAAGATGCCTGAATCAACTCCCTTCTCGGCAAAGACTCCCCGCGTCCGTTTTGCGCCCTCGCCCACTGGCTTCCTGCATGTAGGCAGCGCGCGTACCTTTATCTTCAATTGGCTCTATGCCCGCCACAACCACGGAACCATGGTATTGCGCCTGGACGACACTGATGTCGAGCGCAACACCGAGGCCAGCGTGCATTCCATTTTTGAAGGCCTTCGCTGGCTGGGCCTGAACTGGGACGAAGAGTACAAGCAATCTGAACGCCTTAACCTGCATCGCCGGCAGGCTGAAGCCATTTTCGCCAAGGGACTTGCCTATCGCGACTTCACCCCAGCTCACGCGGGTGACGACAATCAATCTTCCGTGCAGGGCGCATGGCTCTTCAATCCTGGCATGAGGGAAATGTCACGGGAAGAGTCCGACAGCCGCGCCAATTCTGGAGAATTATTTGCCCTCCGCTATCGCGTTCCACGCGGAGAAGGCCGAACCCTCAGTTTTGACGATGGAGTTTATGGTCCGCAGTCCAAGCTCGCCGACGAGGTAGAGGACTTCGCCCTGCTGCGCTCAGATGGAATGCCGACGTATCACCTGGCCTCCTGCGTTGACGATGCCGACCTGCGCATCAGCCATATCATTCGCGGCCAGGATCACCTGACCAATACCTTCAAGCACCTATTAATCTTCGAGGCCCTCGGCGTCCCGACACCCAATTTCGCCCATCTGCCCCTACTCGTCGCCCCCGACGGCGCCAAACTCTCCAAGCGCAAGCACGGCCCCGTCGTCAGCGTCACGACCTACCGCGATGCGGGCTTCTTGCCTCAGGCCTTCGTCAACTTCCTCTGCCTCCTTGGCTGGTCGCCCAAGGACGACCGCGAGTTTCTCTCGCTCGAAGAGCTCACCGCCGCCTTCACTCTCGAGGGCGTCAACCGCGCTAACGCAGTGATCAACTTCACTGAGGAAGACCCGTTTGACCCGAAGGCCGTCTGGCTCAACGCCGAGCATATCCGCGCCCTGCCCGTCGAGCAGCTCGCTTCTTTACTAGGACCCTTCTTCTCGAAGGACGGCTTTGAGACTTCGCCAGAACAAATACTTGCCGTCACACCGCTTATTCGTGAGCGCATCAAGCTCCTCCGCGATGCCCCCTCCGCTGCAGACTTCTTCTTT
>CAWJDN010000075.1:0-7601 GCA_963840985.1 uncultured Acidobacteriaceae bacterium
TATGTGGAAAAACCAAAAACCCTGGCTGAGTTGCGCGCCGGAATCGCCACAGGCCGCACCAAAGCCGTCGATCTCGCAGCTGGTTATTACGAGCGGATAGAGAAGAAAAATCCGCGGCTGAACGTCTACCTATGCCTCACCAAAGAGCGTGCGCTTGCGCAGGCCGCGAAGGTGGATGCAATGGTCGCCAAGGGCGATCCATTGCCGCCACTGGCGGGAATTCCGGTGGGTATCAAAGACGTTCTGGTGATGCGCGGCGCTCCGGCCACAGCGGGGTCAAAGATTTTGCAAGGTTACCGGCCGCCCTACGACGCCACGGCGGTGGCCAAACTGGCGGCGGCGGGCGCGGTGCTGCTGGGCAAGCTGAACTGTGACGAGTTTGCCATGGGCAGCTCGACCGAGAACTCGGCCTATGGACCGGTAAGAAATCCAGTAGACACGGAGCGCGTTCCGGGTGGGTCTTCGGGCGGCGCGGCGGCGGCAGTGGCGGCTAACCTGGCCGTAGCCACTCTGGGTTCGGACACCGGCGGCTCGATTCGCCAGCCTGCCAGCTTTTGCGGAGTGGTGGGCGTGCTGCCCACCTATGGCCGCGTTTCGCGTTACGGGCTGATCGCTTACGCCTCTTCGTTGGACCGTGTGGGCCCCTTTGCCGCCAACGTGCGCGACGCCGCCACACTGCTGGGCTTGATTGCCGGGCACGATCCGCTCGACGCCACCAGCTCCCCGGCCCCTGTCCCCGACTATGCCGCCGAGAGCGACAAGCCGGCCGAGCGCCTGCGCATTGGCGTCCCGGCGGAGTACTTTGCCGAGGGTCTCGACCCGGAGGTGCGCGCGGCCATTGAAAAGGGTATTGCCGCGCTGAAGGCGGCGGGATGCGTGGTGAAGCCGGTCGAGTTGCCGAATACCCGCTACGCCGTTCCAACGTATTATTTAATCGCTACGGCCGAGGCCAGCGCCAATCTCGCGCGCTTTGACGGCGTGCGCTACGGACCCCGCTCGAAGGATTCGGCGACTCTTGCCGACATGTACCGGCACTCCCGAGAGGAGGGCTTCGGCGCCGAGGTCAAGCGCCGCATTCTGCTGGGCACCTACGCGCTCAGCGCGGGCTACTACGACGCCTATTACTTGAAGGCGCAGCAGGTGCGCCGCCTGCTGGCCGAGGAGTACCTGCGCGCCTTTGCCGAGGTGGACGCCATCGTCACCCCCACCGCGCCCACCGCGGCCTTCAAGCTGGGCGAGAAGACCGGCGATCCGCTGGCCATGTATCTGGCCGACATCTATACGGTGACGGCTAGCCTGGCGGGCATCTGCGGCGTGACCGTGCCATGCGGGACAACCAGGGCCGGTTTGCCGGTGGGGATGCAGGTGCTCGCCGCGCATCTGAACGAGGGCACGGCCTTCCGCGTGGCGCGTGCGGTTGAGGCGGCGCAGGTATAGTAACGTATCGTGAGAGGAGCAGGGATGGTTCAATCCTGTCCTCAGGGGTAAGACCCCCATTGGTTTTGGACTACTTGGGTACGGGAAAGAGGCTGTACCTTCCGTTTCCCGACAGATTTGCGCCAACATCTCAGGAGCAAAGGTCATGAGAGTCGGCGAGCGGATTGTGGTTGTGGTTCTGGCGGCGCTCTTTGCCGCTTATCCAACGGTTTCAGCTGCCCCGCGCAAAGGGCACGTGGTGGTGCTGGGCGCGACGCGGAAGGTGGCCTACTCCAAGGCTGGCGACCCGGCCGGAGCGGCCCAAACTGAAACCGAACTTAAGGTCCGCGCCCTGCTGGTGGACGGCGTGGTGAAAGAGTGGACCACCGGCGAAGCCCACGACGTGACCGACCGCAGCTTCGTGGTGCGGCGCGTGATCAAACTCAACGACGCCCTGCCCAGTGACAAGTCCGCGCCTAGTGACAAGATTGGCGATAAGGCATCTGCCGGCGTCAAGCCGGCGTTCGCCCCTGCGGCCAGCAGCGCCCCGGTGGCTAGTCGATGGGTGTGGCAGCGCGGCCCATGGCTGCTGGTGGACCGGCAGACAGGCCACATTACCGCACTCAAATTGCCCGATTACGATCCCGGCGTGAGCCAGGTTGTCTGGTTCCGTGACTACGGTGCATATTGCGGAGTGACGGCCAGCGGCAAGAGCCTCTACGCCATGGTGGCCCAGGTGATGGCGCGCAAACCGCTGCTGGCCAAAAAATTGTCGGCATACAACGCCGAAAATCATCCCGAACCCGCCTGCGGCCCCTCCGAGTGGCAGCGCGAGCCCCTACGCGTCACTTTCCATCCCACAGGCAAGGAGCCGATGAGTTTCGATATTGTTCCCGGCTCGGCGGTATTGGTGGAGGAGGCGGGCGACGAGGCGGAAACGCCGGTGGCGGCTCCGGAAACCAAGCCGAAATAGCGCGTTTTGGGAAAAAAGACGCTCACCTTCGCAAACACTATGGCCTACGCGCGGCCTTGTGGAAATTCCATAGGACCCAAAGCATAAAGGCCACGGATAAAGCCATAAGAGCGATAAAAAGCAAGTCGCCATAAGTGCTGCCCATCTGAGGCGTCCTTTCCTGCTTATTGGCACGCGGCGCGCGATAGGAATGCGCGCTTCAGCCAAATAGCATCTGTACTCCAGAAGAATCCAGCGGGCATAAGAATGGAGTAGACGACTTGTAAAGCCTTTATAAAAGGTGAGAAACTCTCATTCCGGCAATCGGCAACTCACGGCGCTGGGCATTGCCGGATGCCTCCCGCCTTGACAGGTCCCCGTCGGCGCGTATCTTATCTATGAAGGCACTTCTTTGGAATCCGGGCGGGGCGTATGCGTATAGACAGGCGCGGCCTTGGTCTGCGGCTTTCAGGGGATGGCTGTGTCGAACAGGAAGCAGACGGCAGTTGGGTAGTGAGCAGCAAACGCTGCAAGGGGAATTCAGCCTCAGGCGAGCGGATTCCGGACCCTCCTACCGAGCGTTTGGGCCCCACGCAGTGACGGCCCGGACCAGTCTGGAAGATTCCCGGAGACAAAATTTTTAGCGGGCGTCACGGCCGATGGCCGGGTGTGCCTGTGCCCTGAAGGCGGAGTAGCTTTCCGGTCCGGGGGCCTGTAAAGGAATAGCGTGGCAACGAGTCTTGCGTTGTGGATCTTCCAGCAGCCGGCCGGAAGCGGCTATACGATGCTTCTCCCCCTGTTGTTGATTCCGGTTCTGTACATCATGATGATCCGGCCGCAGCAGAAGCGGCAAAAGCAGTGGCAGCAGATGCTGGCCGCAATCAAGACCGGCGACCGGGTGACCACGGCAGGCGGCATTCGCGGCATCATCCTCTCCATCAAAGACGATGTCGTCGTAATTCGTGTGGCGCCGGACGGCATCAAGCTGGAAGTGGCCAAGATCGCCATTGCCTCGGTAACCACGGACAGTGCGCAGTGAACAGCAAATAGCGAACAGCGAGCAGTTATGGCTACTATTCACTGAGCACTGTTCACTGTATCGAAACTAGAGAAACGGGACGATGAAGAAGAATCTGCAAAACAAAATTCTCCTGATTATCGCGGTTCTGGTGATCTGCATCTACGGCATCTTCGGGGTGCCGTCGGGGTTCACCGGCAAGGCCCTGCTGGAGGCCATGACCAAACGCATTCATCTTGGCCTGGACCTGCGCGGCGGCGCTCACCTGATCCTGCAGGTCAAGGTCGAGGAAGCGGTCAATGCCGAAACAGATAATACCGTGGCGCTCATCAAGCAGGAACTGAATACAGCCAACCTGAGTTATTCGCAGGTCTACAAGCCCGATCCGGCCAAGGCCACGCTGATTAAGGTGGAGGGCGCGTCGGCAGACAAGGCAAACGACGTGCGCTTGCTGCTGGAATCCAAGTACACCAACGCATATGACGTGACCGGGGGCGATGAGCAGGGAAGCTTCTTGCTGACCATGAGGCCGATGGTCGTGACAGCGCTGGAGAAGAAGACCGTTTCGCAGGCCATTGAGGCCATCCGCGACCGGGTGGATGCGCTGGGCATCAGCGAGCCGCAGATTCAGGAGTACGGCCTTGGCGAAAATCAGATTCTGGTGGACCTGCCGGGCGTGGAAAATGAAAGTCAGATCGAGTCCATTATCCAGGGCACCAACCGGCTGGAGGTTCACGCGGTAGTCGGCGGGCCTTACAAGGACGAGCAGGAAGCGGCGGCCAGCGTGGGCGGCAGCATTCCCGCAGACGATGAACTGAAGAGTTTCACCGGGGTGATGCAAGGCAGTTCCGACCAGGGGAGCGTGTATGTGTTGCAGCGCGCCTCGGTAGTGGCGGGCAACGACTTCCGCACCGCCGATCCTAGCATCAATCCCAACACCGGCCAGAGAGAGGTCCAGTTCCAACTGACCACGGATGCCGGCGATAAGTTCTATGACTACACCAGCAAGAACGTGGGCCGCTACATGGCGGTGGTCATGAACGACAGTATCCGCGAGGTGGCCGTCATCAAGAGCGCGATTCGCGACCGGGGTGAGATCGAAGGAACCTTCACGGAAAATGAAGTTGCGGCGCTTTCCAAGCTGCTGCGCACCGGCGCCCTGCCTGCCTCATTGCATCAACTGGAAAAGCGTTTTGTGGGCGCGTCGCTGGGTGCGGATTCGATTCGCCAGGGAATTACAGCGGCCATCGTAGGCATCATGGTGGTAATGGCCTTTATGCTCGTTTATTACCGCGGCTCGGGCATCAACGCCGACTTGGCCCTGATTTTGAACCTGATTATTCTACTAGGGTTCATGGGGGCTTCCGGGGCTACTTTGACGCTGCCGGGCATTGCTGGAGTGATTCTGACTATCGGCATGGGCGTGGACTCGAATGTGCTGATCTTCGAGCGCATCCGGGAAGAGGTGCGCGCCGGCAAGGCGCCCTCGGCGGCTGTCGATCAGGGCTTTGCCCATGCCTGGGTCACCATTGTCGATACCCACGTGACCACCATTGTTTCGGCGGCCATTCTGTTCATGTTCGGCACCGGACCGGTGAGAGGATTTGCCACCACCCTGACCGTTGGACTGGCGGCCAATCTGTTCACGGCAGTTTTTGTTTCACGGGTCATCTTCGATGCCCATTTGAACAATTTGAAGCCAGGGGAGCTGGTGTCGATTTAGGGACTAGGGACTAGCGGGAATACGTTGAGCGCTGGAACCTGCAGGGGTTTCAGTTTCCCAGGAAGCGGAGAGAAGCGAGTGGAATTATTTCGCGGCGTAAATGTAGATTGGCTGAGGCTGAAGTGGTATTTCCTCGGCTTTTCCTTGATTTTCAGCGTGGCCGGCCTCATCTCGATGGGCATGCATATGCGCACCATCGGCAGCCCGGTACCGCTGGGCGTGGACTTCAAAGGCGGCACACAGGTGCAGGTGCGGTTTGATCAGACTCCGGATACTAACCGGATTCGCCAGGCCATGGCGGCAGCGGGCATCAAAGATGCCAGCATCCAGACCATCAAGGCTGTCGATGAAGCCAGCGGGAACGAGGTGCTTATCAGCCTGCCGGAGCAGCAGGACGAGAGCTCGCTAGATGCCGGCCGCCAACAGATTATGGACGCGCTGCAAAAGCACTACGACAGCACGATCGGTCCCAGCAACGTGCGCAACACGCAGGTGGTCGGTCCCACGGTGGGTAAGCAGTTGGAAAAGCAAGCCTTGCTGGCCACGCTCTACTCTATGGCGGGGATGCTGGTCTACCTTTGGTTCCGCTTCCAGTTGATCTACGGGGTGGCGGCGGTGGTGGCCTGCTTCCACGACACGCTGATCACTGTAGGCGCCTTCGCGTTGCTGAACAAGGAGATCAGCCTGACAGTCATCGCGGCCATCTTGACGCTGGTGGGTTATTCGATGAACGACACCATCGTGGTTTTCGACCGGATTCGCGAAAATCTGCGCCTGAGCCGGCGCGAGGCCCTGCCTGACGTGGTTAATCGCAGCATCAACCAGACTCTGAGCCGGACGGTTCTTACTTCGGGACTGACCTTCCTGACCGTCCTCTCGTTGTTCATTTTTGGCGGCCAGGTTCTAAACGGCTTTTCTTTTGCGCTGGTGGTAGGTATTCTAATCGGGACGTACTCTTCGATTGCCATAGCCGCGCCGATGCTGGTGGCCTGGCAGGAGTGGCGCTCCCGGCAGGGCAAGGCGGTGGTACTTCCGGCGGCAAAACGCCCCAGAGTGTAGACGGGGCTGCATTTGTAACCCCTTTTTCCGATGTTTTTTCAGGGAAAGCGCAGTTCTGTTCCAGATGGGCCGCGCATTTGTGATAAGGTTTTGATGCCGGGAACATTTTCGCTTTCTCCGGTGTCTAAGTAGAAGTAAGCAAACACTCGATTCGAGGCTGGCCATGTTTGAAGATTCCACATTTGAATCCGCAGGCAAGATCAAGAGCAAGGCCGGGAAATACATGGTTCCGTTGTTTATCGCGGAAGGTGTAATCCTGATTCTGCTGGTTCTGATTCCGCTGATCTATCCCGAGGCGCTGCCCAGGGCAGTAATGCAGATGGCTCTGACAGCCCCGCCGCCTCCGCCGCCCCCGCCACCTCCGCCACCAGAGGTGCATCAGGCTCCCGTAAGGTCGGAGATGATGAACAATCAGCTCACGGCCCCCACTAAGATTCCGCACGAAATCAAGATGGTCTCCGAGAAGGAACCGTCCCTGGCAGGGTTCGGCGTAGCTGGATCGGACTTTGGCAGCGGCGGGAACGTCATGGGCAATCTCTTCGGCGACAGCGGGGCCAATGTAAAGGCCGCACCGGTGAAGAAGCTGATCATCTCCAGCGGCGTCATGCAGGGTATGTTGCTGCTGAAGACTCAGCCGGTCTACCCGCCCATCGCCAAAGCCGCGCGCGTCCAGGGCACGGTAGTACTGCAGGCGAAAATCTCCAAGACGGGCTCCATCCAAGATCTGCACGTCGTCAGCGGACCAACCATGCTGCAGCAAGCCGCTCAAGACGCTGTCAGACAGTGGCGCTACAAGCCCTACTTGCTCAATGGCGAGCCGGTGGAGGTGGAGACCACGGTGAACGTGATCTTCTCTCTGGGCGGATGAGGAATGTAATTGGCGCTTTCCGCCAGCATTGGGGAAGAGCATCTTTTTGACCTGGATGCGAATCTGCAAGAGTCGCATTCACAGTAACCGTAACGCAGTCGCAGTCCACAAGAAAACTCCTTAGGAGGAACGATTCAGTGATTCTCGCTCAACTCACGCACTTCGCTTCGCACGCGGCCGCCAATTTGGCGTTCATCTTCCAGGAAGACCAGGGTGGGACAGTCAACTTCACCGCCCAGGGACTCTGGGAACACATGGGAATACTGGCCAAGATCATTGCCGGCGTTCTCTTCATCGAGTCGATCTGGTCATTGGCTGTCATGATCGACCGCTACATTTACTTCTCTCAGGCTCGCAAGCAGTCGCGCGAGTTCGCGCCCAAAGTGGCCGGCGCACTGAAGGACAGCAAGCTGGAAGAAGCGATCAAGATCGCTGATCGCAACAAGAAGTCCCATCTGGCCGAGGTTGTGACGGCCGGCTTGCAGGAATTTCGTTCCTCCGCCGGCGCTCCCACCGAGCAGACTATCGCCAGCTCGGGCCGCGCGCTGGAGAGGGCTGAGGCCAT
>CAWJDN010000076.1:0-4208 GCA_963840985.1 uncultured Acidobacteriaceae bacterium
AATGGGGTAACCGCCAGCAGCTTTGACGGGGCCGGTACGCCATGCGCCGATGGCTCCGGGAACGACGGTGACGACATTGAAGAGGTCGAGTGCGCGGCGCTCAAAGTTTTGGCTGGTGATGTATTCGAGTGCTTGCCAGCGGGTCCATAGGTTGACGCGATTGCCGACCTTGGCGTTTCCGGCGACTGCTCCGACGCGCGGGTCCTCGAAGTGGGGAATGAGCTTGCTGATGGCGTCGGGGGCGATGACGGTGTCAGCGTCGATGCCGATATAAAATTCCTCGGTGAGGCGGTCGAGGGCGAAGTTGAGAGCGGCAGCCTTGCCGCCGTTGGACTTGGAAAGGACGAGGACGCGACCGGCGGCGATCTCGGCTTTGTAAGCCTGGCGGGCAACATCGAAGGTGTTGTCGCTGGAGCCGTCGTCGATGACGATGATGCGGAGGTTGGGGTAGTCGGAGTTGAGTACCGAGCGGACGGTGCGCACGATGACCTTCTCTTCGTTGAAGGCGGGGATGAGCACTGCGACGCGGGGATTGAATCCGGGCGAGGCGAGGGCGTGGGGTTTGCGCATGCGCTCAATAACCGCGAAGATGCCAACCAGCAGGAGGCGGGCGCTCATAAGGATGTTGCCAACGAAGAAGACCAGAATGATGAATTCGCCGGCGACATCCAGGGTGGAGAAGGCGATGGAGTCAGGCAGGGCGCGGAGAAATTGGTAGAAGGTGATTTTGGGCATCACCTCATCGGTGGTTTTTCCCATCAGCGCGGAGACGGGGACGATGGTGTAGCCGTGGGCGCGCAGGGCGTCGATGAGCATGGGTAGAGCGGCGATGGTGGCTGAGCGTTCGCCTCCGCCGTCGTGGAGCAGGATGATGGAGCCGCGGTCCTGCGGCTTAGTCTTCATGGTCTCAAGCTGGTCGAGGATGGTCTGGGTGATCTCGCCGGGAGTTTTGCGGGGATTCTCGTTCCAGTCGTTAGTGTCCATTTTGCTGCCGACGATTGTGAAGCCGGCCTTCTGAATGAGCTCGATCGGGGCGGCCTGGTCGTCGGTGTCCGGTTCTTCGTCGATGTCGTAGGGGGGGCGGAAGTAGAGAGGCTGTATACCTAGCTTGCTGGCGAAGAGCCGTTCAGTGAGCTTGAGTTCGAGTTCCAGTTGTTGCGAGGAGATTTCGCTGATGTCGGGATGGGTCCAGGTGTGGTTGCCGATCTCATGACCTTCACGGACGATGCGCTTCATGAGGCCGATATTGGCCTGCGCCTCATCGCCGATGAGCATGAAGGTTCCCTTGGCGCCCTTGTTGCGGAGGATGTCGAGAATTTTGGGCGTCCACTTGGGATCGGGGCCGTCGTCGAAGGAGAGAGCGACCTGGTTGGGGCGGTATCCGTATTGCTCGATTACATAGGTGCGCGGATAGACATCCATGTGCTCATTGAGGATGAGCTTACGTCGTGGGTCGAGTTCGTCGGTATCGACCTGGATGGTGCGCTTGCCGGGCTGAGGCGTGCCGGTGATGCGGATGATGTCACCGTCGCCCTCGTTGTCCACATCATGGCTGGGCTGGACCTGGCCGAGGGCCTGCAGTGATTCAGGTTGTGTGGGCTTGTCCCATATGCTCCACAGGGAGCTGTCCTCCGATCCCAAACGCCACAGGGCAAAGGTTTGCAGTCCCACGGCTCGGGCGGCGCGCATCTGGTTGAGCATGGTGACGCCATCGAGGAACCAGACGACGTGGCGCTGGTTCAAGTCTTCATCGATGTACTCGTAGTGGGGATTGAGGGTGTCGGGATCGAGGCCGAGTTCAGCCTCGGCATCGGAGGCGTGCTGCCATGCGTCGGAGACCGAGAGTACTTCGGTGTGAATGATTTCGGGGGGCTTGCGACGCCCGTGGGCCTTGGGGATGGAGAGTATCCAGTCGTAGCCATAGTTGCCCAGTGCGCAGATGAGTTTCTCTTTGGGGACTATCTTGATGACACGGCGGAGGTTGGCTACGAACCAATCCTGGCTAGCGACGGGACCGGGCTGGCTTTCAACCTCATGCTGGTCGTAGTTCATGAGCACAATGCCGTCGGAGTTGGCGGCTATGTGCTTCAGGGAATCGTCACTGACTGAGACCAAAGTACTGACGTAGAGACGGAGATTGCGGGGATGCAGATCGGCGTAAAGTTCCTGGATGAAGGTCAGATAATCCGGAATGGCGCTATCGGGCAGGTTTTCGAGGTCCAGGGAAAGGCCGCGATAGGCAGGGAATGCTGTAAGGAAGCGAACGATTTGCTGGCGCAGCGTGGCGCGCTTTGAGGCGTCAGCCAGGACGCCGGCGATGGCCGGATCCCAGCTCTGGGAGAATGAGTTGAAGTTGTGGAGGTGAGGAAAGACTTCAGTGTCTTCCTTGGCTGCCGCGATGACTCTCTTGATTCTGTTAGAGTCGTCGGGGTCGTGTACCGTGGTTCCGTCCACTATGGGATACTCATGGCGGTGGTCGCTGCTTGTGGCCATCAACGTTCCCTGTGGAGTGTTGATGTGCAGCCACTGGGGAAAGAGCAAATCAATCTGGTGGACGTGTTCCTTGAATGAGGAGTAGCTGGCGGGATCATCCTGCACGTAGTAGGCGGCGCGCAAACCCTCGCCCGTGTTGAAGGGGATGTCGGAGGGCTTGCGGGTAGTTTTGCGGCGCAAGGAGCGCGGTTCTTTTACGCCGTGCACCAGCGTAGTGCGTTCGGGCAATGCCTTGTAGTTGTGCCGAGGGGTGGGCAGCAGCAGCTCGGGCAACTGCTGATAGCGCAGCACATTGAAGATAAAGATCGCCAGAACCAGCGTGGAAATCACGGCGGTTGCGTCGAGGATGCGGCGCAGGCGTTTCCAGCGCTTCCGTTGCGGATCGAAGAATATCTGCTTATCCGGCATGAGGAGCTTGTCTCATTCTAATCGCTCTTACCCGCAAAGAATGGATTGCAAAAAAACAAGGGCGCGAAAACCGGAAAAACAGTCTACGCTATACATTACGAATCGTATGGAAGCCGTCCGCGAGAGTCAAACAAGAGCATGTTGCCGGAGTCGCTACCCTCTGGCTGGAGCCCTGTCCGTTGTGCTGGCCTTGGCCTGCGGGCTGGCGATGCGCCTGTGGATGCTGAAGGAGTTCTTTAATCCTTACGGCGATCCCCAGATTTACGGCGACCTGGCTAAAAACCTGTTGTTACATGGCAGATATGCTCTCTCCTGGGGTGGCGGCGAGCTGGCTTCAACGCTGATTCGGCTACCCGGCTACCCGCTGTTTCTGGCGCTGTGCTTCCACCTCTTTGGGATGGAAAACTACGTCTCGGTGGTTTGGATACAGATCGCGCTGGATCTGGCCGGCTGCCTGCTGCTGGCTGATTTTGCGCGTAGCATTGCGCCCAGCGCGCTGAGCACCGGAGCCGGTCACTGCACGCTGTGGCTGGCCGCGCTTTGCCCCTTCACCTCGATTTACGCTGCCCAGCCGCTCACCGAGTCTCTCACATTGTTAACAATCGCGCTGGCGCTTTGGTCGATGGCCCGCTTCCGTGCCCGGCCGGGATGGCCGACGGCGCTGTGCTTTACCTTTGCGGTGACCTTTGCAGCCCTGCTCAGACCGGAGGGCGCGCTGGTGGCATTGGCGCTGGCGCCGGCGCTGCTGATTAGGGTGGGGCGCAAAGAGGGTGATGGCGTTATTTCAACCAGGAAGCAGGCTCGAATCGTTGTGGTTTGCGTATTGCTGGCGCTGACACCTTTTGCCGTGTGGAGCTGGCGCAACTGGCAGGTCTTCCATGTATTTCAGCCACTGGCGCCGCGGCAGGCCATGGATCCAGGAGAAACCCCCCATCCCGGATGGGAGCGCTGGGTGAAGAGCTGGTGCCTGGACTTCGTCTCCACTGCGGAGATTTACTGGATTGTCCCTGGTGACACACTGGAGATCGACAAGCTGCCCACGCGGGCCTTCGATTCCCCGGCCCAGTATGACGAAACTGTCAGGCTGGCCGCTGATTACAATTTGAAAACGGAACTGACACCGGCGATCGATGCGCGTTTTAATAAGCTGACCGATGAACGGATCGCCTCTCACCCGCTGCGCTATTACTTCTGGCTGCCGCTGGGGCGGATGGCGGATATGTGGCTCAGGCCGCGCGTGGATAACCTGCCAATCGACCTGGACTGGTGGGTCTATAAGAATCACAACGAGGAGACCTGCATCAGTT
>CAWJDN010000077.1:0-6646 GCA_963840985.1 uncultured Acidobacteriaceae bacterium
TCTTCCTCTCCCTCCCTCTCTCTCTCTCTCTCTCTCTCTCTCTCTCTCTCTCTCTCTCTCTCTCTCTCTCTCTCTCTCTCTCTCTCTCTCTCTCTCCTTCCCTTCCCTTCCCTCCCCCTCCTCCTCCTCCTCCTCCTCCTCCTCTCCCTCCTCCTCCTCTCCCTCCCTCCCCCGCCCCGCCGCCGCCCGCCCCCCCCCTCTCTCTCTCTCTCTCTCTCTCTCTCTCTCTCTTCTTCTTCTTCTTCCCCATAAACTCGCCAAACCACACTGAATGCATCGTGACTCTCCAAATAAATGGAATCTTTCTCACATGAATTTCGGCCTATCCCTTGATTCAGCCTCAGTTCAGAACCATGTCTTCTTTTTGTACTCCAGATACTCGGCGCCGAATTTTTTCTCCAGCACCCGCGCCTCCACCCCGCTGCGCCACACCTGCATGGGAATCATAACCACAAAGATCAGCAACATCCAGGGCAGATTGACCCAAAGCATCAATCCCGCAATCGTCAGGCCGCCAAAAATATAAATCGGATTGCGGATGCGCGAGTACAAGCCGCTGGTCACCAGCGTGCTTGCCTTGGCCTGCACGCTGAAGGCCCGTCCCAGTTGAACGCGCGCCAAAGCCAGCAGCAGAAAACTCGGAACGCCAATCGCCACTCCGGCAATGCGCGCAATTGTCCACGGTGGTCCCCAGAAGTACACAACACCAAACGTCACGAAGATAAGACCGATTGCCAGCGTCACGATATTCAATTTCAAAATTTGCCTCCATATTTGCCGATCTGGCATTCGAATGTGCGGAACGAAGGTAATGCTATCAGAAAGGGCGCAGCCGAAGCCGCGCCCTGGTGATCGTCTCGTAGTAGAACAGATGTTACTGCTTCGGTTGCGGAGCTGGTGCGGGAGTCTGCGGAGCCGGACCCAACGGCACGTCTCCGGAGTTCTGCGCCGGGGTCTTCTTCTTGTCTGCCAGCCGGGTCTTGTCGCCTGTTGTGGTGGATGCCTTCTTCTTCTTCTTGGACGTATCTCCGGCCAGGCCCAGCGGGGTGGCCTGCGTCTGGCGGTCGGCTACCTCGGCGGCGTCAGGCGCTGCGGGAGCCAGAGCGTCCGGTTTCGGTCCCATACCCTTAGGCTGTTTAGCCTGCTTGACTTGTTTGCCGCGCTCGCTAAAGCGTACCTTCCTTGTCGGCCGAGCCGGTTCCAGCGGGTTCACTGGTTCCTGGCCGGAACTCGCCGTTTGCGGCGGCCCTGCGCCCGCGTCCACCGTCGCGCTCCGCGGTGCGCTGGGTAGGGTCTTGGTCGGCGCCTGGCCAAGGCGAATCTTTTCCTTCTTCCCTGGCTTCATCGAGGCCTGCTCTGCTTTTTCGCCCTTCCTCGACTTCTTCCCCGGCTTCGCCGCCGCCGGAGTTTGCTCGGCGGGCGCCTCGACCGATGCCTCCGGCTTCGCCTTCTGCCGGAAACCGTGTGTGTTCTCGCGGAAGCGGGTGCGCTCCATCTTCTTCTTCTTCTTCGCCGTCGGCGCCACATACGCGCTGAAGATCGGCTTGGTCTGCTTGGCGCTCGCCCCCGTGTCCACATAGCCCGGCTTGATGTCGATATATGCCTGTTCGCGCAAGGTGGTCAGGTAAGCGCGCATCGCCGGCTCCATTCGCGCCATGAAGAAGTTTTCATCCACATCGTCCTGAACGTCCTTGTACTGCGGAATGCCACCGGCAATATGCTCCGTCACCTTCAGAATCACAAAGCCCTGACGTGTGCGAATTGGTTCGGTGTACTCTCCAACCTTCAGCGCAAAGGTCTTGTCCTCCAGCACCTTGGCCAGCTCTCCACGGTGGAACTGCCCCAGACTGCCGCCCGCGGCTGCCGTGGGACCGTCGCTGAAATTGCGCGCCAACTGCCCAAAGTCGCCACCGGAGTGCAGTTTTGCCTCTAGTTCGTTGGCCTTCGCCTGGGCCGCCGCCACCATTGCCGGATCCTCCGCCTGCGTTTCGCCTGGTGTCGTCGACGGGGCATGCGTCCCGGTACTCACCAGTATCTCCGCCAGGCTCACGCTCTCCTTACGCGCGTACTCCTGCTTGTGCTCCTCATAGTAGCGCTGCGCCTCCCCGGGCGTGAAACTAGCTTTCTTGCCCACCTCCTGGCGCATCACCAGTTGCGTAACGATCTGGTTGCGGATGTTGGCTTTGAAATCCTCATAGGACACGCCCTGCTCCCGGGCCGCCTTTTCCAGGTCTTCAATGGTCTCCAGGTGGTATTGTTTGCGGATATCGTTCAGCTTGTTAATCAGCTCGGTTTCGCCCGTGATGCCCAGTTCCTTGCCCTTGGAGAGCCAAAGCTGCTGGTCGATCAGGTTGCGCAGCAAATCCCTGTGCGCCGCCGATATCTCCTGCATCGTGGCTCCATGCTGCCGCGCGTCCGCGTCCAGCTCCTTCATCGACCGCTCGTAATCCGAGTTGGTGATCACCTGGTCGTTGACCCGCGCCACCATCTCCTCCACCGTCACCCCGCCATAGGGGCTCGCCGGAGCAGCCGGACGCGTCTGCGCTATAAGCGTGCTTGCGAGCAGCAATGTGCCGAATGCCAATGCCGCAAAATTGCCAAATATTCGTAGATTCATAAGGTCAGAACACCGCAGGGCGCATCAACACGCTCCCTGTTGCATAGACGTCATTGTAAATGCCTGGGCAGCAGCAATGCCATCTTCCCCCACTTTCCCGCCATTTCCGCCATTTTCAGCCGGTTTCCCGCACTCCGGCCATCTCCCCGCCCAAAATCCGGCCCCCAAGCCCGTGTCCCCTACTAAATTGTCATCCTGAGCGTAGCCGAAGGACCTGCGTTTCGTGCTTTGTATCAGGGCATGACTGGTAGGTCAGGGTTTTAACCCTGACTGCCGCAAACGCAACAAAATGAACGTGGGTTTTAACCCCTGAGGGCAGCCCCATCCGGAGGGAGCAGGGGGTTTCTGAGACGGAGGGAGTCGGGGTTTCTGAGACGGAGGGAGCAGGGGTTTTAACCCCCTGAAATATCCCCTCCACCGTTTTTAGAAATCAATCCACGCGACGAAGTCGCGTTCAAACCCCTGCCCCTTGATCCCTAATGAATTACGCTGGGTCGGCTGAATCGGTGAACGCAGGGGCGTTTACCGATACCGATTGGAACCGACTCACCAGTAGCAGGTGGAAGGTCACCAAGACATTGTGTATATGAGTCTCAGAAGAATTTGGTGAAATTGTAGCCAAAGGTTGGGCCATGGCCTGCGCCAAGTGCAAGGTATCCCTGAGCAGCGATACGGCCCTTGAGCGACAACGCTACGCCGAAGCCCGCATCCTGGCGAAGGCCTCCAAAGGAGAGGCTGGAGAAGGTGGGGCCAACAGTTCCAGCATCGTAGAAGACCAGAATGTTGTAGAAGGGCAGGATGTAGTTGGTCTGAACAAAGATTGCGTCTGGGGCGCGAAAGCGGTAATTGGGCCACGCGCGCAAACTAAGCCGGGAGTCAATATCGGAGCCGCCGACAGTGGGCTGGAGGTAAAACGGGACGGTCGAATCGGGTCCCGTTCTGGAGGCCACGATATGGGAAACAAAATCAAGGTCTCCGAAGCCGCAGGGCTGGCGCACTTTTAGCACATAGTTGGCTGTTTTGGACCAATCGATGTTTTTGTCGCCGCAGGTTTTTGCGAGCAATGAATCCCAGAAGTGCTCGACGCCGGTTTTTGCGTCGCCAACCTGTACGTAATGTCGGACCCGGGTGCCAAGTTGAATGTTTTCGTCTGAGTCTTCAACAAATTGCTGAAACGAGGAGCCTGATTGGCCCGGAGCGGAATACCAGTGGTATTCCACGCTGTTATTGAAGGTGAACTGGACATACGGCTTCATCAGGGGCCCGGTATGGTTATCGTCCTGGTCGTCGGTTCGGGGCGACAGGATAGAGATGGGACTGGTGCGGAGCGCGATGTGATAATGACCAAAGCCAGGTTGTGAAGAGAGACCAGGAGCTGATGTGTTGGTGAAATTTGCGCTGACCGAGTTGGATGCAGTGGTGTGAGGTAGATCGGTCATGCGGAACTCCGCGCCCGACTCGAAGGTGAACCAGTCGGTAAGAGGAAGCGCAGCGCGGACGGATGCAAATGTGTCGTTTTCGTGAAATACGTACTTGACCAGGGGCGAGTCAGTACCGATGCCGTAGAACGAGATGGTCTGGAGACTGCGATGGGAGGCTTGGAAGTGCAGGCCAAGAATCTGCTTGGTACACAGGGGGCCGAGCTTGTTGCAACTGACCTGGACGCCCGCGTGGTCGGTGCGGTGTCCGTCTCGATAACCCTTGGGCAAGACGGTCAGTGCGCCTGTGGTGACCCAGCTCCCGTTGGTGGAGAAGACCGCGGCGAGACTACCATCGGCACTCCATAGTGAGCCACCCGCGACCGAAGGTAGTTTACCGGTAGTGAAGTCGGGCTGCTGGGGACTAGATACGCCGGGAACGACGCCAGGACCGGTCTGCAGCGAGAACGGCGAGACGTAGTGGTTGTTCTGCTCGAGCACTCCGCCAAAGGCCATGCCGTTACCAGGAGCCATGCCGGAAAACGTGAGGTGAGCGGGGTCTTCAGAAAACAACGCTTCAAGGCAATCGATTTTGAAATGCAGATTGTTCTTGGAGAGGCTTTCGGAAAAACCCTTGCAACTTGCGTAGGTTTGCGCAAGTGATATGGATGCGGTAGAGAGCATGAAGCCGACCGCCAGGAGATGGAAACATTTGTGTGTGCGAAGAATCATGGTCATTGTCCACCTCCTGCCGCGTTTTGCAAGATCTGCCGGGCCTGTTTCAGGTAAGCCGACACCTGAGTGGAGTTATTGAGTGTTTTATAGTCGCCGGGTGGCTTAAGGCCCTGCTGCTGAAGCGCGTTGTGCATGGCGCCGGCCATGAGGACGGTGAGATCGGTTTGGGAGCGGGGAATGGGCGCAGCCGCAGCGGCATTTATATTGACACCGGCGGAGATAAGGGGATCGGGTAGGTTGACCACATCGGTCCGGATGTTTGCTCCGGTAAGAGTGAGTACATTTTCGAATGTTGCGGCCTGAGCTTCGCGCCAGTTAAACGGCTGGCTGGCCGGAGTGCAAAATAGTTTGCGGACGGTGGAGACCACGGAGCAGTGGTCATAGTCACGGTCGTTGATCAGGGTGTTGGGCGGAATGCACGGGGAGACGAAGACCGCGGGAACACGGACGCCGAGACGGGTGAAGTCGAATACATCGGGTGGCCCGGAGTGTTCGACGTCGGGAAGGTTGTTGTAGATTGGGTTGCGCGTGACCACAGGCGGCGGCACGTGGTCAAAGATTCCGCCATGTTCGTCGTAAAGGATGAGGAAGAGTGTGTTCTTCCAGTCGGGGCTTTTGGTGAGCGCGTAGTAGATTTCGCGTATGAGAGCCTCGCCGCGGTTGATGGGAAAGTCTGGATGTTGGCTGGTGGCAATTGTCCCTTCGCCGTCGTCGTCATATGCGGGTTCAATGAAGGTGTATGCGGGAAGATTCCCCTTGGTAGCGTCAAAGACGAAACTTGCGTAGTCACGGAACTTGCCCATGTTCTGGAGAAGGTACTTGTTGGCGAACAGGATGGAGGAGCCTGCCGTGTAGATGGCGAAATCGTGGGGCGTGGTGTCGTCAAAGCTCTCAAAGATGGTGTGCAGACCGAAGGGAGCGGCAATGGCATCCTGCGTGAGTGAGCCGGCGGAACTTGCGCCGTGAACAAACAAGCGGTTGGGGATTGTGGAACCGGGCACGGAGGAAAACCAGCGATCGCAGACGCCATACTGCGTGGCCAGTGTGGATAGAATCGGCAACGTCTGCGGTGTGAAGCACTTCATGATTCTCGCAGCATGGGTTGCGTCGTTGCAGTCAGTAAAGTAGTCGCGCACGAATCCCTTCATATCGGGATTGCCAACCGGGTCGCCTGTACTGGAGATTTGGTTAGTGACGTGGGCAAACTCGTGGTTGGGATCGGGATTGAGGTCTTCTACGTCGCCCGCATCGTCACTGACAATAATGTTGGCTGCGCCCTCTACCGCCGGATAGTTCCATTCGTCGCCATTCAAGCCATTGATGGCGGGATTGGTTTTCTTGAGGAACCCGAGCATATGGTCGAATGAACGATTCTCAAGCATCAAGACAACCAGACGCGTGATTGGAGTTGGCATATGATGTCACCTCACGTAAATTTGCGATTCAAAATTGGAACAAATATTCGCTGACCTAGACCGGCCCTGCCACTGCAGCCGCTTGTGCATCCGCAATAGCGCCTGCCATGTTGCCGCCGGACAGGTCGATCTCGTCTTCCAGCTCCGTCGTGTACTCGTCCAGCCGCTCCTGTTGCTGCCGTTGCGTAGAACTCCCGCGTAAACGACGAGCCGAAAAGATACGCTTCGCTGGTCAATCCGCCCGCCCGCTCCACCAGGTCGCGCAGTGTCTCTCCCGCAGCACGCTGTAGACGCCCGACGCCACAAACTCGCCTTCCAGCCGCACCAGCTTGGTCTGCTGCCTCTGTGGCACGTCGATGTCCGCCTGCGAAAACACCGTGACCACGTCTCCGGGCTGCAACTCGTAGTTCTCCCGGTCGTCTCCGTCGAGCAGCACGCGGCCCAGATGAAACGGCACAGAC
>CAWJDN010000078.1:0-5212 GCA_963840985.1 uncultured Acidobacteriaceae bacterium
AGAGGGATTTCGCAGTCGCCGGCGAGCGTCCACCGGGCTTCTAGGCGCAGGTTCTGTGGGCCGCCACCTGCGCCGAATGAGGAGGCACCTGCCGCAATGAAGCGGAAGGGGTTTTACCAGGCCAGCAGTTCGTCCTCGGAGGTGGAGGAGAGGAAGGCGACCGGGGCGGCATTGGGTTCGGGAAAGTCGCCGGCGCACTGGATAGATTCGGGGCCGCTGGCCTTGGCCACCAGTAGCGCCTGTTCGGCCTCGCGCAGCACCACCACCGGTGAACGTCCCATGCTGGCGGCAATGCCGAAGCAAGCGGAGATACGGACGGCTTCGCCGTTGACGCGGAAGGGCGAGGAGAATACATCCATGCGCAGGCGCTCGGCCATCATGACCGCGTTGACGCTGGAGCAGCCGGGTAGAGCAATCAGAAATTCATCCTTGCCGGCGCGGCCCAACAGGTCGTAGCTGCGCAGCAGACGCGCAGTGCGAGCCACTACCTGGCAGAGCAACTCGTCGCAGGCCTCTGAGCCAAGCCGCGAATTCCAATGGCCGAAGTCGTCAATGTCGAAGAGAATCGCGCAAAGCGAACTGTTCATGCGCTGTACGCGGTCGGTCTCTCGAAACATCATCGAGAGCATGGTCTCGCGGTTGTAAACGCCGGTCAGATGGTCCATCTGGGCGTTGAGCGTGGCTGTTTCGCGCAGCATTTCCAGCTCGCGAGAGCGGCGATGTTCGCGCAACACAGCTTGCAGCCGAAGCCGCAAAAAGGAAGGCTCGGCGGAGCGCGGCATCAGGTCATTGATGACGCCCTCACTCAGACGGTCAATCCATTCCTGCGTGACAGTGTCCGAAATCAAAACAATCGGGTAACGGCGGCCAGCCGCATCGGCACGCGCCGAGGCCAGCAACTGCCCCGTACTCATTCCCGGCAAGTTTACGTCGATCAGGGCCAAGTTGGGCGCATGGGCAGCGGTCAGAGCGAGCAGAGCTGTCTCCGCAGAGAGGTGGATTTCCACGCGCGCTCCGTCGGCGGCAAGCACCGGTTCAAGCGCAGTGAGCAATGCAGGATCAGGCGATGCGAGATGGTAGATGGGTGTGGAATTGGCGAGCATCCTGACAACCTCACTAATGGATGCATCGGCGCTGGTTAGAAATTATTTAGAGAGCAGAGAAAGATTCTTGCGTCACTCCAATGACTTTGGAGCGGAGATGCTGAGTACCGAAGGTCACTGGCGGTGGAAATACATGCACTACAGGATGGAATCGAGCCATAGATTCCAGAAGCGCGCCGCGGCCTTTTCCAGTGCGTCAGCGTGCTTGTGAGCCGATGCTCGCAGATCGGCGGCGCTGATGCCAGCATGGTGCAATTCACTGGCGTGGCCCACGTACCAGCTCTCCAGGCCGGCGGCGGAGACCTCGGGATGGAATTGCAGCCCCAGCGCGAAGCCGTCGATGGCGAAGGCCTGATGGTTGTAGAGTTCCGTTCTGGCCAGATGCAGCGCGCCGGAGGGAAGATCGAAGGTATCCCCATGCCAGTGAAAGAGATGAAGTCCCGGCGCGAGCAGCGGGGCAAACCATGCGGGCGTCTCTGAATTTGGAGCTGCATGCAACGGCGACCAACCGATCTCCGCGCCTTCGAGGCCGGGATAAACGCGAGCGCCAAGGGCCGCGGCTATCAGTTGCGCTCCTAAACAAATTCCAAGAATCGGCTTGCGTGCGGCTAATCGTTCGCGGATGCAGGCAATCTCATCGTTCAGAAACGGATAATCCTGATCGTCATAGACCCCGATCGGGCCGCCGAGAACGATGAGAAGATCGCAAGAACTTGGCCTGCGGCAACGGGAAGCGCGTCGTGGCCGCTAAGACATTTTCAATCTCAAATCTCCGCTCTCGAAGAGGCGCTTCGAGGGAGCCGAGGTCTTCGAAGGCGACGTGACTGAGGACGAGCGCGTGGCGCTTGTGCATCTGCATGGAAACAGTTTAATCGCTCCGGCTGCCGGCTCAATCGACGAAGTCTACCTTCGGCGCGATGGAGATGATACCGCGTTTGCGGCCCATCTTGAGCAGCTTGCGAATAGCCTCGCGGCCGTCTGCGCCGAAATCCAGCGTGCGCTGGTTCACGTACATGCTGACGAAGCGGCTGGCCAGCCCGACATCCAGGTCGCGGGCAAACTGCATGGCATATTCCAGCGCCTGCTCGCGGTGGTCCAGTGCGTGCTGAATGCTCTCACGCAGTGCTTTGGAGATGATCTTGTGCTTTTCGGCGCCCAGCGAGCGGCGGATGGCGTTGCCGCCCAGCGGCAGCATCAGGCCGGTTTGCTCGCGCCACCACACGCCCAGGTCAAGAATTTTATTCAATCCGCTGGCGGAGTAAGTGAGCTGGCCTTCGTGGATGATGAGCCCGGCCTCGTAGGTTCCGGCCAGAATCGCCGGAATGATCTGGTCGAAGGGCACGGTCTCGGTCTGAATGGCCGGATTGAAGATTTTGAGCGCCAGATAGGCGGTGGTCAAGGTTCCGGGAACGGCGATCTTGATGCTGCCCAACTCCCCGGGCTCCAGCGGCTTGCTGGAGACGATCATGGGGCCGTAGTCCTCGCCCACGCTGCCGCCGCAGCCCATCAGCTTGTACTTCTTCTGCACATAGGGATAGGCGTGAAAGCTGATGGCGGTCACATCGAAGAAGGCTTCCTCCATGGCGCGGCGGTTGAGGGTCTCGATGTCGCACAGCGTGTGAGTAAAGCGGTAGCCGGGGACGCGAACCTTGTTGGTGGCCAGGCCATAGAACATAAACGCGTCATCGGAATCGGGGCTGTGAGCGATGGAGATGTCGATCATCTTGTCCGGGTTAGCCTCCTGCTTGTTGTTGGGATTTCTCATGGGGATGAACGTCCTTTCAACGTAGCATGGCTTGGGGACCGTCCGATGGCCCTAAAGTTCTGTTTCTTCGTCGGTTTCTTCAGCTGTACCGGGAGCCGCACCTGTGCTTGCTGAATGCCCGGAGCGGCTTCGTCTGCGCTGTGCCCAGATGTGAAGCGCTCCTCCGGCGGCTGCAATCAGCAGCACCGCGAGCGAGATAAGAAGTACCATCAATAACCAGCGCATAGGTACAAACCACGCTCAGAATATCAGACGGGCCAGGCATTGAAACTGAGTTTCCGGGCATTTGAGTCGGGCGTCATGGCTGCCGCAAGCTCTCTTGCAACCAATCGAGGTAGGGCTGGCTGGCCGCATCCACCTTGAGAACCAGGAACTCAGGCGTCTGGTAGCTGTGCAACTCGTGCAGCCGGGCTTCCAGGCGAGCCAATTGCTCGTCTCCTGTTTTGATGAGCAGCAGCGTCTCGGTTGCGGATTCGATCTCACCCTTCCAGCGGTAGATGGACTGGGCAGCGGGAATCAGCGTGGCGCAGGCGGCCAGGCGCTCCTCAACCAGCGTGCGGCCCAAGCGCGCGGCCTCTTCCGGATTGGCGGCGGTGGTCAGGACGATGCGGGGTGTGGGTGAGGGCATGGGATGGCTCCAGCGCAAGTGTACGAGTGCGGGGGCAGCCCTTGACAGTGAGAGGTCTCTTTGCGGTTTGGGACACCCGCCGTTACAGGCTCACCGCGGCACCTACCCCCACCCATATTCTGTAAATAAATTACTTGTTTTCAACAGCATACAATGGTTTCTTCGCTCTAAAATCTTCATTCTAATCGAGTTATTCGCAGAATATAGATTCCAAAGGGGTTGCGGTGTTTTTCCGGGCGGTTTTGAGTCTTTGCCGGCGTGCAAGGGCATTCCCTTGCTGATGCTCTACTAAGGATTATGCGGCAATGGGGGGAAATTATCGGCAAACCGCTCCGAGGAAATGTTGGCACGGAGGGGCGCGGGTGGCACGCAGCTTCGGCGGGGTTGGTCGCGCTTGTGAGGTGAGAACGATGCGTGGGTTCGGGGGGCGGGAATTGGGGCTCACACGGTCGGTTTACGAACAATTCTTGCCGGTGAGCCGGTGCGTTGTGGGTTCCATGGCGATTTTACGTGGGGCCAGAATTCGTCTCGGCAACATCGGCGATTCGGGGTACCAGTCTGCGGAGTTTTCAAAGGACCATTGGGTGCGTCACCGAATGCGCTACCAAATATCGCCCACGAAACTAGGTAAGTTCAATTGTGGTGGATTCGGGATTTGGCAAGCTTTTTCTGCGGCTCCAACCATGAATTGTGGCCCACGAGACTGTTTGCCAGATACTCTTCAAGAAGTCTTCTCCTTTCCGCATCACTGACCTCGCGGGGTGGCTCTTTCTGCTCAAGCTCTTTCCTGATGCGGATGTATGCGGAGACTGCTTTCTTCTCTTGCTTGAAACGTCCCAGTTCCTTCCCCGCCATTTCTAAAAGGAATTCGCCATCAACAGATTGCAGGAGAAGCTCGGCTCTCGCGTAGTAGAGTCTCATGACCGTAATTCTACCCGACCTCGATTCAGGCCCCCCGGTGCTGCTAAAGTTGAAGTGAAATCTCATTTCGAATTGAGGAATCATGGGCACTCAGCTTGCCAACCCAAACCCGCTGTACCCACGCGACGAGGAATACTTTGAGATTCTGGCGGGGGCACTCCGGGTTTGCGCCCAATACAAGCCAATGTTTGGGCAAGGACGGACCGGGGGTCTGACTCTTGCTCAATTTCGTCAGATGTATGGGGCCGATCCGTTCTACAGTTGGTTGGGTCTGGACTCCCCAATGATGTATGCAGCCCACAAGGCCGCCGGGGGCATGACCTCGATTTACCGTCAAGTAGGAATGGGCGGACAGTGGGTCTTTAACAAAGTCCTTCAAGATACCCTCGGCCTCACGCATGAACAGGCGAACTGGACATACACGGTTCCAGACACCAAAGGAGGGACGCGAAATCTCTCGTTGGATGGCCGCATCGTGCTTGAGGACGTTGCAGACCCTGGCGCGCGTGACCGGGTGAGAGCTTGGATGGAAGCTGGTCTTCGAAGAGTTCTCGTTGAGCACACCGCCGCAAACGCCCCAAAGAATGGCATCGTATTCGAAGTTCGTCAAGGCTATAAAAGCAAGGATTCCAAGCGACAAAACGCGGACCTCGCGAATGCTGCGAATGCATATGTCGAAGGGTATTTGCCATCAGTCGTCCTGCTCTCGAATCAAATCAGACGGTGACCTCGTAACGCGCTACACGCAAGCACGCTGGTTGATGTTGACTGGGGTACGACGGGCGGAACTGCCGG
>CAWJDN010000079.1:0-7048 GCA_963840985.1 uncultured Acidobacteriaceae bacterium
TAAGTAAGAGGCGCACACTGTGGGTGAATTGACCAGACCGCTCATACAACCACTGGCCCGCAAGCCCCGTGTGGTGATTGTTGGCGGTGGTTTTGCCGGCCTTCACGCGGCAATCGGTCTGGCACACCTGCCAGTGGAGGTGACCGTGGTGGATCGACGCAACCACCACACCTTCCAGCCGCTGCTCTACCAGGTGGCGCTGGCGGTGCTTTCGCCGGCCGACATCGCCCAGCCCATCCGCTCTATCCTGCGACGCCAGAAAAATACTCAAGTCTTGATGGAGGAGGTGGTTGCCATCGACGTGGGAGCGCGGCGGATTGCGATGGCCAGCGGCGCCGAGCTTCCTTACGATTACCTGGTGCTGGCCACCGGGGCCACTCACTCCTACTTTGGCCACGACGACTGGGCGACCTTTGCGCCGGGACTCAAGACTATCGAGGATGCCACTGAGATTCGCCGCCGCGTGCTGTTGGCCTTCGAGTTGGCCGAGCGCCAGATGGTCGAGCACGGCTGGCACCCGCCGCTCAATTTCGTCGTCATCGGCGGCGGACCCACCGGCGTCGAGCTGGCTGGCGCCATCTCCGACATCGCCCAGCTCTACATGCGCCACGACTTCCGCCACATCGATCCGGCAAAGTCCAGGGTCTTGTTGCTGGAAGGCTCACCGCGCCTATTGGGAGCCTACCCGGAAGACCTCTCCGCCAAAGCCGAAGCTGCGCTGGGCAGGCTGGGCGTTGAGGTCCGCACCCACACCCATGTCACCGGAATCGGGCCTGGCTGGGTGGAGATAGGCGGCAAACGAATCGACGCCGCGGTGATACTCTGGGCGGCGGGCGTCGAGGCTTCGCCGCTGGGCCGGCTGCTGGGCGCGCCGCTCGATCGCCGCGGTTCGGTACTGGTGGACGACCGGCTCAATCCGCCGGGACTACCCGAAGTCTTCGTCCTGGGCGACCTGGCCCACCTCGAGCAGGACGGCCATCAGATTCCTGGCGTCGCTCAGCCCGCGATGCAGATGGGCGATCACGTCGCCAAAATCCTCGCCGCCGATCTCGCGGGCGCGCGCCGACCTCTCTTCCGCTACTTCGACAAAGGTGACATGGCCACCATCGGGCGCATGGACGCCGTAGCCAGGATTGCATGGCCCTTCAAGGCCCACTGGAGCGGCTTTCCCGCCTGGGCCACCTGGCTGACGGTGCACATATTCTTCCTCATCGGCTTCCGCAACCGTCTCTCGGTCTTTGCCGCATGGATCTGGACCTACTTCACCTTCACACGCGGCGCACGCCTCATCACCGGCGACCAGCGCCTCCCCGGCTGGCAGGACAAGATTGACGTGGGACCGGTCAGCCCGTCACAACAACCAGCAGCACGAGTGTAGTTTGGATGCATCTCGAAAACATATAAATTATCACCATTTGGTGATATAATGGGTGATACAAGAGGCTTTTATGAGAGCAACAGTGGCACTCGATGATGAATTGATACGTAAGGCTCAAGCGTTATCAGGCGTGACGGAACGAACAGCCTTGCTCCGGGAGGCTTTGAAGGCGCTAATTCATCTTGAGGCTTCGCGCAGGCTCGCGGCGGTCGGAGGGACAGAGCCGGATTTGGAAGACATCAAGCGTGTGAGGGCTGACAGACTGTGATTCTGGCCGACACATCGGTCTGGGTTGACCATCTGCGCGGCCGCAACCCTGAGATGGAGAAGCGCCTTATCAGAGGACAGATTGTCATGCATCCCTTCATCGTTGCTGAGCTTGCCCTCGGCTCGCTTCACAACCGGCGAAAAAGACTTGATGACATGGATGCGCTACTCGAAATTAGAGTGGCGCAACTAAACGAAGTGCGGCACATGATTGAAGCGCACACCCTCTACTCGAAGGGCATTGGCCTTACGGATGCGCACCTCATTGCATCATGTCTGATGACGCCGGGAACTCAACTATGGACGCGCGATGCCGCTCTGAAAATAGTAGCCAAGGCACTGGGAATTCTCATCACTTTGCCCTAAGGCATCCAGGGAACATCCAACCCCGTCGAGTAAACTAGAATTGCGATGCTCGATCTCGGCTTTGTCCGTGCCAACCTGGAACTCGTTGAGAAGAAACTGCGTGCGCGCGGGGCGGACCCGGCTGCGCTACTGGGAGATTTTCGCTCTCTCGACGCCAGCCGCCGCGAAGCCATCACCACCGCCGAGCGGCTCAAGGCCCGCCGCAACGAACTAAGCCAGCAGGTCGGCGCACTGAGACGAGCTGTTTCTCCACCAGCTAGAGAAATGAGCAACCTACCCGCACACGAAAAGATTGCGCGGACTGTCAAAATCTCTGAGGAGTTTGAGGCTCGGCCAGATGTTGCTACTCTGATGGATGAAACCCGCGACCTAAAGGACCAGCTCGACGCTCTGGACAAAACCGCCGCCCAGCTCGACGATCAAATGCGCCAGGTACTCGCCGGCATTCCCAACCTCACCCGTGACGAAGTCCCCACCGGCACCTCAGAGGCCGACAACCAAACTGTCAAAACCTGGGGCAAAATTCCTTCCTTCAACTTCACCCCCAAGCCGCATTGGGAACTCGGCGAAGCCCTAGGCATCCTCGACCTGGAACGCGCAGCCAAAATCTCCGGCGCGCGCTTCGCAGTCTACATGGGTGCCGGAGCGCGACTCGAGCGCGCCCTCATCAGCTTCATGCTCGACCTGCACACGCAGAAACACGGCTACACCGAAATCCTGCCGCCCTTCATGGTCAACTCCAAATCGCTCTTCGGCACCGGCCAGTTGCCCAAGTTTGCCGAGGACCTCTTCCGCTGCTCCGACGCCGACGCCGAAGCCGTCGCCCGCGGCGAATTCCGCGACAACGACCACTGGCTCATTCCCACCGCCGAGGTTCCCGTCACCAACCTCTATCGCGACGAAATTCTCGACGAAGCGCGTCTGCCCATCTGCCTCACGGCCTACACCCCCTGCTTCCGCGCCGAGGCCGGAGCCGCCGGTAAAGACACGCGCGGCATCATCCGCCAGCATCAATTCCAAAAAGTCGAGCTGGTCAAGTTCACCCGCCCCGAGGACTCCGACGCTGAGCACGAGCGGCTGACCCGCGACGCCGAAGAAATCCTCGAGGCACTCAAGCTCCCCTATCGCCGCGTTCTACTCTGCACCGGCGACACCGGCTTCTCCTCGGCCAAAACCTACGACCTCGAAGTCTGGCTTCCCGGCCAGCAGCTCTACCGCGAAATCTCCTCTTGCTCCAACTTCGAAGCCTTCCAGGCGCGGCGCGCCTACATCCGCTACAGGCCCGGCGGCCCTAAAGCCAAGCCCGAGTTTGTCCACACCTTGAACGGCAGCGGTCTGGCCGTCGGACGCACCTGGCTGGCCATCCTCGAAAACTATCAACAGGCCGACGGATCGGTCCTGATTCCGGAATTGCTCCAGCCTTACATGGGCGGCCTGAAACGCATTACAATGTAAGAAGAGCATGAAACAAATTCTCAAAAGCTATTTCTACTGGACCTACCCGCGCGGCTGTTTCCACTATGACGTGATGGTGACGCTGATCCTGCTGTTTATCTTCATCACCCCGCATCTGTGGAACTACGGCGACAGGCCCTCCAACGCCGCCGGCCCGCCGCATCCCATCCAGGTCATCGGCGATGGCGGCCGCGGTCTGATCATCACCGTGCCGGCCGCGGATGTCGACCTCGACCTGAGAACTACGGAATCCAACATGGTGGTGAAGAAGGCCCTGCACAGAGCCATCGAGCCGGTCACCGGCGACGCCGTCTTTATCACGCGCTGGGAGACCGCACAGGACGCCCAGGGTATCTGGAGCATGGAAGGTCTGGGCGAGCCACTGAGGAGCTTCTTCAATCCGCTTCCACCTGTAGTCTTTCAGACCGCAATCTCGTCAAACAACATAAGGAAATCCATGCATAAGGCAATTCAATTTATCTTCTCCGCGTTGATCGCGTTGCTTCTGCTCGCCGCGAGCCCCGCCGTTACCGCTTCTGATAAAAAGGATGAAGTGCTGCGCCGTCTCGACCAGGCGGCAAAAAACTTCCGTTCCACCTCCGCCGACTTCCAGTTTGACACCTATATCACCGATCCTATCCCCGACCAGGAGACGCAGAAGGGGACTGTCTACTACGAGCGCACCGGCAAGAAATTCAGCATGGCCGCGCACATCCGCGAGGAGAACGGCAAACCCGTGCCCAAGGTCTACGTCTATTCCGGTGGAGTGGTCAAGCTCTATGAGCAGTTGATTGATCAGGTCACCACCCTCACCAAGGCTGGTCAGTACGAAAGCTGGTTCATGCTCGGCTTCGGCGCCAGCGGAAAAGAATTGGAAGAGAAGTGGGAGATCAAGTATCTGGGCTCTGAGACATTGCTCGACGGCAATAACAAAATCAAGACAGAGAAGCTGGAGATGGTCCCCAAAGACCTCGGCATTCGCAAGAACCTTCCCAAAGTGACGGTCTGGATGGACACCGAGCGCGGCATCAGCCTCAAGCAGGTCTTCGACGAGGGGCAGGGCCAGACGCGAGTCGCGGTTTATTTCAACATCAAGGTCAATGAGGCCTTGCCGGCCAACGCCTTCACCCTCAAAACAACCAGCAAAACCACGTATGTCAACCGGTAAAGCGCATAATTACTCTGGTTTCGCGCCAATAAATCAAAGCCCCAGATCTCAGAATCGAGACCTGGGGCTTGTATGAGGAGCAGTTGCGAAACCGGCACGTCAGAGCGAATCTGCCTTAGAAGGTAACGCCGCCATAAGGCTCATACAGAGTGTTGGCGCCAACGCTGCCGCCCTGATTATACGTGCCTGTGGTGAAATCCGCCTGGCCGATGACGGTGGTTGCGTTCATGCCGTTGCTGAAAGGCGGATCGAAGATCATCACCCGGCTGTTAGCAGAATCGACCACTTGTATATTTCCTTGTGTGTCGAACGAGATACTGTACGGATAATCGAGGCCGCTCTGGCTGGTGCTTGCGGTACCCGTGGTAAATGCCGTTGCCCCTGAAGGCTGTCCCAGTTCCAGAGTTGCGGCCATGCCGTTGCTGAAGGGCGGCGTGTACTCCAGTACGCGATTGTTTCCTAGGTCCGTGACCCACAGGTCCCCGTCGCCATCAAAGCTCGGTTGGGTCGGGTTACCCAGCGATGTGGCGGAGATGCCGCCGTTGTTGGGTGTACCCGTGGTAAATGCCGTCGCCCCTGAAGGCTGCCCAAGCTCCAGGCTCGCGGCCATGCCGTTGCTGAAGGGCTGCATGTACTCCAGCACGCGATGATTGTAGGAGTCCGCGACCCACAGATTGCCGCTCGCGTCAAAGGTTATTCCCCACAAATAGCAAAGCGTGCTCGCCGTGGGAGCGCCAAGCCCCTGCTCGCAGCCTGCCGTGCTGGTTAGGCTGGTCTGCCCAATCACCAGCGAAGCAGACATCCCGTTGCTGAAGGGCGGCACAAACTCCACAATGCGCGAGCTTCCATACTCCGCGACCCACAAATCTCCATCTCCGTCGAATGTGAGTGCGGCGGCCAAGCGGAGTGTGCTCGCGCTGATGCCGCAGGTCTTCGTCACAAAATCAGGCTCCCCGATCACTACGCTGGCGCTCATGTTGTTGGTGAAGGGCGGCTTGAACTGCAAGACGCGGCAATTATCAAAGTCTGCCACATAGAGATTGTCGGAGGAGTCGACGGCAGCCGATATGGGAAAGTCGAACGTGTTGGCTGCGATTGCCGGAAATGCATTGCTGGTGAAGTCCGCCTGGCCCAGAACCACGCTGGCGCTCTCATCCGTGCTGAAGGGAATATTGTAGATGAGAACACGATTGTTGTAGGTGTCCGCCGCGGCATAGTTCATGGTTCCCTTGGGCAACGGGGTGTGGGGGGGCGTAGAGGTTAAACTGGAACTTCCGAATATAGAACATGCCGTCAGGCACGTCATCAAAGCTGAAGAGAAAAGGCAAAGAAAAACCAGACGAATTGGGGTGCGCATAGATGCTCCTTTTTGGATACCACATTGCTTGGATTTGGATACCAAATTCCCGGGAAATTTGAACCGAAGCCATCTTACCAATACTTATTCAATTCGCGCAAGATATTTTTTACTGAAGGGAATCTCGTCAAACTGGGAACGGCGACACTGCATGAGACTGAATAGGTTATAGTTACTCTGGTTCCGCTCGAATAAAATAAAGCCCCAGATCTCAGAATCGAGACCTGGGGCTTGTATGAGGAGCAGTTGCGAAACCGGCATGCCGGAGCACATCTGCCTTAGAAGGTCACACCGCCTAAAGGCTCATACAGAGTGTTGGCGCCAATTCCGCCCTGATTGGCTGTGCCTGTGGTGAAGTTCGCCTGACCGAGGACGGTGGTTGCGTTCATGCCGTTGCTGAAAGGCGGATCGAAGATCATTACCCGGCTGTTCACAAAATCGGCCACTTGTATATTTCCGCTGGTATCGAACGAGATACCGTACGGATAATAAAAGCCGCTCTGGGTGGTGCTTGCGGCATTCGTGGTAAATGCCGTCGCCCCCGAGGGCTGGCCCAACTCCAAAGTGGCGGCCATGCCGTTGCTGAAGGGCGGAACGTATTCCAGCACGCGATTGTTGCTGGCGTCGGAGACCCACAGATTTCCGTCCCCATCAAAGGCTGGTTGGACCGGGTAACTCAGTGAAGAAGCGGAGCGGCCGCCGTTGTTGTATGTCGCAGTGGTGAAACCCGGCTGCCCCAGTTCCAGGCTCGCGGCCATCCCGTTGCTGAAGGGCGGCTTGAACTCCAGCATGCGTGAGTTATTGGTGTCCGAAACCCACAGATTGCCGCTCGAATCAAAGGTCAGTCCGTAGGCAAAGCAAAGTGTACTCGCCGTGGGGTTGGCTGGAACTCCATGGTTGCAGCCTGAGTTGGTCAGGCTGGTCTGCCCGATCACCAGCGAAGCAGCCATCCCGTTGCTGAAGGGCGGCACAAACTCCACAATGCGCGAACTGTTGTCCGAGACCCACAAATCTCCATCCCCGTCGAGCGCGACTGTATATACGGTCCAGAGCGCGC
>CAWJDN010000080.1:0-8188 GCA_963840985.1 uncultured Acidobacteriaceae bacterium
GCACCTGCGGATGATCTACCGCCCGAACGTGACCGTCGGCGAGCCGCGCGAGCGTGCGGCGCTGTCGATCTACTCGACGCTGCTGGGCGGCTCGATGGGCTCGCGGCTGTTCGACGAGATCCGCGAGAAGCGCGACCGCGTGATACTCGGTGAGCGCGATCAACCACGCGTTCGCGGACGTGCCGATCCTGCAGCTCAGTCGGCCTCGAGTCCGCATCATCGCGGACAGGCGCTCCTCATCCGTGCGCGTGCCTTCGAAAAAGGTTTCGATGGCAAAGGCGGAGTTGATGAGCGGAATCAGGCGCGGCCGGTCGGCAGCGGTGGCCACGCGGATGCGGAGAGCGACTTCGGAGGCGGGGCTTGCGTTCTGGGTCATGGAAATCCTAGTGTAGATAAATGATAGACGTAATCAGGAGCATTGGTACAGGTCTGGTAATTCGAGCTCGATTCTCTGCCATTCCGGTATACGAAATACGCCGAGAATCTGCTCCGGCTCTCGAACACAGATCTGAATATGTGTCTTGTCTTTAAAGCCTGCACCCGCGTAGAGTTTTTTCCCCTCTGGAAACAGTGATCGCACGGTCGTGTAGGGTTGACTTTTGGGGTCCGATTCCTGCACAGTTCGCAGAACGCTATTGAACAGGTGATTCATAACGGCGCAATCCAAAAACCTCTTGACTTTATCTCCGCTGCGATTCATAGCGGGATCTACGTTTTTCGGGATAGAAGCCCCTTGCTTTTTAAGCACAGCTTTGAACTGTTTATGTGCGAGTTTTACTGCCTCAATTCCGGTCTGGGTAGCAAGATCAAGACAATTGCCGAGTTCGATCACCGCGCCAATAACCGTGGGGTGGCGAAGCGCCCACGGTGTTCTTTAGCCCACTGATATGCGCGGAGTACGTCATTTTCCCAGAAATAAATCCCTGCGCCAAGCCAGTCATACTCCTGTGTACTGGGCTGAAACGGCGAACCGCCCAGAAGTTCCAGGGCGGTTTCGAGTTTACATCCGTGATATGCAAGGACTAAAGACAACTAAAGCAGCCTACCTGAATTTCTTGGCTACCTGACCATCTGGAGTCAAATAACCCGACTTAATGAGGATCTCGCGCGCCTTCTCGGGAGTATTGCATTCGCGATCAATCTTCGCGATGGCTTCCTTGAATTTCAGAAACTCTTTGTGACTCATCGCACCCTCCCCGCAATCTGCCAGGATTGCATCTACAATGACTCGTGTGCCTCATCCGGATTGCAAGGCGTTCCGTAAAGACACTGAAATCTAAGCCCTGTAATTATTCTGCGCTTTTTCGCGTGTTGCGTCAATTGAAAATTGTGCTGATCTTCGGTTAGGTAAGTGTTCGCATTGACGGCCACGCGCCTGCGCCGTAGGCTCATACTATGCATTTCAAGGTAAGTGAACTGGAAAGGGAGCCGGTCGATTTTGATCTGGAACTGGCTCCGGGAGCAGTCGATCTGGGCGAGGAGGCCGAGCAGCAGGGAGGGTTGGCTGCCAGCGGCCATGCTGAGGTGCTGCACGAGCACCGAGGCCCCAGGGAGATCGTGGACGACATCCGGCTTAAGGGCCGCTTTCAGGGCAGATTTCAGGTTCCTTGCGCCCGTTGTGTTGAACCGGTTGAGATTCCTGTAGGGGCTGATTTTGACCTCATTTATCGGCCCGCGGCAGCGGATGCGGAGGCAACGGAACGCTCCATTACTGCGCCGGAGACGGAAATCGGTTATTATCAAGGAGACAGTCTTGCACTTGAGGATGTGCTGCGCGAGCAGGTGCTTTTGTCCCTGCCGCTCAGGACGCTGTGCAAGCCTGACTGCAAGGGACTTTGCCCGCGCTGCGGTGCGAACCGCAACCGCCAGCCCTGTACCTGTGTCGGGGACGACCCCCGCTGGGAGGCGCTGGCAAATCTCCGTGGCCGGATTGAGTCCAGGTAAGCAAGCCCTCAGAGAACATCTGGATTACATCTGGATCAATTGAGGGTGCCGAAGCCCGTGGCCAGGATGTTGCGTGGCCTGAAACCGGCAGAAAACGCCTACTACAGCGGGCTGAGTCACGAAAGGAACTTTTGTTATGCCTAATCCGAAACGGCGCCACTCGACGCGCCGCACCGCGCTTCGCCGCTCACACGACTTTCTGACCGCCGTGGGGGTCTCCGAGTGCCCCGCCTGCCACGAGAAGAAACTGCCCCATCGCGCCTGCCCCAAATGCGGCGAGTACAAAGGCCGCGCCGTGGTTGATGTGAAAGAAGAAGCCAAGTAGTTTTCCGCGCCCATGCTCATTGATATTGCGCTTGACGCTGTTGGCACCGATAAAGCTCCCGAGGCGGAGATTCGCGGGGCCATCCTCGCCTGCAAGGCTCTGCCGGTTCGCGTCCATCTGGTTGGGCCGGAGGCGGAACTGCGCGATCTGCTCGATGAACTGCTGGGAAACGAAGACCTGCCTATCGTCATCCACCACGCCTCGGAACGCATCGGCATGGAAGAGAAGGCGGCGCAGGCATTGCGCACCAAGAAGGACAGCTCCATGCGCGTGGGGCTCAAGCTGGTGCGCGAGGGCGTAGCGGCGGGCTTTGTGACCGCTGGCAACACCGGCGCAGCCATGGCCTCGGCCAAGATGGTGCTGGGCGCGTTGCCTGGAGTGGACCGTCCGGCGCTGGCCATCCCCATGCCCAGCTCCAAGGGCAATCCCTGCGTGCTACTGGACGTGGGCGCGAATGTGGATTGCAAGGCAACCAATCTTGCCCAGTTTGCCGTGATGGGCGAAATCTATGCCCGCAGCGTGCTCAAGATCGAGTCACCGCGCGTAGGGTTGCTCAATGTCGGCGAAGAAGAGACCAAGGGCAACGATCTGACCCACGAGGCTTTTCCGCTGCTCAAGGCGCTGCCCATTCGCTTTGTGGGCAACGTGGAGGGGCGCGACATCTTCTCAGGCCAGGCGGACGTGATTGTCTGCGACGGCTTTGTGGGTAACGTGGCTCTCAAGACCAGCGAGGGCGTGGGCCGCTTCGTTCGTGATGTGTTGCGCGAGTCGCTCACCCGCACGGTCACCGCCCAGGTGGGCGCGCTGCTGTCACGCAAGGCCTTCAACGAATTTCGTCATCGCTTGGACTATCGCGAGTACGGCGGCGCGCATCTGCTGGGAGTGCGCGGAGTATGCATCATCGGCCACGGCTCCTCCAATGACCGCGCCATCTACAACGGCATTCGCGTGGCTTATGAGTCGGCAAAAGGTGGCACCATCCAGAGCATCGAAGCCGAATTTGCCAACATCCCCAAGCTGGGCAACCATGGGCCAGGCGCGGAAGCCGCTTCCGATTCGACTGAAGGCGCAGGCGCAACCATCCAGTAAGGCCTCATGGCCGACGTTTCCGGAGTTTTTTCCGCGTACGACCCCTCAGTAGCAGCCCAACTGGCTTGCCCTGCCTGCTTTGGCGCGCTTCGCGTTGAGGAGGCCCGGCTTATCTGCCTATCTTGTGGCTACGCCTACCCGTTTGTGGAGGGAATACCGGCGTTGATTGCAGACTCGCTAGTTTGCCGCAGCAGATTCCAGCACCCGGCGGCGAAAGCTCCGGCCAGAAGAAAACACTGAATACACTTCAAATATAAGGAGCTGGTGTCGATGGGAACGATAAGAACGATGATCACATTCACAACGGCAAAGAATAGAAAACAAGAAAAAATTGCGCGCGCCGGGCAGGTCAAAGAAGCCATGCAGCGCCAGAGAATCAAGGCCATGAAAATAGTAGCAGGAGCGTAGTCATATTCCTGAATGCGCGGATTCAGAAGAATGACGCCGGTAACCATGACCGGAATCCACTGCTTGAGCGGGAATTTTCCGTCAAGAAATAGCCGGGATAGATAAAGCAGAACGCCGAGTATCAGAAGCGCATAAAAGGTATAAATAATAGTGCTGGCAGTGGAATAAGACAGACCCGCATTCAACAGGATCATGCTAAAAACACCAGCCGGGCTGGAGCCGAAATCATGGTTGTAGCTGAACTGAAGTTCGATTACATGTAGATAATTGTGAAAATATGCGGGCCAAAGCCAGAGCTGCATGACGAAAAGGACAACACCGGCGAATGCTGTCGTGCAGGCCTGAAGCCACTGCCTGCGGGCTGAGAGAATAGGAATCACAAGCAGGCTCAACAATTGGATTTTGAAGCAGGATGCTGCCAGCACGGCAAGGTAAAACCAGTGCCACCGGCCGCGCCGCCAACCCTGGTATGCCGCAACGAAAATCAGGCCGTAGAGAATGAAGGCGATGTTGCCGCACATTAAGGTAGATGTCTGAAGAAGACCAGGGAAAAAAGCAGCGGCCGGGGCGAGAAAAACAAAAACCCGCCGCTCCTTAGGCTCTGTGGCCTGTATGCCAACCCAAATTAGAGCCAGCGCACCAGCGGCATAGATCAGCCAGTAGCCCCAGATATAAAGCACTGCGGGGAATGAGCCGACCAATCGAAGTAGCGGCAGCGTTATAGGCGAGTATATATAGGGATTAATCGGATGTGCATAAGGATACTGTACAGGTTGGTTGTGAAAGGCTGTCGTGGTAGCGATTCCATCGGCGTAAGGATCGTGCCCAGCTTGTATGGAATGGATAGTATTGAAGTATATCTTTGCGTCGTTATCCAGCCCTGGAAACGAGGCATTCCAAACGGGAATAGCCGCAAACGCCAATACCCAAAAGACAATCGGAACCCATCGATAGCCGGAAAAGCGGGGCGGCATATACAGCACTCCTATTCGTCACAGATTCAACAGAGCAAAGAGGCTGTTTCCGGCAATCTCGCTTGTTTGGGTTCTGTGAACTTCCTCGATAATAAACGAGTCGAAGCAAGGCTTTCTCGCTCTACCGCCGGTGATAAAAGGGCAGCACAATCATCAGAGCGAAACCAATGGCCGCGGCCAGGGCCAGTGCCAACAGCCCATAGAGCAGCGTGAGGCTTGGACCCTGGGTGGTTCGGCTTTCTGGATGGGGTTGGGGCGGTTCGCCGCCGCTGCCGGTCAGAGGACGCTCTGAATCACTCATCCCGCAGTGCCTCAACAGGATCTAATTGGGCGGCTCGGGTGGCTGGCATGGTGCCGAAAAAGATGCCCACCGAGGTGGCCGCGGCTAGCGCGATAGCCACCGACCAGACAGAGATGGGCAGATCAAAGCCGGTGAAGACGCGCACCGAGAGTGGTATGGCCAGCCCCACAAAGATGCCCACGATGCCGCCAATCAGTGAGATGATGACCGCTTCGGCCAAAAACTGGAGCTTGATTTCGCGATTCGTGGCGCCCAGCGCCTTGCGGATGCCAATCTCGCGCGTACGAGCGCGCACAGTGGCCAGCATGATGTTCATGATTCCCACGCCGCCCACCATCAGGGTGACTGCGGAGACAAGAAACAGCACTGCGGTCAGGATGTCGGCAACTCTGGCGGCTGTAGCCAGAATCTCCTTGAGGGTCTGCACCGGATAAACCGAGCCGGGCCGGTGGCGCGCCTGGATGATGCGCTTGATCTCGCTGGCTGCTTCCGTCACTTCGTCCATGCTGTGCATGGAGAAGTAAATCTGGTTCACATTTTCAGTTCCGGTAAAGTAGCGGGCCACCGAATAGGGAATCAGAATAGTCTGGTCCTGAATCTCCGACACGCCAAAGTCGTCTACGCTCTCCTTGAAGACGCCGATAATGGTAAAGGGGATGCCGCTGATCTCGAAGTTCTGCCCCACGGCCGAATCCGAGCCGCCGAAGCGGTCATGGGCGAATTTTTCGGTGACCACAGCGCACTTGATGTGAGCGAAGTCGTCGGTCTCGTCCAGAAAGCGGCCCGCGGGCACAACCAGGTTACGGATCTGTTTGTACTGCGGGCTTACGCCCAGCACCAGCGTATCCTTGACCACGCCCGCGCCAAAGCTGATGGGGGTGTGCATCGTCAACACCGGCGAGGAGTACATTACGCCGGGCAATTGCGCTCGCACGGCCTTCTCGTCGTCGCGGGTCAGGGAGTCGCTGTAGGTTACGTGCTCGGTGCCCACGGCCCCACCGGAGGAGTGTTCCACCTCGACCGAGTTGGTTTCCAGCTTCTGCAATTCCTGAAGGATGAATTGTTTGCCGGTCAGCCCGATGGTCACCACCAGGATTACCGAGGCGGTGCCGATGACCATGCCCAGCGCGGTCAGGGCAAAGCGGATCTTGCTGGAGCGGAAGCTGTCCAAGGCCAGCTTGAGAATCTCGCTGAGCACCATGGTGCGGCGGGCGCTCAGAAGCGTCTCCTCAAAGGTATGAAGGCGGATATGATCGGTCGGATTCATCGGTTCCTATACAGATTACAGCTTTTCAGCGGTCAGCCGTCAGCCTGTACCGTGAGTAATCCGCTAATCCTGCTGGCGGCTAATTACTCGCTTTTTGTGGTCAACTGATCGCGGACTACTGATGGCCGGCCGCCGTCGCTGGCTCAAAAAACAACCCCAGCCAAAGCCGGGGTTGTCGGGTAAAAATCTTCAGCCGCCTGCAAACGGAACGGATCAGGCCTTGGCCACCGTGCGGCCCACTTCTTTCAACCGGGCAGCCTTGCCGCGCAGTTCGCGCAGGTAAAACAGCTTGGCGCGGCGCACCTTGTAGCTGCGAATCTTTTCGATCTTGTCGACCACTTTGGAGTTGAACGGGAAGATGCGCTCCACGCCCTGGCCAAAGCTCATTTTACGCACAGTGAAGGTGCCTTGGGGGCCTTTGTTGATGGCGATGACCAGGCCTTCAAAGGCCTGCAAGCGTTCCTTGTCGCCTTCCGTGATTTTGACCTGGACGCGAACCTGGTCGCCAGGCACAAACTCCGGGAGGTCGGTGCGCTTGAGCTTGTCTGCCAAGCGCTGCATTACGGGATGAATGGACATTGGATTTTTCCTGCTGATGGACTCAGAACTTTTAGTTTACTACAAATGGGCGGGTTTGCGCCTGGGGCGAAGGCGCTATAGTTCCATGTATGGACGAGAAACGCGAAATGCTGCGCCACACGCTGGCCACCGTTGCCTACCGGGCTGCCCGCGCCCTGGATGGCGCCCCCGATCACTTTGCCGGTTATGCCGCCGCCGGCCGCCTGCCGGTGCAGATACTGGCCCACATGGGCGACCTGTTTGACTGGGCTCTGAGCATGGCCATCGGGCAGGAGCGCTGGCAAGCTTCTCAGCCACGCGCCTGGGCCGAGGAGCAGCGCCGTTTCTTCGAGTCGCTCCAGACCTTGGACGCCTTTCTGGCCTCCGATGCGCCGTTGCGCGCCCCAGCCGAGCGGCTTTTCCAGGGCCCCGTGGCCGATGCGCTCACCCACGTGGGCCAGTTGGCTATGCTGCGCCGCCTCTCCGGCAGCCCCACCATCGGCGAGAACTTTTTTGTTGCGGAGATCAAAGCCGGCCAGGTGGGCGCGGCTCAGCCTGCGCCGGTTAGGCCCTTCAAGCAGAAGTAGCGGGCAATTCTATTGATACGCCAGCGGCTTCCAGGCGCCGTTGTCTTTGAGAGCCAGTTGAAGCGGCCGGGGCGGGCCCTGGGGCGGAATGGTGACTTCCATCCACAACTCCTGACCGGGTTGGAGCCGGGTCGGGTCGGCGGCGTGCTCGGCGATGTAGAAATCCACTGGCTCGTCGAGGCGCATTTCATCACAGAATGAATCCGGCCATGCCGTTACATTCACGCCCTTCGAGCTCTGGTCGGCCTCCGGAATGCGGATGGCAAGCAGCTTATTGTTTTCCACCTTGAGCTTGGCGCGGAATTGAACGGCGCCCTGCCAGTTGACGTGAAAACCGGTCGGCTTGGTGGTGCCGTCACTGTTGCGCGGGAAGACGGCGTGAAGGGCGCTGGGCAGCGTGCTCTGGCAGCCGTCCACGGTCAATTGCAGGCTCAGATAGCGGCCGCGCATCACCATCTCCGGATCGTAGGCCGCCGTCCGTACCCAGACTCGCGGGCAACTCCGGCGCTGGTAGAGGTACTTGGCCGCGATGGTGGAGATTAGTACCAGTTGAATTAGAAGTAAAACGATGGAGGTTTTGGAAAACTTCATAATGCCTCCTCTTCGGAAAGTTCAGCTTTTCCCATGCCGGACAGCAGTTTGCGACGCCATTTTTCCAGCGCCCATCCGCCGGCCAGAAAGAGAATGCCGAGGCCGATCAAGCCCAGCGAGCGGCCAAACTTGTCCATAATGTCG
>CAWJDN010000081.1:0-3791 GCA_963840985.1 uncultured Acidobacteriaceae bacterium
TATGTTCTGTAGCCTACACCTTCGACTAGACTACGTATTGCTTGTCTTCAACAGGCGCCCAGACTACGACACAAATGACGATCCGATCGTTCGCGCTCGCGCGGCCGAGGTCAGGAAGCGGCTCGCGGTCTACTATCAAACCGCGCATGAAGAATCTGTCCGAATCAGCGTGCCCTCTGGCTCATTCAGGGCCATTTTCGAATGGGCTGACACGAATCCGGCTCAATTGACATCGGTTTCACCTCACGAACCGGAACGAAGCCAGTTGCTGGTCGAACCTATAACTCCGCCGACTCCCCACGAGGTTGCAGGGCCCAACCTTACGCCATTTTCTGCTAGATCCCGAGGGCGCATATGGTGGATCGTGATTGCCGCGTCAGTGGTGATCCTGACTTTGGCAATACTGCACTACTACGCATCTCCCGAGGAGCGTGCCTTCAATCAATTCTGGTCACCCGTTTTGGATAACTCCCATACAGTCTTGATCTATATCGGTAGCAATGCTGTCTATGAATTGTCTTCCTCCTATATGGATGCGTATTACCAGCAACACCCCCGGAGCCAGACGGAGAAAATGGGGCTGGAATCCTATATCCCATTGCCCCCGGGCACCAAGATTGATGCTCAGGACCTCTATCCCGCAAAGGATACCTTCGTTACCATTGGCGATGTCGCGGCAACGACAAAAGTCGTATCCCTGCTGGTGCATCGCAATAAGCAATTCGACGTTCGATTTGGCAATGATGTGGCGTATGGCGACCTTCGCGAACATCCCACGATCCTGATTGGCGCGCACAACAACTCCTGGACCCTTACCATGACTGAGAATCTGCGGTATGTCTTCGACGGGCGTAGTGGCATCGTGGACCGCTCAGACACTCAAAAGCACTGGTCTACTGCCGCTCATGAACTTACAGAGGACTATGCGATCGTATCCCGGGTTTTGAACTCCAGGACCGGCACAACAGTCATCACAGCCGCGGGAATCGGACATGCAGGAACGCGTGCCGCTGCTGAATTCCTCACAAATCCTCAATCCATTTCGGCGCTTGTTAAATCCCTCCCAAAAGGCTGGGAAAGGAAGAATATACAGGTTGTCCTGCATACCAGCGTAATAAACCAGCTTCCGAGTGCTCCGGACGTCGTTGCTACCTATTGCTGGTAAAGTTACCACTTCACCGGCGTGTCTCGTGCTCGACGCGCCAGACCGAACTAATACGCCGCCGACTTCGAACAGAAGAAAGCCGCATATTCTCAATAAGTGTGTGTGCGAACAGTGCGTCGCAAAACCCGGCGGCCTGGATCGGTAACTAAATACGCTGATGGCGCCAACGATCCGCCAGTCGCCATCATCCCCAAGTAGCCAGCCTCCAAGCCGCCGGCGTTTCATGGCAGATCAACTCGCAGCGGCTGGGCATCGGCGTCGGCACGGCCTACCGGGCGCTACAGCCCCATTCCAGAAACATGTGTTATTGGGAGGAGATTGGCGCTTTGGAAACCGACACACGTAAGATGCTTTCCAATCAATCCCCCAGTGCGTTCCCCATCTCCGAGTGGGACAATGGTTCCACCGCAAAATTCAAAGGAGCGAACGCATGATCCAGCGACAGATTTCAAGCCGAAGGGCAAGAGCATCGGCGTCTCTGACTTGGGTTGGCACACCTTCAGGCACACATACCGTTCTCTCTTGGACGAAACGGGTGCTCCGATTGGTGTGCAACAGAAGCTCATGCGACACAGCAACGTGGCGACGACCATGAAAGTATACGGCAATGCAACTCTACGAACGAAGCAAGCGGCCAACTCAAAGGTTGTGCAGATGGTGATGAAACATGAGGCTGCCTGATTATAGGTGGCAGTCCGGTTCTTACTGTGGGGTTACGTTTTTCTGTATGTCTGCTAAGTTATTGATTCTTGGTGGACGCGGTAGGAATCGAACCTACAACCTGTCGGTTAAGAGAACATTTAACAACGTAATATCAACGACTTACGCGGAACGGCTGGCAGCCTAAGGCACTGATTGGAACGGTGAGGAATCCGTATTGTGGGGTCAATGTGGGGTTGAAATCCGCCCATAAGCTATTCAACCAGATTCGGAAAACACCGAATGCTGGCAGTTCACCGGTTCCCTCGATGCCTACGGATACGGGCGTCTATACTCCGGCAACAAGGAAGTGAAAGCCCACCGGGCGTTCTATGAGGCCTTTGAGGGGCCGCTCCCGGATGGCAAGTATCTCCAGCACCACCTGCCCCCCGGATCGATGCATCGGTTATGCCTGCTGCAATCCAGACCATCTGCAACTTAACAATTTGCCAAGGCGCAGGAATCCAAGTTGAACCCACAACGGCCCTAAGGAGAACATCCTTAGGGCCGTTGTCAACTTTGAGCGAGGAACCCCACTAAGAGTCCTACGAGGTGGCCGACGTTCCCGGGAATCGGCGGGGTTCCACGAAGACAACGGCGTTTCAGAGATCTATCCTGGGTGGCGCTGATCAGGCGGACAGATTCCTCTCGTTCGTTGTGCCTCTGCTCGAATTGATACTCCGCGATTTTGCGCCAACCGAGGATCGGTTCCGCTCGGAGTTTATGAACGAAGTTGCGAGTGTCTCAGTTTTTCACCCTGCCAGTCCCCAAGATCAGGGAAACCTTCATCGCGCAAACGGTCACATATAGAAACTGTATCGTGGTTCCACGCGTTGGCCCTCAGTGCAGTGTTTCAGAACTTTTCCGACGCCCGACGCTGCCGCAATGGTTAATGGCATAGAACCGTCAAACTGTGTGCTGTTCCAATTCATCTTGGTGAGCGCGAGAATCTCCTTGGCAATTGAGAGTGGTGTCCCCTCACCAGCAGCAGTGGTGACCTCGATGGGGCGCGGAACATAAAGGCCCGGATAGGTCTCGAAAAATGGGACGCTGCCCCTTGTGTAAAGGCAGAATCTCTTTGAGCTCGTTTGCAGGAATGTCCCCCGCAGCGGCGGATATACGCCATCGCGGTACAGCCGGATATCGGAACTGGTGATGTGGAGAAGATCGTAAATCTCAACTCCCGCCCCGAGAATTGCCGCCCTCGCTCCCGCCTGCTCCTCTGCTGAGAATGCAGAACTTTTGTGAACGACGACCCTCGCGGGGAGGTTTTTATGCACTTCGCGGTAGCGAGCCAGGGCGTTCCTTAGTAGCTCCTCGCAGTCCACCTTCCCCAGATGAGGCTGACGATCCTCTTTTGAAAGTGCGGCGGCTCCGCCGCGTACAACTACGCCTTCACCAAGTTCGTTAAAGACCTGGGCCATGCTAGTGGTCAGGCGCGACCGGTCCAGAGTCTCGAAGAAGCTGATGCCAACGAAGCACGCGTCGAGTGAATAGGGGTCTCGTTGAAGCCTCCACGGTGTGCCGCCCGCCTTGTAGTAGAGGGCGGAGAAGAAATTCCACGCCCTCGTCGCCTCATCCTGAAGCGGTCGCGGTGTTCCTGCGCGTTTCTGCTTCTTGGCCTTTGACTCATCGTAGGTTCCTGGCAGAATTAGCTGAATCGGTGTGCGGAACTGCATTGAGCGTGCCTTAAGAAGGTGGTGTAGGTCCATTCTTCCCGGAGAACGACGTTCCTCAAAGAGAACCTCCAGCAATTCAAGGGGGAGGGCGCAGATTATCACGTCCGGTTTCTCGTTTTCGCAGAGGACTTCGATTTCACCGAGAAAGAGTTGAGCCGCAGCTTCAATTCGAAGGTTCATCTCGGCCACAGTCGCTAAACTCGATATCGAGCTTCCGGCGATGTTTCTCGTTAAGGCTCGCGCGGTCT
>CAWJDN010000082.1:0-4772 GCA_963840985.1 uncultured Acidobacteriaceae bacterium
CCCCCCCCCCTCCTATTCACCAAGCGGGCCAAGAGCCGCCACAGCGTAGACGCAGGGATCATGGCCCTGTTCCCGCTGCAGACAGCATATCTGCGACACCAATGTCTCGGCTCCGCCAACCTCCATGCTGTCTACCACGTGAGCAATTATCATACAGATTGCGTGAACCTCCGACAACACGGAACCGGCCTATCCTGTATTTTGCACATAACCGACGTATGCGGCACGACGGCCTGAATCAATGCATTAAATTCACAGTTCGAAGCATAATGTACATCAGCAATACCAGCAATACTGACAATCCGCCAGTATAAGGAAGAATGCGCGCCATCCGCATACGGGGAGCGATCATTCCTTGTCGCAGAGCCATTTCGAAAACCACCTCAACCATGCCCCCCAGAAGGAATAACGTCATAACATAGGAGCGAGATAAAAACCATCCAGCAACCAAAAAGCCGGTAAATGATAAAACCAGCAAACGTCCAAGACGATTGATCTCCGCTTTATCGACTATCTCAATTTTGCTTAACCGCCGCGATGGGTGTCCTTCCTCAGGCATGGCCGGGTCTAATTCACTCACCTTCGCTGGCGAAGCAATCGCCAGCGCATCTCTCATTGTAGTAAACAAAAACATACACCAGAAAAATAATCCGAACATTCCAAGCTCTGCCGCACAAATTACCAGCGAGTTGTGCGCGGTATGGCCGCACTCGCATTGATCGATAAAACTACCGAGGCCCACGCCAAATATTGGATGAGACTTCAGCATTTGCAACCCTTCGCCCCACAGGATGGTGCGGTCCGATCCAGCACTGGCTGAAATGTCGCGCCCGCCCGTGAAGTTCAGGGCCATTGCTGCAACGAAGACTACAGCCGCGATCAGCAGCGCAGGCAATGTCCCGGTACGCCGCCGCGCCGCCACGATCATTATCGCCATCAAAGCCAGCAAGGCGCCGCGCGAGTGCGTTAAATAAACTCCATACAGCAGAGCAGCTACCGGCAACGTCACAAAAACGATATTTCTAAGCGTCTGTTTAGGACGCCAGAAGATGAATAGCAACGGAATCACACAGACGACCAACTGGCCAAAGTCATTTGGGTCGTTAATAAGTCCTAGTCCTCTAAGCCGGTATAAATACTCCCCCGTGATATTCTGTGTTGCAAAAAGGTAAGGGTGCTGCATATCCAATAATTTCGGATTGACATCCTCCGTAGTTGTCGAAAAGGGAACGCTACGGATTAGATCGATATACCCGTGTGCAATCACAAACAAGCAGACAAACAGCAGTATGAGTATAATGATTTTCATCTTTTTTATGGAGTCGCAGTACAGGCAAATAAGGAAATATGCGTATGCACACGGGAGAAACGCCGGAAACGCCCGAATGGCCCCCGTAATGTAATGCATTCCGAAATACACGGATAAAGACCCGGCAAACGCCAACCCAAGCACGGCCACAGACTGTGGCGTTTTCAGAATGAATGATTTTGCCAGCTTAGGAAGCGATATCAGGAAAATTATGACAGCAAGAATCAGTTCGACACGAGCCTCTGCCAGCGGCCCGAACAGGACGGGCGGCGTGAGGTAAGACGTAACGAAATAGAGAACGCTTAGAACAAAGCCCATAGTGGGTAGTCAGTGCGCGTTTTGCGGCCATATGCAGGATAACCTAAAAAGCAACGCTGAACGTATTGAAATGATCAGTCCAGAGCTGAGAAAGCATATCAGCCCATAAATGATCTAAATATAATATCAGGAAGCATCTGCGTAGACGTTTCTCAATGAATGTATCCACAGCTGCGTTCTCATCTTCCAGATTCTTAGTAGTCGGAGTTCTACGACGTCCTTCCTTGCAATTTAGATAGAAACGGCCACCACTGGTGCTGAACGCCATAGCGGGAATACTCGACGACGTAACAGTTCCAAACGTTCACAACAAGGCGATGGGAGGGAATCGGTGCAACACTCAAAAACAAAAGGACGTTCCACGCCGCGGTGACAGCCATCCTCCGAGGAGCGCCTACCGCCAACAGCAAGATCACGGCCGACAGGAAATTCAAATAAGCCGCGTTGCCCATGTAACTAAAAATGAAGAAAAGCGATCCAGGCACAATCCAGAGAAACATCAATTGAAGACGCCAGTCCTTCCGGTTGCGCGCAAGATTCATTATAGCGACGCTCAGAATCGGAAAGAACGCAACCAGAAGCGGCAAAAAGTACCGCACTACATTGGCCATTGAATTGGAGTTGACGCCTGCCAGAATTGATCTATATGTCATCATCATCCACATATGGGCTATAACGTCCTGCATTTCTACAGCCGGTTGGTCCATGCCCAACACTCTTTTGTGCGATTGATAAGCAAACCATGTCGGGATGACCCAGGTAAGGCATAAGGCCATACTAAGGGCAAAAAAGGGGATCGCTTTGTGCCAGGGTAGACGGACAACGGAATAATACAGTAGCATGGGCACGAGAAATACGCCATCGGATGGACGCAGCCCTGCTCCAACCGCGAAAATGACCGCTGCCAGCCACAGTTTCCAACTAGCCTTATCGCTTTCATAGTGCAGTAGCACAGAGAAGAGAGCGACCGGAAAGAGGATCTGCGAAGCGTGAGTGCTATATATCTCACCGGAAAACCAAATATAGAAGATCGAGGAATAAGCCAGTGCGGCAATGAATGCACTTGTTCGACTAGCGAAAAATTGTGCCGTGTAATAAAACACGACCACGCCTGCCACCGAGAACAGAATATTCATAACTGAAATAGCTATGGCAGGGTTTGTAAACAGCCCAGCAGTCCGATTGAACAGCCAGTAACCCGGCGGCTGAATAATGTACGACTTATCCAGAATGCAGCGAATATAATTTGGGTCATCAGCAAAATAGACGTCGCCACGGCAACGCACTCTGATGATCAGTGTAAAAAGAGCAAGCACCACAGGCGGCAGGAACTTCCCTTGCATGCAGCTACGGACGAAACGTGATCTTTCATAGACGTCCATAATGGTCTGTCTCCTAATTCACTACTGTTTCGCCATAATTGTATCAGAGCAGAAATCTTACCTTCATCTGGGGTCTATGTCCAATCATTTTCAACGTAAAATATGCATGGGGCACCGAATAATCTAAGAGTGGATGCTCAGGGCGCTTGAAACTGGTAGACCTTCAGGTCGCCGTAGTAGGGATCAGGAAAGTTACCCACTAATTTACTTTGGGCAATCACCTCCGTCATGTGCTGATTGAGATTCTTATCGGGGTTCTTGTCCCAAGGTAAACCATTGGTCATCACACGGTCGCCCGCGATGAAGTACCGGGCATGGAACTGGTTGGCGGCCATCCAGGGGTCGGTTCGTTCGTAGGAAATGTAGGGACGATCATGGAGTGCGAGCCAGAAAGTAATGGTTCCATATGCTGTCTGGTCCGGGGGAATCACGCTGCGCAATTCTGCTGTCACTTTGTCATAATTTGCGTTGCGGGCTTCGTGCAGCAGGAAAAAGTTCCCCGATATCTGCATCGTTATTACCAGGCATGAAAAAAACAGGACGGCGCGATGCGCTTTTTGATTTAAACTAGTCGCGGCAATTGCCGCTCCGATGGTCAAGGCAAAGACCGGTGCAAGGATCGCGAAATAGCGCGAAGTCTTGTTCACCATATAGATAAACCAGAACAGGGTTGGAGTCAGCAGGAGCAACTCGAGATAGAACCACTTCCTGCGCAGCTTCCATAGCAGGAAGCTGGCGGCCAGAAAAAAGAGTGGAATTGGAAGCCTGACAGGTATGGATTCCAGTCCGTGCCCGTGAAGCATATTGAGACCAAGCAAGTCTGAATAGCGCCGACACTCTTCCAGGACTTTTTCCCATGGCGAAAGAAACTCTGCTCTTCCGTCAGAAATTCTTGCCTGAAGCCGGCACATCCCAGTGGAGCGGTCAGTAACCAGGCGGCGTAAGGAAGTATCCCGAGGCCGTATCCAGTCGCATAGCTAATCGCGCCGCGCAGCGAACATCCGCCGTGTCTATAATCCAGAACAATCGCCAAAATGCCGAAGGAAACGATGAATCCCAAAAGCGTGATGTGGAACATGGTTCCCATGGCGATGAGCAGGCCGCTCAAAAATGCCCAGCCGATGCGGCCATTCCTGGCATACTGCTTCATGGCTAGCAGTGAGGCCAGAATTGCCATGGTAGTATAGGCTTCCGGCCGCGTTGTGCGGGAGGCGAGCACAATCAGGTTATCTGTCGCTACAAGAAATGTTGCAATTAAGGCACCTTCTTCCCCGATAACATCGCGCGCCAGGAGATAAATAAGAAAAATAATTGCCAACCCAGCGAGGATGGAGCCCAGGCGGGCGATTATCGGACCTACTCCGAAAAGCCGGAAGGCAACGGCAATAAGCATCGCGGTCCCGGGCGGGTGGGCATCTAGATGATTCTCGAGCTCATTGGGGCCCATGGCGGGATTCGCGATTCCGTTGCCGTGGGCAATCGAATAAGCCGGAGCGGAATACCAGCTTTCGTCCGTAACCCAGCGATAGGACAAATAGGGAAGGGTCTGCAATAGAAACAGGAGAACGGCAAAACTCAGCCATCCGTAGACAGCGGTACGACTTATAAACTGTTCGCGACACGGCGTTGTTACTGCTTCATGGGGAATCTGCAACCGGCTCGGCAAACTAGATGCAGATGACATAAATCTCCAATGAAGACAGACAAACACTGTAAAACGATTATCAGAACGCAATTTACGTGTCAAGAAAACTGAGTAAAGA
>CAWJDN010000083.1:0-5853 GCA_963840985.1 uncultured Acidobacteriaceae bacterium
CATCTCTTTCGCCTGCCTTTTGCGAATGGGTGAGAACGGCGTTCGCCGTCGATGCTGCCGGCCAGGATGTCGCGGCCGAGGTCAGTGATGCGGTAATAAACGGTCCGGCGGACCTCTGCCATCAATGGCAACATGCCGCGCAGGACCTCGCCCAACGGAGCCAGATAGTATTGCGCGATCCATTCAGCCAGTTCGAGCAAGTGATTACTCAGCAGCGGCGCTTCATCGAGAACGGTTTCAATGGCGCGCGCCTCGAAATCTGCAGGCACCGTGTCTGAAAGGCCGGTGACCACTCCAATGAGCTTCTCATTGCGAAAGGGCGCGATGACACGCGCACCGCGCGCAGGGTGCTGTCCGCGCGGGACCGCATAGGTAAACGTGCGGTCCAGGGGCACAGGCAGCGCGACTTCGCAGTAGGCGGGCATGGAGGGCACCCTTAAGTGTAACGGGGAGGGCGATTGGGTCGGAGCAGGGACCGGGACACTCGCCGAGCAACCTGGTAGACAGCTCAGTCGGCCTTCAGAATGAAAGAACTTTCCAGGCACGCGCAGCGGAGCTCGCCGGCATCAAACTGGACACTATCGTGGCAGGCAAGATGTTTCCGTATGAGTGGGCGCCACTCTAATTATCAACCTCTCTTAAGGCAGCTGGTCGTAGAGGGTGGAGTTGCGGTAGCCGAGCAGCACGATCAGGGTCCAGATGCCCATGGCGGTTCCTAAGGGGAACTTGAGTATGCTCAGGATGGCCGCTACGATGGCCACGATCCGCCCCCAGGGGGCACGTTCCAGTAGGCCCCAACCGGCCACTGCAGCCAGGCTGACGCGCACAAGGAGAAAAACCCAAGCAAAACGCAGAATCGCTGGCCCAATCCACATCGGCGGCATGGGACCGCGCGCCCATGGGCCGTTCATCCAGGGGCCGAAGTGGCCGGAGAGAAAAGCGTTGGCGAAGGCCAGGCCGATGATTCCCGTCAACAGGGCAACAGCAGCGTAGATGAGCCAGACGACGCCGAGGGCTTTAACCTTGCCGGCGTAATTCTGCAGTTGGAACTCCAGTCCGGGCACAGGGGGAACCGGCGCCAATGCCGGGCGGCCACACTTCGGGCAGGCTGCCTGCCCGGGCGCTAAAGCCAGACCACATCCGCTGCAATACATGATTGCCTCCTTGAAGAAACCGTCATGAGCTTACTACGCACGCGGGGCGCGCTTTGTTCCGAGAGTTGCCGGGAAAGCAGAAGAACCCATAGACGGCCTGTTTACGTCAATAATGGCCAGATTGCGCCAATATGAGCCGGAAGTTTGTCGTCTGCGGGGAAATGTTCTCACGTTTCAAGCCCAGGCAACGATAAACAGGATGGGAGTCTGTACAAATGGCGACGCAGGCCAGGGCGGCAAGTGTGGCCGGCTCGGTCGAGGAGCAGGCAGGCGAACTGCGCTATGTGGCGCGCCAGCCGATTCTGGACCTGCACGGCGACGCGTGCGGTTATGAGTTGCTGTTCTGGAATGGGCACGATCCCACCACGCGCGGCAAAAGCGACTTGGCAACCCGCACCATGCTGGACAACACGGTGGTCTTTGGGTTGCAGGAACTGACGCGCGGATTGTCGGCCTTTGTGAACTGCACTGCGGATTCGCTGACCGAGAAGTGGGTGGAGGTTTTGCCTCCTCACATGACGGTTCTGGAACTGGCCTCCAGCGCGGAACCCACACCGAGCCTGCTGACCGCCTGCCGCAAGCTGAAGGCGTCGGGCTTCCGGCTGGCATTGGCCGACTATACCGGGAATCCGGAGTCCAGACCTCTGGCTGATTTGGCCGACTATATCAAGGTAGATCTGCTCAAGGTTAACGCCTTCGAGCGTAGTGATCTGCTTCGCTGGCTGAGTGGCTCCAAGGCCAGTCTGGTGGCGCAGAATGTGGAGACGCAGGAACAATACGGGCAGGCCTGCAAAGAGGGCTTCGACCTGTTTCAGGGGTACTATTTCTGCCGTCCGGAGCCGCTGGAGAACCACAAGATACCGGGCAACCGGCTGGTGCATCTGGAGATTCTGGAGGATCTGCAGAACGACCCTGTCGACATGCGACGCCTGAGCCAGCTGGTGATGTGCGACGCCAGCCTTACTTATCGGCTGCTGCGGCTGGTGAACTCGCCGATCTGCGCCATGCGCCAGGAAGTGACCTCGATCCAGATGGCGTTGATGCTTATAGGAGAGTCAACTTTCCGGCGCATCGCCATGCTGGCCATCGCCAGCGACTTCAGCATCGATCAGCCGGCTGAGATTCTTCGCATGGCCTTCGAGCGCGGGCGATTCTGCGAACTTGCGGCTCCCCTCTGCGGCCTGACTCCTAGCGAGCAATACCTTATCGGCATGGTCAGCCTTTTTCCGGCGATGCTTCGCATACTGATGGAAGACCTGGTTCGTTTGATGCCCTTGCGCGAGGCGGCCTGCGAGGCATTGCTGGGCAGGGACATCCCAGAGGGCATGCTGCTGCATTGGATGGTTTGCCAGGAGCACGGGGAGTGGGCGGATTGCGATGCGGTTGTCCGCGCCAGCGACATGAGCCATGAACAGGCGATGCTCTGCCATGCGCAGGCAGTGGAATGGACCGACGCGGCGCTCCGCTCGATTACCTGAGACGCTTTGATCCGGCGGAGACGGCTTCCGGATCTCAATCACGAAACATGGGAACGCTCGACGCGAAAGTATCCATCAGTTCAAAGGCGTCACTGTGATTTCACAGCTCAAAAACTGCCAAGAACTGTTGGGACTGAGCATCTCCACGGCTACATCACCTGAAGTGCTGGATACGAAGGCATAGGCGAACTCATTGCTACCCATATTTCCGGTAAAGGTTTGAGCGGGAGGAGGACCACCGAATGCTCCGAGTAGCGTGAATTGTGGATACTGCACGTCTTCACTGGTAAAGAATACCTTGGGGATAATCATGTATGCGGTATTTGCCTGGACCGTGATCCCGAAATACAGGCTGCTGACGGTTCCTTGATAAGCAAAGGCGGATTTCGGCAGGAAAGAAATGACGCCATCCGCATAATTGATATTTAAAGGCAGTTGCGCTACCCCATACGCGACGCCATTCACGTTCATATTGTCAGGAGTCAGCAAGACTGGCGCAGTGGATGCAGCGGCAGTCGAGACCTTCCAATTTTTCGCGGGAGTCTTTGCGGAATAGGCCTTGATCTCTGAAGCCAGGAGTTGCTTCTTGTCGTTCACGGTGATGGGTTTGCCGGTATGCAGAAGAATTGGCGTGATGGCCGGAGCTACTATGGGAGGCTTTGGACGCGGGTGCGTGCCTTGAAAGGCTGATTTTTGGGCAACGGCATGACTTACAAGCGCAATTGCCGCGAGTAGTGCGAAAAGCTTTTTCATGGGGGTAATCCTCCTGGGGTTTCGTGACGGCGGAAGTATAGCGCGTCCGCGGTTCCGAGTCACGATGAAATAAGCGAGTCCGGCAGGGAGGCAGGAGCCGGATAGGGTGCTTGCTAAAATGGACTGGCGCGGTCCGAAATCAATATGGTATCTTTCTATATTAGACAGAGTGTTTCCGGCCCTGGCGCGCGGCGGCAGAAAACGGGGAGCGTTGGCACTCTCACGGCGGTTGCCGCAAGTAGTTTCTTTTCAGTGGATTATAAGATTACGTGGAACGGATTATATTGGGATTTGTAGCCGCATCCGTTTCAGTAGCGAGGTTATTTTAGGCGTGCCTGTTTATACTTCGGGGATATACGCCACGCAGGCGGGTATTCAGGATACGATTTTCAGGAACGACTTTTTCACACAACAAATGTGACCGCCGGCACGGCGCGCGCATCCAAAAAAAGAAAACCAGGCAAGGAAAGAATGCATGGCGCAAATATTCGACCGCAGCTCTAATGCCCTGGCACGCGCCAGCCTGGTATTGACGGGGCTGATCGTGATCGCCCTGGGGGTGACGCTGGACCAGTTGCAGCGCTCGCCCTGGGTGACGCGACAGGGTCAGCGTCCGGACCAGCCGGTTCCCTTCAGCCACAAGCACCACGTGCAGGGGCTGGGCATCCAGTGCCAGTATTGCCACACGACGGTGGAGAAATCGAGCTACGCGGGTATTCCGCCGACCAAGACGTGCATCAATTGCCACGCGCAGATCTGGACCAACGCGCAGTTGCTGGAGCCGGTGCGGCAGAGCTGGGCGACGGGGCAATCGCTGCCCTGGATCAAGGTGCATGACCTGCCGGATTTCGTCTACTTCAGCCATGAGATTCATGTGCATAAGGGAATCGGTTGCGCCAGTTGCCACGGGCGCGTAGACCAGATGCCGCTGATGTACGCCGAGAACAGCTTGCAGATGGAGTGGTGTTTGGATTGTCATCGCAACCCGGCGAAGAATCTGCGGCCGACCAGCGAGATTTACAACATGGCGTGGGAGAAGCCGGCGCCGGACAGGCAGGTGTGGTGCGCGGTGGGCGATGAGAAGAGCGGAGTGCCGACGGCGGAGAGCGTGAAGTGCGTGACAAGAGAGCCAGCGGAGCATAGCGCGGCTTATCAGAAGTTCAGCAGCCAGGGCGAGCTGGGGAAATTTCTTGTGGTACATTACAAGATTCGCACGCCGAATGAACTAGCCAGTTGCGAGGTCTGCCACCGATGAGCGAGAAGAAGAACGATCTGGTGACGACGATCAAGCCGGTGGCAATGACGCTGGAGCAGGTGCGCGAGAAGTTGAAGAATGTTCACGGCAAGAAATACTGGCGGTCGGTGGACGAGTTGGCTAATACGCCGGAGTTTCAGGCGGCTGTTGAGAAGGAGTTTCCCGGTTCGCCTCATGGGTGGGGCGATGAGGTGTCACGACGCGGGTTTCTGAAATTCATGGGTGCGTCGGCGGCGCTGGCGGGGCTGGCAGGATGCACCAAGCAGCCCGACGAGCCGATTTATCCGTACATCAAACAGCCAGAAGATCTGATTTTGGGCAAGCCGAATTATTTTGCGACGGCGCATCCATTTGTGACCGGTGCTGTGCCTCTCTTGGTCAAGAGCGATCAGTACCGTCCGATCAAGATCGACGGAAACCCGGAGCATCCTTATAACCAGGGCTCGTCAGACCCCTTCACGCAGGCGACTCTGCTGGATTTGTATGATCCGGACCGGTCGCAACACGTGACCTATCGCGGCGAGAATCGCGAGTGGGCGGAGTTTGCGGTTAAGTTTCGCGAGAAGGTGATCTCGACCAAGGATGGGACGGGGATTTATTTCCTCAGCGAGACGATTACTTCGCCGACGCTGGCGCGGCAATGGCGCGAGGTGCAGAAGAAGTATCCGAAGGCGACGCTGGTTCAGTATGATCCGGCGATTGCTGGGTCCTCATTGGTGACAAGCGGTCTGAGCGTTCAATACGATTTGACAGACGCGGATTTGATTGTCTCGTTGGATGCGGATTTTCTTTCCGGCGCGGCGTTTCCGGGATTCCATAAATTAGTTCGTCAGTATGCGGAGCGGCGCAAGGACCCTGCAAAACTGAATCGGTTGTATGCCATCGAGAGCACACCAACAACGACGGGATTGAAGGCCGAGCATCGGCTGGGACTGCGGGCGAGCGAGATTCCGGCCTTTGCTGCGGAACTAGCGAAGGCTGTAGGAGTCAAGGGCGTTGAGCCTCCGGCGTACGCATGGACCGAGGAACAGAAGAAGTTTTTAGCAGCACTGGCCAAGGATTTGAAGGCGCCCGCGGGCAAGTGCGTCGTTATTTCAGAGCTCAATCAGGATCGGACGGTCATTGCGCTAGCGGTTGCCATCAACAAAGTTTTGGGAAATTCCAAGTCGGCGTCCTTTACGTTTGAGTCTGCGGATATAACGGACACCTTCAG
>CAWJDN010000084.1:0-8698 GCA_963840985.1 uncultured Acidobacteriaceae bacterium
GGCTCCCCAAGCGCAGCGCCCCCCATGCGGATTCAGCCCGCTGCCGTACAATAAGCATTGAGGCTAAACCGGTCTTTCCATGTCCACTAATTACCCAGCGCGCTCCTCGCGGTCGCACGGTTTCCGTTCGCTGTTCAGCATGTTTTCCAGCGACCTGGCTATCGATCTCGGCACTGCCAACACCCTGGTCTTTGCGGCCGGCAAGGGTATTGTTGTTAACGAGCCCTCCATCGTGGCTATCAATAAGAACACCGGCGAGGTGGAGGCCGTAGGGAATGAGGCCAAGGAGATGCTGGGGCGCACTCCCGGCAACATCGTGGCCATCAAGCCCATGAAGGACGGCGTCATAGCCGACTTCAAAATCACTGAGAAGATGCTGAACCACTTCATCCAGAAGGCGCACAACCGCAAGATGCTGGTGCATCCGCGCATTGTCATCGGCGTGCCTTCGGAGATTACACAGGTAGAAAAGCGCGCCGTCGAGGATTCCGCCTACCGCGCCAAGGCAAGCGAAGTCTATCTTGTCGAGCAGGCCATGGTGGCGGCCATCGGCGCTGGGCTGCCCATCACCGAGCCCAGCGGCAACATGGTGGTGGACATTGGCGGCGGGACAACCGACATTGCCGTCATCTCGCTCTCCGGTATCGTCTATTCCCGCTCCGTACGCATGGCCGGCAACCAGATGGACGAGGCGATCACCAATTATCTGAAGCGCAAATACAACCTGCTCATCGGCGAGCGGACGGCTGAACACGTGAAAATGGAAATTGGCTCGGCCTTCCCCATGGACAAGCCGCTCAGCATGGAGATCAAGGGCCGCAACCTCATTGAGGGCATTCCCAAAACCATCACCATCGACGACAGCGAAATCCGTGAGGCGCTGGGCGAGTGCATCGCTGTCATCATGAACGCCATCCGCGTGGCTCTGGAGCGCACCCCTCCTGAGCTTTCGGCCGATATCAGCGACCGCGGCATCGTACTCACCGGCGGAGGCGCGCTGCTCAAGAATCTCGACAAGCGCATCCGCGAAGAAACAGGCTTACCGGTTTCCGTGGCCGATGATCCGCTCGCATCGGTGGTGCTGGGAACCGGCAAAATGCTTTCCGACTTCCGCCTCTTGCGCAAGATCAAGATCGATTAGTGCATGCTTCAATAACGGCTTTGTGTACGGGCACGATTTTAATCATGCCGAAATGGGTTGGAAGACAAGGGGCATTAGTCCTGAAAGGTTACACCAACCTCTGCTGTTTTTAGTTTTCTCCCTTGGCCTGGGCTTTTGCCATGGAATCGTTTTTCACCCGTTATCGAAATCTCCTGGTGCTGCTGGTTGTCCTGCTGGCACAGATCATCGGGCTGGCCGTGCAGGTACGCCGCACAGATAGCGGGCGCAACACCCTCGATCCGCACGACGCAACCGGCGTGCGGTTGATCCGGCTGTGGGCCGACGCCATCGTCACTCCTCCGGAACTGATCTTCCACGCCACCAAGCTGGGCATGGCAGGCCTTTGGCAGAATTACATTGACCTGCGCCATATCCGCGAACAGAATCAGGATTTGCAGAAGACCGTAGACCGCCTTCGCCTGGAACAGGCCTCGCTGTTGGAAGATGCCCGCCAAGGTGAGCGGCTGCAGGCGCTCCTCGACTTCCAGCAGAAATATATCTACAAAACGCAGGCCGCACAGGCCATCGGCTCCAGCGGCAGCGATTCCTCGCGGGTCTTTTATATCGACAAGGGCTGGAAGGATGGAGTCGTACCAGACATGGCCGTGATTACACCGGACGGCATAGTTGGCAAGGTGCGCGAGAGTGGCGACCATACCGCCCAGGTTCTGGCCATCAACGATCAGACCAGCGGCGCGGGCGTGATTCTTGAAACTACGCGAATTCGCGGCATCCTGCGCGGCGACTCTGCCGGTCACCCGCAGATTGTCGGCATCCTCGCAGATCAGCGCATTCAGCCGGGAGAAAAGGTGCTCACCGCCGGTGGCGACCTGGTCTTCCCCCGTGGGCTGCCCGTGGGCGAGGTCGTGCGCGTGATACCGGACCCTGACCGCGACTCGTTCATCGACGTAATCGTGAAACCGGCCGCACATATCGACCGGCTCGACGAAGTGCTGGTGATTACCTCCACAGAGCCACGCTTCTCGGCTGAGCAGCAACAGGACATGGCCACTAGCGAAGTGCTTAAAGGAGCGCAAGTCGCGGCTATCAGGGAACAGCAGAAAGCATCGCAGGTTATGGCTGAACGGCTGCCGGGACTCGCCGATCCCAATGCGCCGGCACCGGGCAACCTAACGCCCAGACAGGATCAGGCTGCGCATCCGGAGGCAACCACACCTGCCGCTCCAAAACTGCTCCATCCGCTTCGTCCGGACCGCTATACACCGGGAGCCAAGCCTCAGCCGCCGCAGGAAGAGGAAACCTCTACTCCGCCACCTCCAGGAAGGAATCCATAGCCATGAGAGTCCTGGGCGAAAACTATCGCGGCGATCTAGGGGTCCGCAGCTATCCCTTCCTGGTCTATGCTTTGGCGCCCCTGTCAGCCCTGGTGCTCCAGGCCTGGCTGCCGCGTTTGTTGCACGGCTATACCTGGTTTGACCTGCCGTTGGTGATCACCATCTATTTTGCCCTGGCGCGGCGCGACCCAATCCAGGGAACGATGATGGGTGCCGGGATGGGCATCTTCGAGGATGCGCTCACCCATCACGCCATTGGCGCCAACGGCATCGCCAAGACGGTGGCCGGCTTTCTGGCCGGCTCGGTCGGAATCCGCATCGACGTGGACAATTTCATCATCCGCATGATGCTGACCTTTCTGCTTTCCCTCCTCTCAGGCGTCATTTACGTCATCATCTATCGCGTCCTGCTGGGGATAGACCAGGAGTGGAGAGGTCTGGAGGAGTTGATGAAAGCCGTGGGAACCTCGGTGGCCGCCATGATCGTGTATCCGCTGCTCGACTGGACGCAGATCAGAGATTGAATTTGAAAGAGTACGGAACTTGGAATAAGGAAGACCTGAGGCGTAGACAGAATGTATCACGGTGGCACAACCCGTGGCGAAAAGCTTCCCACCCTCAAGCTGGTGGTGCTGCAGTATGGCATTCTACTGATCATGCTTGCCCTGGCCGCCGGGCTGTGGCGGCTGCAAGTGCTGGGTGCGGAGAGTTTCCGCCAGCTCGCAGAGCAGAACCGCATCCGCAAGGTTCCCGTGATGGCCGGCCGGGGCAAGCTCTTCGACCGCGAGAACCGTCTGATGGTGGACAACTACCCTTCGGTCTCCTGCTTCCTGGTTCGCGAACAGAATCGCAGCGTGGACGGCGACCTGCCCCTGATCGCCCGCGGCCTGAATCTGGACGTGGAGCAGTTGCGCGCCACGCTGCGCCGCTATCGCGCTCGGCCAATCTACGAGCCGATTCCCATCAAGCAGGACATTTCCGCGGACGAGCAGGCCTTCATCGAGGCGCACCGCAATGAACTGCCAGAGCTGGAGACCATTGACGTGGAGCGGCGGCTCTATCCCCGCGATGGTTTTGCCGCCCACCTCATCGGCTACGTGGGCGAGGTCAGCGAGGAAATGCTCAACGATACGCGCTATGCGGCCTACGAGCCCGGCGACATTGTGGGCAAAGCCGGCGTCGAGCAGACCTACGACCAACTACTGAGAGGCGAGGACGGTTCCCGCGATGTCATCGTGGACAGCCATGGCCGCGAAGTGGGCTACCTCAGAACTCAGCACGCCAAACCCGGACAGGATCTCAAGCTGACCATCGACATCGACATTCAGCGCGCCGCCGAGATTGCCTTGGGCGATCGCAGCGGCGCCGTCGTGGCCATGGACCCCCGCAACGGCGAGATTCTCGCCATGGTCTCCCACCCCAGCTATGACTCCAACGCATTTTCCGTGCACATTAGTCGCGTGGACTGGAATAAGCTCATCAGCGACCCCAATAACCCGCTGATGAATAAGGCAATCCAGGCGCAATTGGCTCCCGGTTCGACCTTCAAGATCCTCATGTCCGTCGCCGGGCTACAGGAGGGCGTGGCGGAGAATATGCACGTGAATTGCCAGGGCGGAGCCTTCTTCTACGGCCAGTTTCACGCCTGCGACCGTCACCATGGCATGGTGGACATCGAACACGCCATTCCCTGGTCCTGCGACACCTTTTATTACACCCTGGCCGACAAGCTGGGCATTGACACCATCGCCCGCTACGCTAAAAGCGCCGGCCTGGGCCAGCGTACCGGCGTCGATCTGCCCAACGAGGCTACGGGCATCGTCCCCTCCTCGGATTGGAAGCTGAAAAACTACCACGAGAAATGGTTTGCCGGAGAAACTATTTCGGTGGGCATCGGGCAGGGGCCAGTCACAGTGACGCCTCTCCAGTTGGCTCGTATGATCGGCGGCATTGCATCTGGCGGCCGTTTTGTCCGCCCCCACGCGGTGGACACTGCTCAGCTCCCAGCCCAATTCCGCCAAGCGCTCAAGGACACCTTCCCCGGTTCCGGAGACACCACCATCGACCTTGATCCGGAGAACTGGATGACCATCACCGAAGGTATGGCCGGGGCCACTGATCCGGCCATGGGCGGAACGGCCGCCGCCTCCCACCTGGAGGGAGTTGATTTCGCCGGCAAGACCGGCACCGCCCAGGTCGCCAGCCACGCGGCCATCAAGCTGCTGGGCGGAGTAAAGGGATCAAAGGAATTCCTGCCCAACGGATGGTTCGTCGGCGTCATTCCCCGCAGAAATCCGGAGTTTGTCGTTGCCGTCCTCTGGGAGCACGGTGACTGGGGATCCTACGCGGCCAAACTCGCCTCCCAGGTGGCCACCGTCTACGTCAACAAAAAGCGAATCCAGGATCAGAACGCGCAGGCGCTGGCCGGCAAATCCTCGCCGGTCGAGATGGGCGCGGTATGGTCCGAGTCTGTGTCTGCCGGCCAAAAGTCGCGCCATGCTGGCGTCACTCAATCCGCTCAACTCCACGGCGGACATTTCCCTCTATCTCCCGTTCCGCTGACCCCTGCCAGGAACGTAGCCAGCACGTTGTTTCCCTGGCCGGCCTGGCTGCTCTCCTCTCCCTTGCGCTTCAAGGAAGGCCAGCCCTGATGCGCCGCTTCCTCAGCTTTCGTGACTTTGACTGGCCGCTGCTGGGCATGGTGCTCCTGCTTTGTGCCATTTCCGTCTTCGAGGTTTACTCCGCCACGCTGCACACAAAATTCTCGGCTACATTGCAAAGCCACTGGTACGGCGCATTTCATATCAAGCAACTTTTATGGATCGCCGGCGGTCTGGCGGCCATGTTCCTCTTCTCCAAAATCGACTATCATCGACTGCTGGACTGGGCTCCCTGGGCGTACGGCTTCGGTCTGGCATCACTGGTGGTGGTCAAGCTAGTGGGGGTTACGGTGCTGCACGCACGCCGTTGGATCAGACTTGGCCCCTTTCATTTCCAGCCATCCGAGTGGGTCAAGCTGATTCTGATTCTGGCCGTGGCACGATACTTTGCAAATCTGGGTGGGAGACGGCTGACCGGGTTTGACATCATCAAGGCCTTCTTACTGGTCGGCGTTCCCTTGATTCTGGTGCTGATCCAGCCCGACCTGGGAACCGCACTCACCTATGTGCCAATTCTGATTGTCGGCCTGTTTCTTGGCGGCATCAATATCCGCCAGTCGGTGATTCTCGTGGTTTGTGGGGCAGTGCTCGCCGTCGGCGCATGGAGCAGCGGCAGGGTGCTCAAGCCCTACCAGAAAGCCCGCCTTACCAGTTTCATCAATCCAGACAGCGACCCCAAGGGCACCGGCTACCAGCTCCGCCAGTCGCTCATTGCCGTCGGTTCCGGCGGCGTTTGGGGCAAAGGCATGGCCAAGGGAACCCAGACCCAGGGCGACTTCCTGCCCATTCCCCATGCCGACTTCATCTTTGCCGCTTTTGGCGAGGAACACGGATTCGTCGGCGCGCTCTTCGTCCTGCTGCTATACTTTTTCATATTGATGCGTTTGATTCAGAACGCTCAAACAGCCGCCGACCTGGCTGGTTCCATGATTATCATGGGAGTAGTGGCAGTGTTGACCTTCCAGATTGCGGTCAACATCGGCATGGTCATCGGGTTTATGCCCGTCACCGGAATCCCTTTGCCGTTAATGAGTTACGGCGGATCTTCGGTCTTGTTTACCTTCCTGGCGCTGGGCGTGGCTATGAATGTCCGCATGCGCAGGTTCGTAAACTGACGGATTTGCAGCTTTACCTCTTGTGTCCCCCCGGAATACTCCGGCCCACAAGAGAAGTTTTTTCAGGTTTTTTCGCCGGCCAGGTCCGGAAGGATCGCGCGCCCGGCAGGATAAGGGTTCATGAGCACGCAGAGACGGGAAATCCGTTCGCGGCGTACAAGTTGCACCAGGCATTCGGAGGCATTCGGTAGCTTTTTACCCCGCCCCATAGTGCGTTGTGCTTGTTCATTCGTCAGCAGTGGAACGGCCCCGCCGGGATTATCGGCAAGCTTCCACCCCAGCGACGAAGACCTGTCGCCGGGGACCCCGGTAAGGTTGGCCACAAACTCTCTGCAATCGGGTTACCGTATCGTAAAGCTTGTACTGATTGTTCGCCGGATATTTAGCCAGGTTTCGCCGCCCTTCAGGGCCGGCCTTGGCCCGATAGTCGGCACGTCAGCGATTCACGGATTTCCCCACTCGCACATCCCTTCCCCTTCCGGTCACGTGCTTCTCCATCCCGCCTTGCCGCGAGTCCCGGCAGGCTGACGCCGCCGGGCGGAAAGGTACGATGGCAAAAGAAATTTGTATCTCCAGTACGCCGCATGAGACGCGGCTTGCAATTCTTGAAGACGATCAGCTTGCGGAAATCTACTACGAACGCGAAAACGAATACACGCTGGCTGGCTCCATTTACAACGGTCGCGTCACACGCGTCCTGCCCGGCATGCAGTCTGCCTTTGTGGATGTGGGCCTGGAGCGCGACGCCTTCCTTTATGTAACCGACTTTCTGGAACTCGAAGACCAGGAAGAGACCGACGAGCTGGAAAAAGCCGCCGTCAGCGGTGGCAATAAGCCTCCCCGCGAGGTCCGGCACACCGGCGGCAAGGAACCCGTTCCGCAGGAGCGCGGCACTCGTCCCGGACAAAAACCTGAACAGAAGCAGGAAACGCGCCAAGAACCGAGACAGGATCGCCCGGCCCGGGATCGCCATTTGACAGTTGAGGCCTTGCCGGAAACCGAGCCCGCTCCTTTGCCCGACTCAGGCTCTTTGTCCCTCTCAGAGCGACCGGATGAAGGCGAAGAGGATTCCGGCTCTCCCGGCGCCAAGCGCTGGCGCGGACGCCGCCGTCGCCGTGGTGGCCGTGGCGCGGCAGACTCGACTCAGGACCAGCCGGAGAGAGGTGAAACTCTCGCAGCCGGCAACGAAGAGATTGCGGAAAACGAACCCGAGGTTGCCCCGCAGATTCATGCCGGCGCCGGGGACAGGCCTACTCCGCCAAGGCGTGGAGCTTCTGCTTTCGCCTCAACCCCCATTGTGTTGCCCGGAGAATCGCTCTCCAAGTACGGCGGCGCTTCGTCAGAAGGCGCTACGCAAGAAAATGCGACCAGGCGCGTCGCCCTGCCCGTCCGACCGGAGAGCAGCTTCAAGCCCACTACGATGATCGAATCGCCCATCGTTTGGGACGGTAGTGGTGTTTTGCCCGGAGAATCGCTCTCAAAACATCGCAAGCACAAGGACGAACCTGCTTCGGAAGCAACAACCGATGTGAGAAACGTTTCTGCCAATGAGCCCGCTCCCGGCAGCTCCGCTCCCGATGCCATTGAAGAACAGGATTTCGTAGAGGAGACCTCCGAGCCTGGCACGGAACCTGCCCCGCGAACCGAATCTGCCTCCGCAAATGAACTACTTGCCTCTGAAGCCGCGGAAGATTACCTGGTCGAAGAAGAACCCCTCGAAGAGGATGAGTTCGAGGAGACCTCTGAATCCGCGCTTGATCCGGATGCGCCTGAGCCAGGGTCCCCGCGGACAGGTCTTAGTCCGTGGGGTGTTGAGCCGGAAGACGACGCCTCCGCCTCTCACGACGTAGACCCGCTACCTCCTGCGGAATTCCGTCTCTTTGGCTTTGGCAAAAAGAAGCCCGACGATAAAGCCGCCAAGAAGACCAAAACTATTTCAGCTTCGACTTATGCCCCCGGCAAAGGCCTCATTGAGGAGGAAACCATCGAGGAAGAAGAATTCGAAGCTCCCCGTCATACTCGCCACGGCAAAGCCGAAGATCATGACCTGGAAGACTTTGAAGAGGAGACGCTGCCTACACACCTGCGCTCCGGCGACCTGGGCGAGATGCTCCAGGAAGCCCACCTCGACCACCGCATCCAGCTGAACTTCGACGAAAAAAATGGAGGCGAAGAAGGTTTCGACGATGAGGACGAGGAAGAGCCTACCGTCGCCGGAGCCCCAACTCAGCAGCGCCCTGATCGCTCTGCTCGCGGACGCCGTGGACGCGGAGGCGTGGCAAGCAATACGTAACGAACCGAAGCAGAAAAGGAAAGTTGGCCGTGGCCAGGCAGTGCGGTTGGCGGTGATTGGCCCGCGCCGCTAAAACGCCGGCCGGAGCGGATGACGAACTACGGCGCGGTCATTGACGACCGCATGCGCCAGATGGGCTGGTAGTGAGAAATCAGTCAAATCCCGCGCTTGGA
>CAWJDN010000085.1:0-7286 GCA_963840985.1 uncultured Acidobacteriaceae bacterium
CTCCGCAGACTTACAACAACAGCTATGCCTCGCAGACCCAGACCTTCCAGCTTCATCTGCCGGAGTCGGCACCCGGAACCGTAACCGGAGCGACCGCGACGGTGACCTTTAGTGCGGATATTGCCCAGTCGGTGGGCACAAACCCCACTGCGCCGTCGTGTTCTCAGAATGGCGATAATACCGTCGACTGCACCGTGTCGGTGACCACTGTGCCTACCTCTGTCGGTCAGCGGTCGGCGGCGCTGACAGTGACTTTGCCGACTGGAAGCTGGACAAACCCCTCCGCGACCATCAATCTGAACCAAACGGAGACCGGCTCGGTGATGGTTGTGGACAGCGCAACATTGGGCGGCTCGCCCATCGCACCCGCCACGAATGCGTTCATTAGCGGATTTATACCGGCAGCGGTGGCCGTGGATGGAGCGGGCAATGTCTATGAGGCCAGCGGCACAAGCATTCAGGAGTCGATCAACGGGACCACGTATTCGGTGACTACTCCGACTACTTTGTTGCCGGAGACGCCCAGCCAGATCGCCGTGGACCCGACCGGCAACATCTTTGCCGTGAACAGCGCCACCTCGACGATCACCGAACTCCAGGTGACTGCCGCGGGCGCTCCTGCGACCTACTCATTGACTTCGGTTTTTTATACGCCCAGCAGCGGCTCGGCCACTCCGCAGGCGATAGCCACGGATCAGTTTGGCAATCTTTATGTAGCGGATTATCAAGCGAGCGGTTCTTCTGTTTACCGGCTCTCCTGGTCGCCGCTTTCGCAGAGCTATCAGAATCAGGTGACGGTCGCCAGCGGCATTAAGAATCCAGTCTCGCTGGCGGTGGACCTCTCCGGCAATGTCTTTGTCTCGGATTGGGGGATGGGAGAGATTTACGAGTTTTATCCGACTTCGGCTGTCACATATTTACAGTCGGGGACTGTTTTCGGGTTTTACGCGAATGCCTTGGCCGTGGATGCCGGAGGCAACCTCTACGTGCAGAGCAGTCCTTACATCTATATGATGCCGGTCAACCCTTCGGGTACTTATAACGAAATTTATTCCTCACTGAGCACCCCTGTCGGCATCGCGGTGGATGGCGAGGGCAACATCTATAGCGCCGATGCGAGCAACACCAGCATCACGCAGATTGTGCGCAACAACCTTACGTGCAACTTCGGCACGGAGGCTGTAGCCGGGTCGGCAGCTTGCAACGGCACGATCACCAACGCGGGCAATCAGTTGACCACGGGCTCGGGCGCACCCGCCAATAATTTCTCATTCAGTGGCTGCGGTGGCACCGGTACCGACAGCGAGATCGAGGCTTTATCGGCAGGCGAATCTTGTGCGCTCTCCGTCACCATGGCAGGCGGTCCATTAACGAATTATTCACTCACCTTCACGCCAGCGACGTCTACGATAGGCAGTTTGACGCTGGAAGGCTCAGTCGTGGCGCCAACCTACGCCACGACCACGACGATTGCCGGCCCGACGCCTGCCTCGCCGAGCTATGCACCCAGCGGAACGGAAGCAACCTTTACGGTGACCTTGGCTCCGTCGTCAAGCTCAGGATATCCCGGCACGAATTGGCCCACCGGAACGCCACACGTATGGGTGTGTCAGGGAAGCACAGTGTGCGCGTATGGCTCTGCCTACGCCACCTTTACCTCCAGCGCGCTCTCGGAGATTGGAAGCACAACCAGCAGCTCCGCCACGGTAAATGTGTCAGGGCTGGCCGCCGGCACTTATAACATCAACGCCACGTATGTCGGCGACGCGACCTTCAACCCTAGTTCCACGAGCAGCGGAACCAGCTTTACCATTGGTCAGGTAAGTACCGCGGTGAGCGGTTGGACGCCCAGCGTGACCACGCAGCAGGTCAGCGCGGCTATCGGCGCCAGCGTGCTGAACGCCACAGCGACGCCCAGTGTCGCCGGAAACTTCGTCTACACGGCGACGTGTACAAGCGGCAGCGGCAACTGCACGCAATATTCGAATACCACAATCGACGCTTCTACCTATCTGCCTCTCGGTACGTATACGCTGAGCGTGACCTTCGTTCCAAATGACCTAACCGACTATATTTCTTCAACCCCGATCACGGTTACCGGCTATTCGGTGACCCAGGCCTCGACCACGGCCGCGGTGGGCGCCTCCACGAACGTGGTGGCCTCGGACGGCAGCGGCAACTTCACCAGCCTCTCGGCAGCGTTGACCTCTCTGCCGTTAACCGGCGGAACACTTTACCTGAAGCCGGGAACCTATACCGGCCAAAATGCCATCACCTATCCCAATGTCTATTTGCGCGGCTTGGGCGGCAATCCGGCCAATGTGCTTCTCACCGCCGCAAACGGCAACTTTACCGTGGGTTCTTATCCTCAAAGCTCGGGGACGGCCTTCGGACCCGGTCCCGCGGGCAAAGGTGGCGATGAGGGATCGGCGGTCCTGGATGTCAGCAAGAACGGATATATGGGAACGACAAATGTCGGCGGCACGTACTCGCCTGCTGGTTTCTACGCCGAATATCTGACCATTCAGAACACCTACGACACCGATCCGGTAACGACTTCCACCACCACGGCAAGCGGCAATGGCGGAACGTGCAACTTCTCCGGCAGTACGCCCTATACGCTTCAGTATCTTTACAACAACAACATGTCCTGCGGTTCGCAGGCGCAGGCGCTGTTTATGAATGCCGATCAGGCGATTCTGAACAACGTCAACCTGACCAGCCAGCAAGACACGCTCTATGCCGGCTACCAGGGAACCGCTGGCAGCACCTACGTTCCGGCCCGCCAATACATCTGGCAGGGATTGATTACCGGCGATGTTGATTACATCTACGGCGATGCGGCGCTGGTCATGGATCACACTAATATCTTTACCACCTGGCACGGTCTCACCGCGACGGGCACGGAGACTATTGAGGCGCAGAACAAGAGGGCCCAAACCGGCAGCGGCAACGATTACATGAGCGGCTACATCTGCAATGTCTGCACGCTGATGTCGCAGACTTCGACAGCCAACGGCGGCGCCATGACCAAGCTTTACTATGGGCGTCCGTATGGAGTCTATTCCACTTTTGTTTTGCTCAACTCCCTAGTGGATCAAGTAAACCCGGCCGGCTGGATAGGATGGGACGGCGCGTCGGAATATCTGTCCACCTCGACCTATGCCGAGTACAATACGCAGGCCTACACCGATCCGGCGGTGGGAACCGCGCCGTATCCTTCGATCTTGTTCTATCCCACGACCGGGGCCGGCGGAGTCGTTCCCAGCGGCGGCAACATAGGCTATGGAGTCACCTCGAGCAGCACACCGGCTGCCGCGCGTGAATCGAGTGCGCTGCAACTAACAGCGGCGCAGGCGACGCCGTACTATCCTCTGAACTTCCTTTCCACTACCGTTTCGACGACGGGTGGTTATAGCGGTATGCCGACCACCTGGAACCCGTTGACCGCGATCGCGAACGCGGTGAACTCCTTTGCTCCCACCGCCAGCGTGGGCTCAATCGGGTACGGCAACAGCGTGACTATTCTGGGCCGCCCGCAGACTCCCGGCGCTGGTGTCGTTCCCACGGGCAGCTATGCCTTCTACGACAATCTGAATACCAATGTTGCCTGCTCATCAGTTGGTGGTAATTGCACGCAGCTTGCTTCGGGCACACTCGATGCCAGCGGCGAGGCCTATCTGACCACGACATCACTGGGCCAGGGCATGCACTACATCACCATGGTTTATGGTGGCGACTCGAACTTTGCCGCCAGCATCACCGCGACTCCCTATGCCATTACGGTTGTGGCGACGCTGGTCAACACTACTACCTCGCTTTCCATCAACAACACCAGCAGCACCTATGGCGGCATGATTACCGGCACGGCGACCGTAACGCCGGCATCGGGCAGCGATTATGCTGTTGGCACCGTGACTCTCTACTCAGGCTTGACGGCGCTGGGCAGTTGCTCACTAAATGGAAGTTCCAATACGTGCAGCTTCTCGCTGACCAATGTAGCCGCGGGCACGCAGGCCATGACCGCCAGCTACGCAGGCGGCACCAGTCTGGACGGGAATGAAACCTTCGGCAGCAGCTCCTCCGGCGGTGTGTCCTTTACCGTGAGCCAAGCCCTCCTGCACGTGACGGCCAACAACGCCAGTGTTACGGTGGGCGGCGTTATGCCCACCTTCGGATACACCGTCACAGGCTATGTGAATTCGGATACCTCCGCCGTGCTGAGTGGAGCGCCCACAATAACCACCACGGCAACCAGTACCGCTGTCATTGGCGAATTTCCGATTACGATTACGACAGGCACGCTGGCGGCCAGCAACTACACCTTTGCTTTCACTGGCGGCTATCTCTATGTGACCGGAACCTCGCAAGCTTCTCCCGTGGCCACAGGCGACAGCCGCGTTGTCACCGAGCCGGTATTCCCGACAGTTTGCCAGCAGTTGACCGCGGCGATCACCAAGGTCAATGACGACATTCCCACCTCAGTGGACGCAACGAATTCCAATCCGGATGGCGCGCGCATTCAGACCGCTCTCAATTACTGCTCGACCAACTTTCCCGGCCAGGCGGTTGAACTTTCGATTGACAGCACCGGAGCCTACAACGCGTTCCTCAGCGGACCGCTCTCCATGCCCTCCAATGTCACGCTGCTGGTCGATCCCGGCGTTGTGCTGTTCTTCTCGCGCAACGCGCAGGATTACGACATGGTCGCCGGCACGCCCACCTGCGGAACGATCGCTCAAGCCAGCGCAAGCAGCTCCTGCAAGCCTTTGATCGACATTCCCGGCACCTCGACAAATGTCGGCATCATGGGTTACGGCAAGCTGGACGGTCGCGGCGGCGACCCGCTGATCAACGCAATTCCTCCCTATCAGGGATATAGCTGGTGGGGACTGTCGGCGGCCTACGCCAGTCCGAACAGTCAGCAAAATCCGCGCTGGATTCAGATGGAATCCGGTTCCAGCAACATCACGCTCTACAAGATCACGCTACGCAATGCGCCTCTGTTCCATGTTGCGACGGGCGGCGCGGTCAGCAACTTTACCGCCTGGGACATCAAGATCGTGACGCCTACTACCTCGCGCAATACCGACGGCATCGATCCTGGAAATACGACTAACGTTACCATCACCCGGTCGTGGATCTCCGATGGTGACGATGACGTCGCCGTCGGCGCTGCCGGCACGGCTCCGGCCTCTAATATCTCCGTCACCAACAACCACTTCTTCGCCGGCCATGGCCAGTCATTCGGCAGTTACACCGGCGCGGGAATCAGCAATGTGCTTTGGGATGGCAATATAGCTGTCGGCAACGGATTCGCCAATGTCGGAAGCGCGTCAATTACTGGAACGGCCGACAGTAACTCGACTGGCATCCGCATTAAATCCGCCAACGACCGCGGCGGCCTGGTCACCGGCATTCAGTACTCGAACGAATGCTTGCTGGATCACAAGATCGACATTCAGTTCACGCCTTACTACAGCAGCGGCGATTCGACCCAGTACTTCCCGAACTACAAGAACATTTTGATGCAGAACATCGTCTTCATGAACGATGCTTCCAGCACGGGAACAGTGGAGATGACGGGCGAGTACAACACCAACAACGGCAGCCCCGTTATCAATCCTCTTTATGTAACGCTCGATAACGTGACCTTTCCGTCTGCGTTCTCCAACCTGGTCAATTCGACGACTCCTGTTGAATCTGCCGCTGTTTGGGGTAATGGTAACTATAGCGGCGGTACCGGCCAATATGCAGCCCTTACCTATGGCCCAGGCGATGTTTCTATTAACTTCATCAACGCATATCAGTCGTTGGTCAGCGTCCCAGCTAACAACGACACGGTAACCAATAACATCACGGCGAGCAGCCTGAATCCGCTCTCTTGCAGCTTTACCTACATTGCGCCAGAGTTGACCGGTCCAACAGGCTTGCCACAGACCATAACCCAGGGCCAGAACGCGACGGCAGTGGTGATTCTGACTCCGACCGTGGGTGGCGCTGCTTATCCTACAGGAACGGTCATGCTGACCGACGCACTCACCAGCAACACGTACACGGCACCGCTGTCGGGAACTACCGACACGTTCTTTGTTCCGCTGAACGGTCTGACCGCGGGAACGCACACCTTCACCGCTACCTACTCGGGCGACAGCAATTACACTGGCGCGTCACCTTATTCGACGACGGCGCCCTATGTCATCACCGTCAACACCGGCAGCCTGATCGTCACCAGCACGTCGTTAGGATTGCCCGTCAGCACCTCCGTCACTTCCAGCTACGGCACGGCTGTGACCGCAACGGCCACCGTCACCGGCACCAATCCCACCGGCACAGTGCAGTTTGTTGTCAGCGGGGGCGGCCTTACCGGAAGCTACACTTATACCACTGCAGCGCTGACCTCCTCGTCGAGCACGACGAGCACGGCTTCGGCCAGCATCAACCTGCCTTACGACACTATCGCCTATAACATTACCGCCGTTTATAGCGGTGACTTGGTGAATGCCGGTTCCACTTCGTCCGCAGCTTCGCTTACTGTTGGAGTGGCACCCACGCAGACCTCTCTGACGGCTAACTCCGCCAGCGCTGCGCAGGGCAATCCCTTTATTCTGACGGCTACGGTCACTTCCGTGGCTGGTACTCCGACGGCAGCGCCCGTCACCTTCGCGTATTCCACTACCCTCTTAGGCGCACAGACCACGCTCGGCACCGCTACCTTGAGCAACGGAGTGACTACGTACTACCTCAACTCTCTGCCGGTCGGCAGTTACTATCTCTTTGCCAGCTATGCAGGCGGCGGCAGCTATGGGTCCTCAGCTTCCGCGGGCGTTCCCGTCACCGTCACACCCGTGACGAACATTGTGCAGTTGCCCAGCATCCCAATCGCGCTGCCCTACACCATGACCACCATCGCCGGCGGCGGAGCTGCAGTGCCCAGCAGCGGCAATATGACCTGCACTGGCGCCACCAATAAATATGGTGACGGCTGCCAGGCTGCCGCGATTGCTTTTACTTCCGGCGACGATATGCGCGCCGTTACCGCCGATCCATTCGGCAATATCTATCTATCCGACATCAGCGCCACACGGGTGCGGCGCATTACGCCTAACGGCGTCATCACCACCTTCGCTGGCGGCGGTTCCACCTGCACTCCTCCGGCGTCTACATCGGCCAAGGGCGCCGGCTGCACGCCTACGACAGCTGCTCTCAGCAAACCGCGCGGTGTCTCCTCTGATGCGGCAGGCAATATCTACATTGCCGACTACAGCAGCGACAAGATCTTCGAG
>CAWJDN010000086.1:0-9017 GCA_963840985.1 uncultured Acidobacteriaceae bacterium
AACGAGGCATTTAATTTATTGCGGAGTAAAGAAAGAACAATAAGCGACGGCGCTATAAAGATAGACTCGAGCTCCTCTGCTACAGACGTCGATGGATTATAGAAAGAGCCACTGCCCGGTTCAGAAAGTTTCGCTGCTTTCTGGTTCGTCATGAGCATCTGCTCTCCTTTACCATGCCTTCTTCTACCTCGCTTGCTTCTGGATCACCCTCCGGAGGAATTTATGACGCGTACTCTAGATAATTACAGCGAACTGCGCAGCGAGTACAAGGTCCATCCATTCTGAAATCGGCAGATCCGAATAAAGCAGGCTAAGTCACAACTGTAAGTGTAGATATTTATGTCTTCATTATGAAAATCTCACACCTTGTTTATAACTATCTTCAACACACATACGGATTCTTTACGGCCACGACGCTAATGTCTATGTAAGTCGCCCCCTTCTCGAAGCCATAGTGTATGTAAGTGGCCAAGGGATACACATACCTAAAGGCGCAATGCTACTAAAGCCTTTTCAAAAACACTGCATTTCCTTTGCGGCTCCTTTATGTCGCTTTGCATATTAGTAAAGTGAGGAACGATATCAGAAAACTAGTCCTTCCTCGGTGAGAACAACTGCTACATAACCTGGCGACGCTTGGCGTCGTGGAGAACAGACACCTATGAAGAACAATTTCAGGATGGTCATCTTATTGGGAGCTGCAATCTGCGGTCTCAGCGTGCAGCTCGTGTGTAAGGCCCAAAGCACAACGTCAGACAACGCCACAACGCCGCCGAGCGCGAACGCTGCATCGAATCCTTCCGCTGCCGCCGCCGCGCCGACCGACAGCGAAGCAATCATCAAAGAACTCACGGAGATGAAGGCGCGGATCGAGCAACTTGAATCTGAACTGAAGGCAGTCCGTGATGCCAATGCGCTACGCGCGGCAGAGAAGACTGCTGAGAGCGGTACTCCGAGCACTCCTGCGGCCACAGGCCAAGCCGCGGCAGCGCCTGCCCCAGCGACGGCTCCCGCGCCACCCGAAATGAGAGCGGAAGTCACTACCAAAGAAGCGCCGTTCCCCGGTGACTGGACATGGCTCAACAGCAACGGGCGCGTGGTGGACTTCCCGATGACTACCAAGTACTTCACGCCGGAGTTTCGGGCCGACATTAATTACACCCTCGACTATAACCACCCCAAAGACGACAGCCTGGGTGGATCGACGGAGACCTTCCGCTCCGATGAGGTTCAGGTCGAGCAGTTGAGCTTCGGCGGCGACATTCGCATCGACAATGTCCGCGGAAGATTTCTAACCATGTATGGAATGTTCGCCACTACCACACCGCGCAACGACTCCAGCCCCAACCGCGGCCAGTGGGATCTTGCCGACGCCTACAAGTACGTCTCTGAGGCATGGGGCGGATATCACTGGAATGTAAACCACGGCCTCAACCTGGACGGCGGCATCTTCGTCTCTTACATCGGCTTGTTCAGCTATTACAACGCCGACAACTGGACCTATCAGCCCTCGTTCGTTTCCTCAAACACGCCTTGGTTCTTCAACGGCGTTCGTGTCCAGTGGTTCCCCACTGCCAAGTTGAAAATCGAGCCATGGTTCATCAACGGCTGGCAGTCGTATGCCCGTTACAACGGCAAGCCGGGGTTGGGCGGACAGATTCTGTGGCGCCCCAAACCGTACCTAGACTTCGTCTTCAACAACTATGGCCTTGGTGAAGACTCCGCCGGCTTCCCCGGACGCTCGCGCATTCATACCGATGACAGTGCACAGGTCAAGTTGTACGACAAGCCTAAGAAGTTCCTGGACAAGATAGCCTTCACCTTCACCGGCGATCTTGGTTGCGAATACGGCGGCGGACCTGCCTCATTCGCCACCCCGGATGGCACGCTGAATCAGAAGGGCCTCTCCCCGTTGATGGGCACCACCGATACCTACAACGGCGGCGTGAACTGCCACAACTCCAAGGGCGGCAGGCCCAAGCAGGAGTTTGTCGGGTGGATGGCCTACAACCGTTACTGGTTCAAGAAGGACCGGTATGCAATCACACTGGGCGGCGGAATGATGAACAACCACGGTCGTTACCTGACTCTTCTTCCGCCTATCAACGGCGCAACCGCAACCAGTGGCTCTCCGTACTATACCGAGAATGGCGGAGATCGAGCTGTGATGCATGATGGCACAATCACCTTCGATTACATGCCGAGCCAGTACATCACCTTCCGCGCGGAGACTGGCTACCGCTACTCCGACACGCCTTACTGGACCGGCCGCGGCGGCATCACTCCTCCAGGCGGTAACAACGGCTCACCGGCGCAATATGCCTGCGCCAGTGGTGCTGCCTCCGGTCAAGGCTATGGAACCCAGGGTCTGTTTCTCGCGGAACAATTCTGCGGCGCAGGTGCAAACGCAGGTACACCCGCAGGTCTCAATTCCATCTGGTGGCCCGATCTGCGCACCAACCAGACTGTAAGCACGGTTGCGATCATGGTTCGTTTCTAGTCAACCAATCAACGGGGCCGCGATGAGTCAATGCGGCCAAAGACGCTAACTGAGCGGGCCGCAATCACTACGTTTCATTGTGAAACTCTTCATGCGGCCCTAACACAAATCGACGAATACTCGAATAATCATCAAGAAACTTGCAAACAGCAGCGCCGGGATTGCTCGCAATTCCGGTGCTGCCAAAGGCCAGAAAACGCAATAAAGAGGTGCAAGAAGCCGTATGAAAAACAAAGCTATTGGATTCGGTTTTCTTCTGATGGTTCTTGTCGCATCGCTGGCCAACAGCGGCTGCAAGAGCGATAAGGTGGATGCAGCAGCGGAGGCTCCGCCTCCCGCCAAGGTGATTTCCGGAGTGGACATCTCCTTTTTCGCAGTCGATCATCCGGAGTGGTATCCGATCGTAACCGCGACCGAATACCAGGCCGCGTCGCAATTGTTCGTGACCGGCACTGTATTTCCAGACATCGCGCGAACTGTTCCGGTGATTTCGCTTGCCTCCGGCCGCGTTGTGGACATCCGCGCTCGCCTCGGCGACACAGTAAGGAAGGGCCAGATCTTGCTGCGTGTTCGCAGCGACGATATTTCGGGAGGCTTCGATGCCTACCGCAAGGCCATCTCCGATGAACTGCTTGCGCGCAAGCAATTGGATCGAGCGAAGCTGCTGTACGAGCACGGAGCCATAGCGCAGGGAGACCTGGAGGTCGCGCAAGACACAGAGGACGACGCCAAGACCACCCTCGATACCACGACCGAGCATCTTCGCCTGCTGGGCAGCGATCCCGAGAACCCGAAGGGAATTGTCGATATCTTCGCCCCGGTTTCCGGCGTAATCACCGATCAGGAAGTGACGAACGCGGCGTTCGTGCAGGCCTATTCGACGCCGAACCCATTCACTATTTCGGACCTAACCACCGTGTGGATCGTCTGCGACGTCTTCGAAAACGATATGGCCAACGTGCACATGGGGCAATCCGCCGAGATCAAGCTGACCGCCTATCCGGACAAAGTTCTCAAGGGAACGATCAGCAACATCGGCTCGATTCTCGATCCGAATATCCGCACAACGAAGGTCCGTATAGAAGTGGCCAACCCTGGTCAGATGATGCGGCCGGGCATGTTCGCCACAGCCACTTTGTATAGCAAGGAAAAGCGAACCTACACGGCTGTCCCGGCATCCACGATTGTGCATCTGCATGATCGTGATTGGGTCTTTATTCCTGTGCAAGGGAAGTTTAAGCGGATAGCGGTCATCAGTGGCGAACAGTTGCCGAACAATATGCAGGAGATTTTATCCGGGTTGCAGCCTGGCCAGCAGGTGGTGACAAATGCGATCAATCTCCAAAATGCAATCGACAATGAATGACGTTCAACACCGGGACTCGAGGAAGACGCCATGATACGCACGCTTGTAGATTTTGCTCTCAATAATCGGTACGTGGTGCTGGCGGTTGGAGTGCTATTGCTCCTCTGGGGGGCGGTGTCGTTTCACAATATGCCCGTCGAGGCCTATCCGGACATCGCCGATAATTACGTGAACATCATCAGTCAGTGGTCCGGGCGTTCCGCCGAAGAAATGGAACAGCAAGTATCGGTTCCCGTCGAGATTCAGATGTTTGGGATTCCGCATCTGACGACGGTGCGGTCGGAATCGATTTTTGGTCTTTCCCTCGTTACGTTGATCTTCGACGACCAATCGGTCAACGAATGGAATCGCCAGAAGGTGCTCGAAAGGCTCACGCAGGTAAATATGCCTGCGGGCGTGGTGCCTCAAATAGGCACGGATTGGAGCATGACGGGCCAGATCTACTGGTACACCATCCGGAGCAATAATCCAGCGTATGATCTGATGAATTTGAGGAGCATCGAAGACTGGACTCTGTACAAGGAATTCAGGAAAGTTCCGAACGTCGTTGACGTGAGCGACTTCGGCGGCACCGCGCGCGAATATCAGGTGCGCGTCGACCCCAATAGGCTCATCTCCTACGGCTTGAGCATCAGCCAGGTGGAGAACCAGCTTGCCATCAACAATGTGAACGCAGGCGGTAGCTTCGTTGAAGAGGGTTCGCAGCAACTGAACGTCCGCGCACTCGGACTTTATCGCAATGTGCAGGATATCGAAAATACTGTACTGACGACTGCCCATGGGGCTCCAGTTCGCGTAAAGGACATCGCGATCGTTGACTGGGGCCCAAAAATTAGGCTGGGGCACATGGCCAGAGCCGATCATCGTCCGGACGGCGTCATCGTAGATGAGCCCGACGTCATCCAGGGCGGCGTGCTGATGCGCAAGGGGGCGGAAGAAGGCCCCACGCTCGAAGCGATTCACAAGAAGGTGGACGAACTCAACAATCACATCCTGCCCGAGGGTGTGAAGGTCGTTCCCATGCTCGACCGCAGCGATCTGCTTCATTACACGTTACACACGGTGCTGCACAACCTCGGCGAGGGAATGATCCTGGTTACGATCATCCTCTTTCTGTTTTTCGGTAATGTTCGTGGAGCCTTCATTGTTGCGCTCACCATTCCGTTCTCTTTGCTCTTCGCATCTATCTTTCTCAACCTGAGCCATATCCCCGCAAACCTGATATCACTTGGCGCGCTGGATTTCGGAATGATTGTGGATGGCGCCGTGGTCATGGTGGAAAACATCATGCGGCATTTGAGTCACCGCAAGAACAGTTCACCCGAGGCGGGCCGCATTACCATGAGCATCAAGACGCCGGTTGAGATGATCCGCGACGCATCTCACGAGGTCCAACGGCCGGTTTTCTACGCCATCGCCATCATCATAACGGCCTACCTGCCGATCTTCACGTTGCAACGAGTCGAAGGGCGTTTGTTCCGGCCCATGGCTTGGACTGTTGCCTTCGCACTACTCGGCGCCATAGTATTCTCCATTTTCCTTGTGCCTGTGCTTGCTGCACTGCTCTTCCCGCATGGCGTCAGGGAATGGCGCAACCCGGTTATGGAGTTCCTGAAGGACCGTTACAGGGGTGGGGTTAAGTGGGCTATTGAGCATCGATGGATCACCATTGGCTTTGGCCTGGCCTCGTTGGCCGTCGCTCTTTTCCTGACATTCAGCGGAGTCATTGGCTCGGAGTTTCTGCCCCATTTAGACGAAGGCGCCATATGGGCGCGCGGCGCGATGGCGAACAGCGTTGGCGAGACGGAAGGCACGCGCTTCGCCCAGCAAAACCGCTATATCTTCGCCTCGTTCCCCGAGGTCATCAAGGTTGTTTCGCAAGCCGGAGCTCCCGACGATGGAACCGACACGGGAGGATTCGGCAACACGGAATATTTCATCGACTTGAAGCCCAAGGACCAATGGCGGCCCGTCTTTCATCAGAATAAAGAGGAGCTGATCGCCGCCATGGATCGCGAAGTGGAGAGACACCCAGGGGCTTTCTGGAATTTCTCTCAGCCCATTGAGGACAACGTGGATGAAACCATGACCGGCACGAAAGGCGGACTGTGCGCCAAGCTTTACGGGCCGGACCTGGACGTTCTCGAGGAAAAGGGCGAAGAGATCAAAGAAGTTATGGGCAAAATTGACGGGGTCAAGGATTTGGGAATTCAACGCAATACGGGCCAGCCAAATATCGATCTCACCGTTGACCGTCTGGCGGCTGCGCGCTTCGGCATCAATGTGGCCGATATACAAGATGCCATCCAGACCGCCGTCGGCGGTAATCCCGTCAGCCAGGTCCTGCAGGGAGAAGCAGTCTACAACGTGGTCGTGCGCTATCAGAAACAGTATCGTGATACCAAGGAGGCTATCCAGAATATTCGACTGCTCTCTCCCACGGGAGAGCGCGTCTCGCTGGCTCAGGTGACCAAAGTCCAGATTCGCGATGACGCCTACGACATTTACCGGGAAGACGGTTCCCGCTATGTGGCCATCCGCTTTGAGGTTCGCGAGCGCGATCTGGGCACTACGGTCAAGGAAGCCATCGACAAGATCGCCAAGAATGTGCAGTTACCGCATGGCTATCACCTCGAATGGTCGGGAGAATACGATAGCGAAACGAGAGCAGAAAAAAGGCTGCTCCTTATCGTGCCCCTGACGATCTTTTTGATCTTCATCATTCTCTACACCATGTTTCGTTCCTTCAAATGGGCGCTGCTGATTCTCGCCAACGTGGTCATGGCTCGCGTCGGAGGCTTGCTCGCCCTCTTGGTGACCGGCACATTCTTCAGCGTATCTTCGGGAGTCGGATTCCTGGCGCTCTTCGGAGTTTCAGTCCAGACCGGTGTCATCATGCTTGAATATATCAATCAACTGCGGGCGCGAGGCTATACGCCAGAGGGGGCCGCTATCGAGGGCGCTGTATTGCGGCTTCGCCCTATAATGATGACGATGTTGGTGGCTACTTTGGGACTGCTTCCCGCCGCAATGTCTCATGCTATTGGCTCCGACTCGCAGCGCCCATTCGCCATCGTTATTGTGGGAGGGCTGCTTTCGGATCTTCTGCTGAGCATCTTCCTTTTGCCCACGCTGTATGTCTGGGTTGCGAGAGAAGGGGACGTGCTCCCGAAACCGGAGGTGTCATATGAAGCCGTCTAAGCTAATTTATGTTTTCACGCAAATCATTGGCAGTTATGTCTTGGGCGTAGTTCTCCTTGCGAGTTCCGCAAGCGCGCAGCAGGCGATGACCTGGGATGAGGTGAAGGCTAAGTTTGAGGCGGTTAATCCGGTGTTGAAAGCGGATGCTGCCAATGTGGAGGAGATGAAGGCCGAGGAGATCACAGCCTTTCTTCGCCCCAACCCGCAATTTACCATGTCGGCGGATGGTACGCAGATCGCGCGGCACAATGGCGTATGGGCTCCGTTCAAGGGCACAACCGAACAGCCCAACTTCAGCTACTTGCACGAGCGCGAACGCAAGCGCGAGCTGCGCCTGGAGAGCGCCAAGGAAGGTACGCAGATTACTCAGTCCCAGCACGTTGACCTGGAACGCAATCTAATCTTCGGCCTGCGCTCGGCCTTTGTGCAAACACTCCAGGCCAAGGCGGTGCTGGCACTGGCCAAGGCTGACCTCGAGTATTACGACAAAATCATCGAGATTAGCCGTGCCCGTTTCAACGCCGGCGACCTGGCCAAGATCGACCTTGCCCGGATAGAACTTCAGCGCGTGCAATACGAGTCGGAAATCGAGACCGCCATCGTCAATTTGCGCCAGCAGAAGATACAACTTCTTCTGCTGCTCGACGATCGCACGCCGGTTGATCAGTTCGATGTGGTCGGACTCTTTGAGCTAGGCCCAGACTTGCAGCCACTTAGTGATTATCACCAGATTGCTCTGGACAACCGGCCGGACCTGCGGGCGGCGATCCAGACAATTCAGCAATCGCAGACGAATCACAAACTTGCAATCTCCAATGGTTCCACCGATCCAACATTTGGCGCGTGGTACACGCATAACTCCTCAACAAATAATCCCAACGGCCCTGATACTCTCGGCCTTAGCGTGAGCATTCCGCTGCGGATATTCGACCGCAATCAGGGCGAGAAGAAGCGAACGCTGATCGACATCGACAAAAGCCAGGACGCAGCCGAAGCCGCTAAGGCGCAGGTCTTTAGCGACGTGGACAATGCCTACGAGTTGGTGCGCAGTAATATTGCGCTGATCAAGCCATACAAGGCCCAGTACCTCGATCAATCAGTTTATGTACGCGACACAGTAACATTTGCCTATCAACACGGCGGAGCATCGTTGATGGATTTTCTGAATGCGCAGAGCGACTATCGCGTGGTTCAAATGGCATATCTTCAGTTGATCGGCGCGTATATGACGGCCTCCGGCCAAATGAATCTTGCCGTGGGGCACGAAGTGATTCAATGATGAACATACCTGTTGTGTAGAGCGCCAATCGCGCCGCACATTCGGACACCGGTACAGAAAGGCCGTATCAATGAAAAGACATGAAGTTCGAGCTCGCATCGAGGAGTTTGGCATTCTGCCTTCTGTTCGTGTTGCGTCGCGGGAGATGGCGCTGTTTGCGGCGGAGACTGTCTACTCGGCAGGGATCCCTGTTGTCGAGATCACCATGACCACACCTGGCGCGCTTGAGGTGATTGACGATCTGGCGAAACGCTATCCAGATATGGCAGTGGGCGCCGGCACGGTTTTGGATGAGGAAGCTGCGCGCCTGTGCGTCGACGCTGGAGCCAGGTTCCTGACCAGTCCCGGATTTGTTCCGGAGGTGGCTGCCTATGCAAACACAGTCAACGTCGTAGTGCTTCCGGGGGCTTTGACTCCGACCGAAGTTATCGCGGCATGGAAAGCCGGTTCAGATCTCATCAAGATCTTCCCTACAGGTCATATAGGAGGCATCAAGTATGTGCGTGCACTGAAAGTGCCGCTTCCGCAAATTCCGCTGATTGCTTCAGGCGGCGTGAATCAGTTGACAGCGTTTGACTTTATTCAAGCCGGAGCAACTGCGATTGGCCTAGGTGGGGAATTGCTGCCCAAGGAGGAGCAACACGAATGAAGTTGAAGAAGCTATAACAAAA
>CAWJDN010000087.1:0-5380 GCA_963840985.1 uncultured Acidobacteriaceae bacterium
GGGCGCGTGTAGGTGTAGTCTGTAATCGGATTCCTGTGGATGACGCAGCCTGAAGACGACACAAGAGGAGCGGCGATGAAGATTGGGACGTGGGCAGGATTATTGGCGGCGGCGACGCTTCTGGCGGGTTGCGGAGATTTCTGGCAGGCACCGGGCGGCGGCACCAGCATCAGCCTTTCCAGCAGCCCCACTAGCATCACCGTGAGCTCTAGCGCGGGCAGCAGCGGAACATCGATCATTACCGTGACGCCAACGAGTTCGTTTACCGGGACGGTTGCATTGACTTGCTCGGTGACCAGTGCACCATCGGGCGTCTCCAGTTCCAACTATCCGACGTGCAGTCTTTCTCCGACTTCGCTTACCTTCAGCAGTGCGTCGACACAGCCCTCCACGCTGACCGCGACCAATTCGTCCACGCCGACCACCGGAGGGTATCAGGTTACGGTAACCGGCGTTTCGGGTAGTGTTGCGGCGACCACCACGGTTTGCGTTGTCGTGGTGTCAGGCACTTGCAGCAGCACACCCAGTACAAGCGGCAACTTCTATATTCTGAACAGCAGCACCACCAGTAGCAGCTCGATTACCGGCTACTACATTAGCTCTAATACACTAAAATCCATCTCAGGCAGCTCCCCCACAGTGAACGGTATAGCCTTCGCTGTTGCCATGGCTCCCAACGGCCAATTCCTGTGTGTGAGCTCAAGCTATGGCGTATATGCGTATCCCATCACCAACGGCGCGTTGGGGACAGGTGTGAAGGTCACATCGGATCCGGCCTATGCGCTCCAGATCGATTCGACCGATTCATGGTTGATAGAAGCTATCCCTGTCATCAGCGGCGGCGGGATGACACTGAATGCTGTCCCTATCTATTCATCTAACGGTACTTTCACCGGCAATGCTGTTAAAACGGCATCTTTTACGGTCACAGGCGCTTCCCTGGCGCAGGGTCAAATGGTTATTTCGCCGGATAACAACTATATTTTCGTTGCTCTTGAAACTGGCGGCACGATCGTGGTTCCATTTAACTCCAGTAACCCCCTGCCGAACACCGTGAGCGCCACGACAATTGGGGTGGTAACTTCCGGCGCTTCGGCACTTTCAGTGGCCGTAGATCCCAGCAGCACCCCTCGCCTGTTTTATATAGGCGAAACCGAGGCTGGCTCCGGAGGCTCAACTGGCGGGCTGCGCGCCTTCAACTACAGTTCGCTGCCCTCGCTGTCTGAGATATCCAGCTCACGGATAGCAAGCGGAGGGTCGGCGCCCACATTCATCCTTCCCGTAACCACCCCCGATTATGTCTACGTGGCTAACGGGGTAGGCAACATCACCGGATTCACTGTTACGGGAAATAGTTCCTCGGGTTATACGCTGACGGCGGGCAGCACCGTCCCTGCTGGTGCACAACCACTTGGCATGGCTGTGGACTCGACCGGCTCCTACGTCTTTGAGGTGGGTTCGTCAGGCAGCCCCTACTTCGATGCCTACACCTTTGACGCCTCCGTTACCGGCCAGTTGGACTCGCAAGTCACTTCCACCGCTTCGGCTACCTCCATCGCCATCGTCGCGGCGCCGTAGCCTGAGAGCAGACTGCGCTGGAGCCGAGTCGCGGAGCAGGATGCGGATGTGGTATTCAAGTAGAGGATCGCTTTATCTGACCGGAGGGTAGCCGGAGATGCTGTTGCAGTCGTTGCGAGAAGAAGTGCTGGAGGCGAATCTGGAACTGGTTCGTCGCGGACTGGTGCTCTACACCTTTGGCAATGTGAGCGGGATCGACCGCAAACAGGGATTGGTGGCCATCAAGCCCAGCGGCGTGGCCTACGAAAAGCTGACGGCAGAGAAGATGGTGGTCACCGATCTCGAGGGCAAGATTGTGGACGGAGCGCTGCGTCCATCCTCGGATTTGGCCACGCATCTTGAGTTGTACAAACACTTCAAGACGATTGGCGGCGTGGCACATACGCACTCGGAGTATGCAACCGCGTGGGCGCAAGCGGAGACGGAGATTCCCTGCTTCGGAACCACACATGCGGATTATTTTCATGGGCCGGTGCCGGTGACCGGGCGGTTGAGCGAAGCGGCGATTGCCGGCGAATACGAGCAGGAGACCGGGACGGCGATCTGCCGGCGGTTTAAGGAGATTGACCCCGACGCGATTCCTGCGGTGCTGGTGGCCGGGCACGGTCCATTCTGCTGGGGAGCGAGCGCGGCCGAGGCGGCGCACAATGCGGCGATTCTGGAATATGTGGCACGCATGGCCAGCCACACGCTGTCGATCAACGGCGAAACTCAGCCGCTGCCGCAGAAATTGCACGATAAGCATTTTTTGCGCAAGCACGGCAGCCATGCCTATTACGGGCAGTCGAAGACGCGATGAATCCGGGGCTGTGGATTCCAACAAATGAATTTTGAATGAAAGCTGCCGGCCGTGTGCGGCGGCGGAGACGGAAGAGAACGATGAGCATTGTAGCTGGAGTTGATTTTGGCACGTTGAGCGTGCGCGTTTCGCTGGTTGACAGCGAGCGCGGATTGATTAGTTCGGCTACCGCCGAGTATCCTCTGCATCGCAAGCGCGAGGACCCGGAGCATGCGACGCAATCGCACAGCGACCATATGACGGCGCTGGCCGCAGCCACGCGGCAGGCGTTGAAGGAGGCCGGAATCAGTGGCGATAAAGTGGAGGCTATTGCGCTGGACACGACGGGATCGAGCGTGATTCCCGTGGCCGCCGACATGAGCCCGCTGGACGACTACTACCTGTGGTGCGATCACCGCGCAAAAAAAGAAGCCGCTGAAATCACGGAGGCGGCGCACCGCGAGAAGCTGGAAGCGATTCAGTGGTGCGGGGGCGTCTACTCCTCGGAGTGGGGGTGGGCAAAGCTGCTTCATTGGCTGCGCCACAATCCAGAGAAGCGCAAGAATTTTGCCAGCGCTTTCGAGCATTGCGACATGGTTGCCGCAACGCTGTGCGGAATTACCAGCCCGGCAAAGGTGAAGCGCAGCGTCTGCGCGATGGGCCACAAGTGGATGTGGAACGCCGCCCTGGGCGGACTGCCTCCGGAAAAATTTCTGGCGGGCGTCGATCCGCTGCTGGCGGGCGTGCGCGCGAAGATGGAGGGAGAGTACGCGACCTCGGACAAAATTGCCGGGAAGCTGACGCCGCAATGGGCGGAAAAACTTGGTTTGCGCGCGGGCATTCCCATTCCCGTAGGCGCCTTCGACGCGCACTGGGACGCCATTGGGGCGGGCGCAAGGGAGGGCGACGTGGTGAACGTGGTGGGCACATCGACGTGCATCATCGCGTACGTGAAAGCGGCACAGTTGATTCCCGGCGTTTGCGGCGTGGTGCAGGGCAGCGTGCATCCGGAGTACACGGGCGTAGAGGCGGGGCTTTCGGCCACGGGAGACATCTTCAGCGCCATCGCGAGTCGCGCCAATACCACCGTTGCCGAACTGAGCAAAGGGCTGGAGGCCTACAGCGCCGGACAGACCGGGCTGCTGCGCATGACCTGGGACAACGGCGACCGCACAGTGCTGGTGAATCCGAATCTGGGCGGAATCACGCTGGGATGGAACCTGCAGCACACTGCCCAGGACGAGCTCTTCGCGGCCATCGAGGGAACGGCGTTTCATACTCGCGTGATTCTCGACCGGATGAGCGAATACGGCGCACCTACGCTGCGCGTGATCAACGGCGGCGGAATTCCGCAGAGCAATGCGGTGCTCAACCAGGTTTACGCGAATGTGCTGGGAAGGCCGGTGCTGGTGCCGGCGAGCAAGGTGACGGGAATCGGCTCGGCGGTCTTCGCGTTTTTGGCCGCGGGAGTGTTCAAGAGCATCGGCGAGGCGCAGGAGAAAATCTGCCCGGCGCACAAGGTCTACGAACCGGAGAAATCGGCGCAGAAAGTCTATGAGAGCTTGTACAAGTATTATCGCCAGCTTTATTTTGCCTTCGGCGAGCCGGGGAAAGGCGAATTTGGCGCGGTGCTGCCGGCTTTGATTCAGACGGCGAGGGCGGCGGTAAAGGCCGGGGCCTGAGTAAAAGTGCTATCCTCTAGTGGATCGCGACAGGCTGTGTTTACGCAATCTTCCAACATACTCGTCTTACGCGCGCGGCGCATGAAGGCTCCCGTTACTGCGCTGCTGCTCGCGTGTTTTCTTGCGTTTTCGTCGGGATGCAGCCACTTCCACCGCGAACGGCACGACACGGTATACGTTTCAGCGCGGCAGATGTATCTGCATGACCGGGTGGCCGCCGTCTCCAACCGCGTGGCCGAGGTGACCAATGGCCAGCGACTGGAAGTGCTGGAACAGAACCGCCGCTTTCTCAAGGTGCTGACGGAAAAGAACGAGGTTGGCTGGATTGAAGAGCGGGCGGTGATCGACGCGAAGACCTTCCAGGCATTTGATCAGCTAGAGGTTCAGCACCGTCAGGACCCGGTGGTGGCCAGTGGCGTTGTGCGCGATGAGATTTACCTGCATCTGACGCCCGGCCGGGATGCGGAGCGGTTTTATCTGTTGGAGGCGAACTCCAAGGTTCAGCTACTGGAGCGCGCCTCGGTTGCCAGGGATTTACCCGGCAATGGGCCGGCTGCAAGTCCGACGGTACCGAAGCCAGGTGCGCCGGCAAAAACTCCCAGCCAACGTTCCGGTTCCAAATCGGCGGCAAAATCGGCTGTCTCTGGAGGCGCGTCGCACCTTCCCGGCCAGCCCGATAACGGGCCGCCGCTTTTGGAGGACTGGTGGCTGGTGCGCGACGATCAGGGCCACAGCGGATGGATGCTTTCCAGCCGCATGGATGTGGATGTGCCTAACGAGATTGCCGCATATGCCGAAGGCCAGCGGTATGTGGGCGCCTACGTGCTCAATAAGGTTGTGGACAAGAGTGCCGCAACGCCCAACCATGAGGTTACGCAGTACGTAACTGTGCTCTCGCCGAACACAGCCGGGTTGCCCTTCGACTTCGATCAGGTGCGCGTCTTTACCTGGAGTACCCGGCACCATCGCTACGATTCCACCTCTTGACGGTCATACGAAATTGTGACCGATCACCCCGCCACGAATACTGGCGCAGACGCCCGCTCGCCTGCAAGTTGAAGCTGATCCTCTGGCGGCCCGCCCGAAGTTTCTTTGTTTCCCGGGTGTAGATCCAAACCACTCTGACCGCCGCAGGCACCGTGGCCCAAAGATTTGGAGAGCAATATTCAAAACGTTAGAGACCTCAGTTGTCACGAGATCTTACTGCCATCGTAAACAGTCGTGCGGGGTTTACAGGCGCATTGCCATTGAGGGAAGAGGATCACCGACATGAGGTGGAGAGCAAAGTGTCAGTGATAGGGGCGCCCGACGCCGGTCGTCTTCCCTTGCCGCCGTGTCGGGT
>CAWJDN010000088.1:0-4156 GCA_963840985.1 uncultured Acidobacteriaceae bacterium
AAGAGAGAAGAATCTCGGTGGATTCCATCTACGACATGAGTGAAGAAGAGCGACTCAGCGAAAAAGACATCGTTGAGATCAAAAAGCTGGCGGCCGACTTTCTGCGGCGTCGCGGCAAGAACGCCCTGTTCGCGACCGTGGCATTCTTTCTTAGCTGTGCAGCCGTGACACTGTTTTTGGTTGGATTTCCACTCCACACGTACTGGGAGTCGTTTGGCCGCTATCTTTTGTTGCTGACAATGGGACTGCTTCCCGTATTCGTGGTCTATGTCGGTCTGTTATGGAGCGCATGGGTCTATCGACGTGATATTGAAAAAGAATTTGCGTCAGATAAACATGAATAGAGTATGAGACTGAGATAGATTTCCCACATTTGCCACAAGAACAAGTACACGACAGACGTGAGCATCCACTCAATGCGGGTGTCCGGGCAGAATGAAATGCTCGGCGCGGCGCAGCAGTTCCGCGGTCTTGTTGCTTCTCATCGGCCCCAGCATCAGTTCGAGTCGTCCTTGCATGTGATGCCCTCAAAAATATGTTAACGAATCAAGCATCTTTCAGGGACTATTGATTCCTGCATAAATAATGTCCTAGCGCCGTCCCTACGGGACTCCTGACAAGATTTGTGGATACCGCTTTCCCCACGCTAAAGCGCGGGGCTAACAAACACTGCGCCTCCGGCGCGCATATCAGAAGCCCATGATGTTATAGCCGCAATCGACGTAGAGGACTTCGCCGGTGACGGCGCTGGAGAGGTCGCTGGCCAGAAAGAGGGCCGCGCCGCCAACCTCAAGCTGGTCCACGTTGCGGTGCAGCGGCGCCCGGTCGGCATGGGACTTCATCATGTCGCTGAGATCGCCGACGCCACGGGCCGCGAGAGTTTTAATCGGCCCAGCAGAGATGGCATTGACGCGAATGTTTCTCGGCCCAAGGTTATAAGCCAGATAGCGAACCGTGGATTCAAGGCCAGCCTTGGCCACGGCCATCACGTTGTAATTGGGGACAACCTTTTCGGCGGCATAGAAGCTGAGAGTGATAATGCTGCCGCCCTCGGTCATCAGCGGAGCGGCGCCACGGCTGACGGCGATCAGTGAATACACGCTCACATCGAGTGCAATGCGGAAGCCCTCGCGGCTAGTGTTAATAAACTCGCCACGCAGCTCCGCGGGAGGGGCGAATGCTACGGCGTGAACCACGATGTCGAGCTTGCCGTACTTCTGTTTAAGCTCTGCAAATAGTGCTTCGACTTCGCTGTCATTCGATAGGTCACACTGGAAGCCCGAAGCGCCGGCGAGCTCGCCGATGAGGCCTTCAGCCTCAAGCTTCATGCGTTCATTTTGATAGCAGATGGCCAGAGTGGCTCCGGCCTCGTGCAGTTTTTGGGCGATGCCCCAGGCGATGGAACGCTTGTTGGCCAGCCCGAAGACGACAGCCGTCTTACCTGCCAGATCGATCATGCGTGCTTACTTCCTCCAGGGTCCGGGCATTGGGGATACCGGACACCTACCGTCTAAATAGAATATCAGAGTAGTTCATCCATCGACGTGGCATAACGGCTCCATGCAATGTGGCTTTTCTTGATGAAAAGCCACTTAGGGTCATGAGTTAGAAGTTCATTGAAGAACAACTACAGATCCTTCGACTCACCACCCCCAGGCTGAAGAGAACGCCTGGGGCCCCGTTCGCTCAGGATGACAGCAATTGTTGTTTGAAGAAGCGCTCAGCCGCCGAGGTCTACGAGCTCGACCTTGCCGGTGGGGCGGCCTAAAAAACGGGAACCAAGGCGCTCGAACTTCTCAACAGAATCGGTGGCGAAGCAGCGGACCTGGTTCTGGACCTTCGCAGACGGGTCCTGCGCGGACGGGTCCTTCGCGGACGGCGAACGTTTCTGAACAGGTTTCTGGTCAAAGAGCTTCACAACAGCCTCGGCAGTGGCATCGGCTGAATCGATGATTTTCATGCCTATGGGCACGGCGCTTTCCAGCAGATAGCGCAGCAGCGGGTAGTGAGTGCAACCGAGGAGCAGTGTATCGGGTTTCAAGCCCTGGGCAGCAGCTTCGGCGTTCAGCTCGGCAAGATAGATGCGGATGACCTCGGCTGTAACGGCCACCTGCGGTGGGGCAGACGCCGCTTGCGCCGCAAAGGCAGCAGTGTCATCCCCGGCCATGGGCCCGGTCCATCCTTCTTCGACCAGCGGGACAAGCAGGGGGCAGGCCATTTCCAGTGCGCGCAGGCCGCGAGCGCGGCAGGCAGCGGCGTAAGCGTGGCTTTGCACGGTGGCGTCGGTGGCGATGACCAATACGTCGCCAGTGTGGGATGCGGCGCGGGCAGCCTCGGCGCCGGGCTCAATCACGCCCAGCACGGGAACCTGAACCGCGTCCTGTATGGCGTCCAGAGCCAGCGCGCTGGCGGTATTGCAGGCGATGACCAGAAACTCCGCGCCCTGCTCGCTGACCAAAAATTGCGCGCATTGGACGGCGTAGCGGGCGATGGTGCGGCGGGATTTAGAGCCGTAGGGCAGGCGGGCGGTGTCTCCGATGAAGGCATAGTGAGCGAGGGGCAGCTGGGCCATCAGCGCGCGCAACACGGTGAGGCCGCCGAATCCGGAATCGAAGACGCCGATGGTGGGGGATGTTGCGCCTGAAATTTTTGCCGCGTCGCTCATGGTTGCGCTCCATCCGATGGTACGACATCGCCGGCCAGGTAAATGCGGGTCAGGTCGGCGTGGCCGGCGAGCGTGGCGCGCGGCTGGCCGTCCACCAGGAAGCGCACCTGGGAGACGCGGGGCAGGTTGGCGTGCAGAGTGCCGCAGATGGAGAGCACGGTGAGCATTTCCGTCTCGATGCCGGAAGGATGGTTGGCGGCGAAACTGCCGGTCAGGTTGACGACCGCCAGCAGCGGTCCGATTTGCCGCGCGCCCTGCGATGTAGCGCCGGGATTTTTGCCGCGAGATTCGCGGGGAAGAATCACTACGACTCTGGAATCCGCAAGTCTTGGTTTGGAAGTGGCGGGAGCGGCGCCTGCGATCTCCGTTGCGGGCAGCAGAAAGACCTGGAGCACGGAAGCCGCGCCGCCGGGGACAGGGTGGGCAGCGCCGGGAGCAGCATAGAGGTCCAGCAGCTTGCCCAGCACGGCGCGTGCGCGGGCATTGGAGTCGGCGGGCAGCGGCAGGGAGTGAAGCTGGGTGAGGATGGAGCCGTCGCTGTCGTTGGCCACCAGCAGGGCTGCCTGTTCGGCGGGCGCTATGGCGGGAGCGCTGGTGGGGGCGGAGTCCTGGCCGGCGAGCAACCGCTGGTGGGCGAGATCGCGCAGATGCCATAGCGTCGCGCCCATGGCCAGCGAGGCCACCAGCAGAAGGGAGAAGAGAATTTTCTGGTGTCGGGGAATCACGGCTGACGGGCCTCCGTTCTCCACTCCACAAGAGCAGCGGCCAACGCGGCGGCTACACGGGCCTGATAGTCCTTATCGTTAAGGTCGGCGATAGTCTCATGGCCGGCGTTCTGTTCAGGCGCAATCTCGACGGCCACCGCCGGGCAGGTCATGCTATCCATGGCAGTCACAGAGGTGCGGCTCATGGTCACGCTCATACCAGCATTGAGCAGCGCGGAGTTGAGCACTCCTTCCAGTTTGAGGCTGTGCGACACCCAGGCGGCTTGCGCCGTCTTCCAGGCGGAAAAGCGCGCGGGAGCGGCGGGGGCGAGCGAAGAGGCAAAGAGGTAAACGCCGGAGCCGCTTTCAGTGGCGTGCAGGCTGAGGCAGGCCTGGGCCTGTGCCTGATTGGCAATCTCCGCTCTCTTGTTTGGATCAACCGTCACATCGGAGTCGCGAGTGGTGATCACCTGAATTCCACGCGCAGCGAGCAGCGAACGCAGACGCACACTGAGGGCGAGGGTGAAGGATTTTTCCAGTTGATTGTTGTCGAGACGTCCTCCGTTGTCGTTGCCGCCGTGGGCTGCGTCGAGAACCACGACAAAGCTAGCTTGCGGAGCAGGAGGAGCCGGTTGCGCAAGGGCCGGCGATCCGGCCAGCCCGACGATTACGAGAGCCGCCAATGCGTAGTTAATCCAGCGCATAAATAGTCAAACCGCTGAGCAGCTTGGGGAAGAAATCGGTGGATTTTTGCGGCATCACGTCGCCGGCAAAGGCCACCTCACGA
>CAWJDN010000089.1:0-4157 GCA_963840985.1 uncultured Acidobacteriaceae bacterium
GGAGTGCGCCATGCCCAGGTCTTCGGCCTCAATCACCAGCAGCCGCGCATCCGGCGCATAGCCCAGCTTCTCCGCGACGGTCTTGGCTCCAGCCGGCCATGCCTGCTGCGCCGCCGCGCCCGCGCACAGCGCAACAAGAGCCACGCAAACGATCCAATTTTTGGGTGAATTTCTCATTGCAGGTCAACCTTTTTCATATTCCATATCTCAAACGACTATCCACTGGGATGAACACAAGAAGAACTGGCGGATGAACTTCAATCCGCTTCCATTGTAGACCGCCGTCTCGCCGCCGGCCACCTGCGGTGGGGCAGTCGCGCTGCGCGCAAAATTTCTGGGAAATCATGGATAGACCAGCCCGCCCGAGTAGATGCCCAACTGAGCGCCGTCCGGACGGAAGAAGAACTGCTTGCAGCCGGTGTAGGGGGGCACGGTCACATTCGACTGATCGACGCAAAATTCGGAGTTTCAAAAACGAAAACCAGCACGTTATGGTTCATCGTCTCCCATATCTTAAATCTAGACATGGGTTACCCGCGTGGAAAGGGTGGGACCACCAACTGTCAGTGCATATGGGCAAGATGCGACACAATGATACCGATTAGAAACGCTAGCCAAACACTCGCGAAGCCGCGGGCCCTAAAGCGAATAATCAGTCCAATCAAAATCGCGGCACAAAGAACAAGGAATATGTAATTTCGCTGAATCAGTAGGAATCGTGTAAAAGTGTCTGATATCACAAATGGAGTTTCGTGTTGCCATGGAACCGGTATCAATATCCCGACCATCAGTCCTGCAATCGAAGAGAGTACCCAAGTGAGACGAGTTCTTTCATTCATCTTTTCGGCGCTGTCATTTTCATCAGGTCGTGGTTTGATTGTCTCTTGTCTCATATAAGGCGGAGAGAGCATCGTCTGCATAAATGCTGTCTTCCTAAATGGAATAAATGTCCCTTCATCAAACTCAACAATGTAATATAGTCTGCCCCAAGGTGGCACGAAATGTCTAAACTTGATGCATCCAAGCACAGGAAACAGTGAACAATGCGCGTCGGTTATATCATCAGGCAATTTCCTCCAAGAAAATGCGCGGCGGTAATATATGTGCTTGCCTTCAACTCGTAATTCTGCCGCAGTAAAATATAGTGCAATTAGAAGGACAGGAACTATAGCCCAAATCTTAATAGGATTTCCATACAGAAGAACAATCACCATGAATGTGCCCATTGCTGGCATCATAAACTTGAAGACACTTCGCATCGAAGTTGATCCGTTCACTGCCATGCTACCTCTCCTTTATTATTGATTTGAGCACGAGGGAATTACGGTTGTCTTTGTGATTGCTCCCCCACCTCCGAAAGCACCATATCCAAAGGGGCCAGTCCCGGTTCCTTGAGCAACAAGACTTCCATTTGCCGTACCCGTTACACTTACGTCACCTCCACCTCCCCACCCACGTCCGCCACCTGCGGACGCATTTAATGCATACCCAGACAGATCAGAAGGATTTTGTGTAGTCATCGAACTCACTTGAAAGCCGCCCGTAATGCCACCCCCCTTTGTAACAGGTGTCAACCAATTTTGCGTTATACCAGTTCCACCAGACGTGTATACCCTATAGGCATTACCAGTAGGAGTTACAACCATCTGGTATGAAGTAGTTGCATAGAAGCCAAAGAACTTGCCGAAACCTACTCCACCTGAAACACCCATGCCTACGCCCACAGGATAACCAAGCCAATTAGCGAGCTTTTGTTGCAGTGCAATACCCGTTTGCTCAACTGGATTTGGAATAAAGCACACTTTGGCCGTTTGTGTTGAACTACTTCCTCCGCTGCTCCCACCTCCACTGTTCGTCGAACCGTTTCCTGGCGAGGCGCCTAAAGTTGCCCCAGGATCGGAAGCGCATGGACCTGTACCGTCATCATACGACCAGTCTTCATTAGAAACTTGACCACCATTAAACGAATTTGAGTATGTGACTGTCTGCCAACAGGTACCATTTTGGTCCGTAAGAGCCAGCGGATCATTGAGCACATACGCATACCGGTTCAGCGATTGCGGCGCCGTCTGATCCACTACTCCCCAGCCCGCCGGGTCCGGGCTCAGCCATCGCCCCGCCGCCGGATCGTACTTCCTGAAGAGGAAGTCATACGTCCCCGTGCCGCCCGCGCCGCTGGCCACGTCCTGATCCTGGCCGGTGAAGGAGCGGTCGGGCGTGCCGGCCTCGTTGTAGGTCTCGCCGAAGGGCGCGTAGGCCTCCTTGGAGTAAACCGCGTGTGCCCAGGTGGTTGCCAAGCGCGAACTCCCCAGATAATCCGTGTGGCGGATGAAGTTCAATCCGCTTCCATTGTAGACCGCCGTCTCGCCGCCCGGCAACGGAATCGTCTCCTTGACCAGCCCGCCTGAGTAGATGCCCAACTGCGTCCCGTCGGGCCGGAAGAAGAACTGCTTGCAGCCGGTGCAGGAGGGCACGGTCACGCTCGACTGATCCGAGCCGGTGATATTGAAATAGGCGGTTTGCCCATCGTTAATGCTTGCCGAAGAAGACGAGAATGAAAACGACGGTGATGAAAACTGCGCGCTATGGGTGCTTGATACCTGAATGGTGTCGGTCCACTGATAGTTTACCATTGTGTTGGTGATAGCGACGGTAGAACTCCCGGAAAGCGCTGCCGAATATTACGCGAGTATGACGCGCAAGCGCTGGCATTGATTTGATTCACGAGCTGGGGAGCCAGCGACGCCGGTGTCGAATCGACCGTATAGCCAACACTGACAGTGCATATTTCACCGTTAGGAGGGACCAACTGAATACTCATGGTCAAAGTGCCGCTGTCGTAGGTGACCGAGGGGACTGACGATGCGCCGGTTTCCACCATGCGGCCCAGCGCGTCATAGTTGGCCGCGGTGCCGTTGACGGTGATAGGCTGCGCCGCCGCATTCCAGGTGAGCGTGGCGCCGGTCGAGTTCAACTGGTTGCCGATGCCGTCGTAGTTGGGCAGCGGCGAGATGCCGCTGGAGACATGGTTGGTGATAGGGCTGTAGGCAGCTGTGTAGGATCCGCCGGTGGCGTTGGAGGGTACCGTCTTGTTGATGTTGCCGAAGGCGTCGTAGGAGAAATTCTGCGCCCAGGTGGCGTTGCCGCAGTTGACTGAGGAGATGCGGCTCAGGTCGTCCGCCGAGTAGGCGCAATTCTGGTTCTTGGTTGTGTCGCTGCTGTCGTTGTAGGTCATTTGCGCCAGCGATCCGTTGGCGTTCCAGGTAAGATTGCCCGCCACCGTCAGGGTGCTTGAGGTGGGTTTAACGGTGTAGGTAAACGATGTCGGGCGATTGGTGTTGGGATCATAGCCAAAACTATCTATGTCGCTTCCCGACCCTGTGGAGGCATTACCGAAGGTGACGCTGGTCGGCGAGCTGGCAACGTTATAGGCGGTCGATGTGACGAGGTTGAGGCTATGCGTTCCATCGGTAGCGGAATAGGGCCGCCCCGCGCTGTCGATTGTATAAGTCACCGCCGGTCCAATCGCTAGCGTCGTATTCGTGCCTCCGCTCACCGTGCCGCTGGAGACAGTAAACGACGTAGACGTAGATCCTGAAACCGTATAATTTATGGACGGGCCTGGTACCTTCGAAGTGAGAGTTATCACACTTCCCAAGGCTGTAGCAGTAACCGGAAATGTAGAGGAAGAATTGATTGCGTTGATGAGACCTGAGGCGACACTGGAGCTGGTTGAATTCTGGCCGTATCCCGTGCTCACGCTCATACCGTTCACTGTAATCCCAACCGACCCGCTATCGTAGATATATCCATATTGAGGGCAGGGGGGCAGCCATATTGCCTACAGGACGCACATGGATCGCTTATAAAATAACTAGAAGAATGCTCATAGCCGGAAACGGTCACATTACCCGTGGCGTTCGTGCCCGCGCCAATTTGAGATGCGGACACTGCCGCCAGCGTTCCGTTGGGATAGGCCGTCTCCTGCGTGATCATATACCCGCTCGAATGAGGCGTGGATTCCCACATCTGCGAAACCATCGAGTTGCCCGCAGGATACTTGCTGAAGTACACGTCAGTCAGCTTCGTTGTGCTGCCGACGAAGCTGGTATACGCCTCGGCCAGCGAACCCTTTGCGTTCAGCACTGGCAACCTGT
>CAWJDN010000090.1:0-3529 GCA_963840985.1 uncultured Acidobacteriaceae bacterium
CAAGGTATTTCGCGAGATGGTGATGAGCCACATGGTGCATCATCGCGCGCAGTTGGGCGTGTATATTCGCATGCTCGGCGGCAAGATTCCGGGCGCATACGGGCCGTCGGCCGACGACACGATGGGGTGAGAGCAGGGAACGAGGGACGAGGGAACAGGGAATGGAAGAGGCGATCAGCACAGACCGCCTGCGCCTGCGGCGTCTACTCTTGTGACATGGCTTTTTCGTTTCCGAAGATCTATCCCATTCTTGACGCATCGACGATTCCGCCTGGTGGCCGCGTGGATTTTCTGCGGCGGCTGGGCGGTGAGTTGGCTGAGGCCGGCGTGACGCTGCTCGAGTACCGCAATAAGACCGGAAGCGAAGCCGAACTGCTAAGCGATGCTGCAGTTTTGCGGGCAGCATTGCCCGGACAGGTGAAGCTGATTTTCGACGATCGCGCCGACCTGGTGGAAGCGGCAGGATTCGACGGGGTACATGTGGATGCCGGCGACATTGCGCCCGCTGAAGCGCGCCGGATGCTCGGCCCCACCCGCATCGTTGGAGCCTTTGGCGGAAGCGATGCTTTCCTGCCAGGAATTTTGCATGAGCCGGTCGACTACCTGGCCATCGGCCCGTCTATCCTACGATCACCAAGCAAACCTCCAAGGCGCCCATCGGTCTGGAAGGCGTGCGCAGGCTGCGTGAGCAGGCCGGCCCGGATCGCATTCTGACTGCCGCAGCCGGGATCACGCTGGAGACTGCGCCGCTGGTTCTTGCCGCCGGAGCCAGCGCCGTCGCTGTTTCCGCGGCCATTTTCCGCACTGCTGATCCGGCCACTGAGTTTCGCAGATGGGTGGCGGCGATTGGTTAGATCCTCGCGGGCTTCCTTGGTCTCCCACCCTTGCGCCAGAAACGCGCAAGGATGGGGCACGGACGGGTAAAGAGGTGAACGCTCGTGGGCTTTTGTGTTCCCCCACCCTTGCGCAAGAGCAAAAGCGCAAGGATGGGGCACGGAGGAGAAAACACGAATGAGAGAGCTAAGGAACGAAGGACTGTCAGATCAGCACAAGAAAGTTAAAGACATGGCCTGCGAAATCGGTTACAAATCAGTAAAGTGAATGTCTCCAAACCCATGACAAATACAAGACTCAGTGAAACCCGGCGAAACGCCGCACCTCTCTCAGTCGCTTGGGCTATTCAGCGCCACGGCCCTGGTGATCGGTTCGATGATCGGTTCCGGCATCTATATCGTCGATGCCGATATCGCGCGCGGTGTAAATTCGCCCGCGCTGTACCTTGCCGCATGGGTCGTTACTGGCGTTATGACCTTCATTGCCGCGCTCAGCTACGGCGAGCTGGCGGCCATGATGCCCAAGCGCCGGTGGCCAGTACGTCTATCTGCGAGAGTCGCTGGGGCCGCTGTGGGGATTTCTCTACGGCTGGACGCTCTTCCTGGTGATTCAGACGGGAACCATCGCCGCCGTCGCGGTGGCCTTCGGCAAGTTTCTCGGCGTCTTTTTTCCTTCGATCTCGACGACCTACTGGCTATGGCACATCGCTCATGTGCCCCCGCTTCGCGTAGGCCCCATGGTGCTGGGCAATATGGAAATCGGCCTCAACACAGCCAACCTGACCGGCATCTGCATCGTGATTTTTCTCGCCGTTGTGAACATCTTTGGCGTCAAGCTGGGCGCGCTGATTCAGAATATCTTCACCACGGCCAAGGCATTGTCTCTTGCGGCGCTGATTCTGTTGGCCTTTACGGTGGGACGCAATGCCGCGGCAATTGCGGCGAATTTCGGGGCGGAATTCTGGAAGAATGCCGGATGGCACTCGCTGCACGTGGTCCAGGTGGGCGTGGGCGGGCCATTGGTGCTGGTGAACGTGCTGGTAATTCTAGCCGTGGTGCAGGTGGGTTCGCTCTTCTCCTCCGACGCATGGAACAATATCACCTTCACGGCCGGCGAGGTGAAGAATCCTAAGCGGAACATTCCACTGTCGCTGATTCTGGGCACGGGATTTGTGCTGGCGATCTATTTTCTTGTGTCATTGAGCTATCTTCTGGTTTTGCCTATGCACGGCGACCCGAACGGCGCATCAGTGATGGCGCGCGGCATTCAGTACGCGACCGAGGATCGCGTCGCCACGGCGGCCTTGGAGCAGATCTTCCACTCCGCCGGAGCGTACCTGATGGCCGCTGCGATTTTGATTTCCACCTTCGGCTGCGCCAACGGAATGTCACTGGCCGGGGCGCGCGTCTACTACGCCATGAGCCAGGACGGCCTCTTCTTCAAATCCGTCGGCAAGCTGCATCCGCGCTATAAAACGCCCGCCGCGGGCCTGCTAGTACAGGCCGCGTGGACCATCGTGCTGTGCGTATCCGGTTCCTACAGCCAGTTATTGGACTACATCATCTTCGCGGTGCTGGTCTTTTACATTCTTACCATCGTGGGCTTGTTTGTGCTGCGCTATAAAAAGCCAGACGCCCCGCGGCCATACAAAGCCGTGGGCTACCCGGTGCTGCCGGCGCTTTACATCGCGTTGGCTGGGTGCATCTGTGTCGTTTTATTGCGATACAAGCCGCAGTACACATGGCCGGGGCTGGTGTTGGTTCTGCTCGGCATTCCGGTGTATCTCTTCTGGTCGCGGCAGCCCACGCGTCAAGCCCTGTGAACTAGACTTAGTTTGAACGACTCCTGTGGAGGAACTCCTTCATTCATGTCCAGACTGCTGCGCATCAAACCCATGTCGTTGCTCACTAAAGAGGCTGGTGAACAGGGCGAACACACCCTCAAGCGTTCGCTGGGCGCTCTGAACCTCGTCACACTTGGCATCGGCGCCATCATCGGCGCGGGTATCTTCGTGCTCACCGGCCAAGCGGCGGCCAAGCACGCCGGCCCCGCCGTGGCTCTGAGCTTTGTGCTCGCGGGCATCACCTGCGCCTTTGCCGGCCTGTGCTACGCCGAGTTTGCCTCCATCATTCCCATCGCTGGCTCGGCCTACACTTACGGCTACGCCACGCTGGGTGAGTTTGTGGCCTGGATCATCGGTTGGGATTTGGGATTGGAGTACGGCTTTGGCGCGGCTACGGTAGCCTCCGGCTGGTCAGGCTACTTCAACAGCCTCTTGCAGCAGTTGCACATCTATCTTCCGCCACGACTGACCGCAACGCCCGGCACGGTGCTGGTCATGTTTCATAATCAGTGGATGCCGCTGACGTCTTTGCCGCCGGGAACGAATCGACTGGGTTGCCGCATGTGACGGCTTTGTTTAATCTCGTCGCGATTCTGGCGATTCTTGCAGTCACGACCGTTCTGGTGATCGGCATCAAGGAGTCGGCGAATCTGAATTCGGCCATCGTAATGGTGAAGCTGGCCGTTGTGGGCATCTTCCTGGTTCTGGGAGCGTACTTCCTCTTTAAGCATCCTGAAGTGGCCCGTGCCAACTGGCATCCGTTCATTCCGCCGCCGGACGGGCACGGCAATTTTGGATGGGGCGGGATTCCGCGCGCGGCAGCGTCAATCTTCTTTGCGTATATCGGATTCG
>CAWJDN010000091.1:0-5585 GCA_963840985.1 uncultured Acidobacteriaceae bacterium
ATTCGGGCTGCCGGACACCACTCAGCTTCTCTTCGCAGTGCGCGTGGAGCCAGCCGCGCAGCAGCCCGCGCCGAATGCTACACGGGCCGGAAAGAACCCCGCGCTGACCGGCCCAGTGACGCGTTACTCGCTGGAGTTTATGATTCGCTGGACGGACGTGGCCTTTGATCTGAGGCCGGACGGCACACACCACGGCAAGATTCAACTGGCGTTACAGGCTTACGACCGGAACGGAAAAGCCGTGAACTGGAAGGACGGCACTCAGAAGATGTATGTGAAACCCGACATCTGGACCGCGATTCAAAAATCCGGCGTTCCCGCGCACATGGAGGTTGACCTTCCCAATTCCGGCAGGAGCCTGGAGAACCACGGCCGAGCGCATGGCCTGGCTGAACCACGGCGCAGCAGACTTTCAGCTTTTTACTCTCGACGAGCGCAGCGAAGAACTTACGGCGGTGGATTTTCGCGACACCGGCAACCTGGACTCGCGGCTGGTGCACGCATTTTTCGCCGAAGCTGCCATCGAACGCTGCCGGGAGGGCCTCGACCGCCTGCTCGCGCTGGTCCCACCTACCGCGAAGGAGCGCGTCGAGATTCGGGCAAGCTCGGCTACTGAAGCCGGCCTGTTGTTGCACGGCCTGGAATTTGCGCGCGTGCGCCAGGGCTTTGCCGCCAATACATTTGCCCATGAGAACGAGATCAGCTTTGGCGCAGGAGCCAACGAAACACCGCTCACGCCGGAGACGGAGCCGCTTTGCCGCGATCTGTTTTCGCGATTGTTTTTGAGCCGCCACGGCGACGGCACGCACACCGACCCGCTCTTCCGCCTGCAACCTGAGCGCTGGCTGGAGGCACGGCTGCGCGCTGAAATCGCCGAACTGCTGCCGGGACTGCGCGGCGACCTGCTCTACTCGCAGGTGCCCGCGCTCTCGACAGGCGACCGGGGCCTGCTGGACCTGCTCACGCTGGACCGCAACGGACGTTTGACGGTGATTGAGCTGAAGGCCAACGAGGACCTGCATCTGCCCTTGCAGGCGCTGGACTACTGGATTCGCGTTCGCGCGCTCAACAACGACCGGCAGCCGGCGGCGGGCAACGAGGGCGGCAGGCCGCTGACGGCCTTTGAACGCCAGGGCTATTTTGCCGGGGCAGAGGTTTCGCCGTTGGAGCCACGCCTGCTGCTGGCGGGCCCGGCCCTGCGCATCCACCCCGCCAACGAGCCGGTGCTGCGCTACTTTTCACCGCAGGTGGAGTGGGAGCTGATCGCCCTCACCGAGCATTGGCGCCGGGAGCTGAAGGTGGTCTTCCGCAAACGCAGCAGGGAGGCGCGGAGCTAGAGCATCCAGCCCGATTGCGTGATGTGGTATAAAAACTGCTTCCTGAGCATATAGTCAGTCCGCCGCAACAGTTTCCAGTTTCCAAGCGAGTGCGATCTGTGGTTCAATGTTATTGATTTCAACAGACGGGATTGCGGACGACCGGGAAGAGGGGACAACTGTATGGGGGACGCGAACATAGATGATCCCGAGGGAAAAAACGTTGATGAAGACACGCACGTGCATCTTAACACTTATAAGGTCATTGGATCATCCGGGGAGAGCCTCGACGACAAGCCCAAGACAACCGGTCTGTTCTTTTACCATGACGTGATTGCGGAGGCGGAGGCACAAAATCCCGCCAAAGTACCTACTACTTCGCAGCCGCCATCGTATGAGTCGTTGACAGAACGGATACAGAGGTTCGCGAAGAATCCAACCAAGTTTTTTGCCGCGATCGGCGTGGGCCTAGGAATTCTGATTGGAGTCATCTTCGCCGCCTACTCCCTGTTTATGGGCAACCCGGAGGGACGGAACGATCTGGGGCCAGTCATCTCCAGCGCTACTGGATTGAATGGCCATCTGTATATCAAATGGGATAAGAAACTGCATTATCGCCTGACATTCCATGCCGACGATCCAGAAATGCAGGCAGACTTTGCGTTCGCGGTCGCCAATTCGCCACAGCCCCTCTCCATAGTAATCGAGTTGCAGGACGCTCAGGGCTCTGTCTTGTGCAACAGAGAGATCGTCTTGAAATACGATGCCCGGAGCGCGGTTACCAATCTCCCCTATCAGCCGGCAGCTACGGTCGATTTAGCGCAATTGCAGGCAGATGAGCAGGTGAGAGAAGAAGGCAGGGATGTCTTCCAGTATCTGCTCGCTCCGAATGGGCAGGTTACCTCGATCAACGCGCAAGGCGAGCTTCCCTGCTCGGCGAAAGACTATGAGAAAACAACTCAATGGAACTTTTCGACCAACTTCCCCTCCCTCGATGAACAGGATGAATGGCTAGAACGCCGGCCGGATCTGCGGGGCAATGCGGCTCAAAGATCGGCCGCTCATAAAAGGGCTGCGAGGGTCCCGGTAAAGCTATTGCCCTTCTCCATCGAAGGCGACGATAATATCGTGGAGTTTGACGTCAACAGCGGAGTGATCGTTACCAGCGGAAGGAACACCTTCTTTTTCGACAAGACAAGCAAGGTAAGCGCGGATCCGGTATGGCAGGAATACCCTGTCAACATTCATTTCCGGTGCGACCGGGGTTCAGATTGCACGCTCATGCATGCCGGCGCGGGCGCCTTGCACGCCAGGATGAAGAGATAGATTACGCCAGCTCGATCCCGGCGATTTCAGCTTCCAGACCGCCGTACTCGGGGTGCTCGTTTTCGCGGATGCGGTAGGCGAGGTTGATGAGAGTTCCCTGCTCGAGACCGAGCTGGAAGGCGCGGGCAGCCATATGCCATCCGACAGCGCGCAGAGCGCCGCTGGAGCGTGGCAAGGGCGGCGGCTGGACGGAATCCTGCGCGAGCTCCAACCTCAAGTGCCGCTCCTTCATGATGCGCGGCGGAGCGAGCAGGCGCACTCCGCGGGCCACAAAAACCGGCTCGAGATTGCCGTGGCCGAAGGGCTCCATCTTGCGCAGCCAACCGGCCAGCATGAGCGTGATGCGGTCCAGCGGCAGCTCGGCGTGGATGTGAAGAAGTTGCTCCGGTTCGCGTACGGCCAGATGTTCCTCGGCGTAGAGGCGCAGGCGGCGTTTCAGCTCCGGCAAGGAAGCGGCAGGCAGAGCAAAGCCCACGGCAAATGCGTGTCCGCCGAAGCGCGTGAAAAGATCGGCGCAACTCTCGATAGCATTGAGCAGTTGGAAGCCATCCACCGAGCGGCCGGAGCCGTAGGCCACGTTGTCCTCAACGCTGACCACGATGGCAGGCTTTGCGGTGCGCTCGACGACGCGCGAGGCGAGAATGCCGATGACGCCGCGGTGCCAGCCCTCGCCGTCGATGACCAGCAGGCGTTCGGCGGTTAGTTCTGAATCGCTGGCGAGGCGCTTCTCGATTGCCGTGAGAGCGGAGACCTCGGTTTCGCGGCGCTCTCGATTGAGACGTTCCAGCTTGGCGGCCAATTCGGCGGCTCGGGTCGCGTCGCGTGTGGTGAAGAGCTCGACAACGTCAGAGGCCACGTCCATGCGTCCTGCGGCATTGATGCGCGGAGCCAGACGAAAGGCCACATCATAGCCGGTGAGCGCACGGGCTGCCGGATCGAGTGCAGCGGCGGCAAAGAGCGCGCGCAGGCCAGCACTGGCAGGGCGGCGCAACTCCTTTAATCCCAAAGCCGCGATGACACGATTTTCGCCCTTCAGCGGCACGGCATCGGCGATGGTGGCGATAGCCGCCATCTTTAAAAAACTGGGCAGAGTCTTCTCGCGGGTGATTGCCTGGTCGCGTCGCTCCAGAATCGCCTGTGCCAGCTTAAGCGCGATGGCCGCGCCGCAGAGGAATTTTTCCGGATAAGCGCAGCCGGGCTGGTTGGGATTGAGAATGGCCAGCGCGTGCGGGACAGCGTCGTGAGCTTCCAGTAGATGATGGTCGGTGATAATCAGATCCAGGCCAAGCCGCCGCGCGGTTTCAGCTTCGGCGAAGGCTCTCATCCCGGTGTCCACGGTGATTACGAGGCGCGCGCCATCGGCGTAAGCATCTTCCAGCACACTCGATTGCAGGCCGTAGCCCTCGCGCAGCCTGTGGGGCACGTGGAAGCTTGCGACTCCGCCCAGCATCTCGATGGCTGTCTTGAGCAGGACAACGGCGGTGGTACCGTCAACGTCATAATCACCGTAGAGCAGCACCGGCTCGCGCTGGGCGATAGCCTGCTCCAGCCTGGCTACAGCTTGGGACATGCCCAGCATGAGCAGCGGGTCATGAAGATGAGCGACTTCAGGATTGAGGAATGCGAAGGCTTCTGAAGGTTGGGTGATGCCGCGAGCTATCAGCAATTCAGCCAACACCAGCGGCAGGCGGGCGGCTTTGGCCAGTTCGGCGGCCTCGGATGGATGCGGCTCGACAAAGCTCCAGCGTTGGCGGAGGAGCTTCCGGTCATTTCCCTGTCTCGATGCGGGCTGCCGGGTTTGCGGCTCGGCTGGCCGCGGAATCGGCCCGTTGCCTTCAGCGCCCACCGCGCTTACTCGTCCTCGTCTTCGTGATCGTGTTCCTGGTCGCCGATGACGATCTCCTGGAAGGTCTCAATGTCTTCCAGAAGCCCCTGGAAACGCTCATACCACTCGGTGGTGGTTTCGTGCAGAAAGGCCACGCCCTGGTAGACAAAGCCCAGTTGGATGTAGCCGAGGTTTCCGGCGTATTTGCGCAGCCATTGCGCCTCCACCAGTTCCGCGGTCTCCTCGTCGGGGAAGTTCATTTCGCCTGCTTCGTCGATCAGCGCGTCGATCTCCTCGCGCTCCAGCGTCATCTCGCTGAAGGTGACAAAGGGAGCGCCGGCGTACTTGGCCATCTCTACAAAATCTTTCCATGCGTCGGGGTTGCCAGAACCCTCCCAGACAATGGAGGGGATGTCGTCGGTGACGTAGCCGGGAAGGCGCTTGAGGCCGTGGCCCTCGATAAAGGCCACCATGTCGTCTTTCAGAGGAAGGAGGTTGTCCATGTTCATAGTCAAGCTCTTATTTTCGCAGACGAGGGCGGGTTGGCGCGGTGCTATTGTGGAAAGTTCTCTGACAGGAGCCGTGGCGTTAGTCTGGATGCAGACCTGTATAAGGAGGAAGTCCGTTTGCCCGCATTTGAGCGTCATGTCTTTGTCTGCTGCAACGCGCGGCCCGAGGGCGCGCCGCGGTGCTCCTGTACGCGCGACGGAAGCAGCGGCCTGCACGCCGAGCTGCAACAACAGGTGAAGGCGGCAGGCCTCGGCGGCCACGTGCGCATCAACAAATCCGGCTGCCTGGACCAGTGCGAGCACGGCCCGATGGTGGTGGTCTATCCCGAAGCGGTCTGGTACGGCAACGTCCAGCCAGGGGATGCGGCGGAGATTGTCGCCGAGCACCTGATTGCCGGCCGGCCAGTCGAGCGGCTGCGTATGGCCCAGGAATGCCTGAACACGCCAAGCTGCCCGCACCGGGGGAAATAGCAAGAATTATATGTAAGTCATGGTCGCCGGATAGCTTGCGGCAAGTGACTTTCGTGCGAATCTGCGCAGCTGATGGGAGTTTCTGCCCGCAAGATTGGCCGATAAGGGCGCTATGGAGACTCCCATGGCGCTTGCCAG
>CAWJDN010000092.1:0-3391 GCA_963840985.1 uncultured Acidobacteriaceae bacterium
TTGAAAGCATCGAAGAAGGCTGGCGGCAAGCGTAAGTAGGACTGGCCGTCCAGGCCTACGCGCCTTGCGGCGCACCACCTGTGGTGGGGCCAAACGCGTCCTTCGGGCGCAACAAGATTGAAGCTGGGGGAACAGCCCGGCGGAAGAAGAAGACGATGGCAAAAGTGGATGTAGTGAACATGAGCGGCAAAAAAGTAGGCTCGCTGGAGCTGGCCGACGCGCTGTTTGCGCCCGACCAGGTGAACGAGGCTCTGCTGTGGGAGGCGGTGAAACACTACCGCGCCTCGCTGCGCCAGGGCACGCACAAGACCAAGAGCCGCACCGAGGTTGCCGGTTCGGGCAAAAAACTGTGGAAGCAGAAGGGCACGGGCCGGGCGCGCATTGGCTCGGTGCGCTCGCCACTGTGGCGTCATGGCTACACGGTGCATGGGCCCCAGCCGCGCAGCTACGATTACGCCTTCCCACGCAAGAAGCTGCTGGGCGCGTTGCGCTCGGCGTTGGCCTCCAAGCTGGCCGACGGCAAGCTGACGGTGGTGGACACGCTGGAACTCAAGGAAGCCAAGACCAAGCAGTATCGCGCTGCGCTCGACAAGCTGGATGTGACGCGCACGGCTCTGCTGGTGGAGAACAGCAAGACGCTTGCCCCGGCACTGGTGCTGGGCGTGCGCAACCTCAAGGGAGTGGAGCTGGTGCTCAACAACGAAGTGCATCCCTACGATCTGCTGCGCTATGAGCGGGCCATCTTCTCCAAGGCCGCCATTGAGCAAATCGCCGAAATGCTTGAGAAGAACGTATCGAAACGCGATGCGGGGCGCAAGCGCGCCGCTGCGAAGGAGGCTGCCTGATGCCGACACTTTATAGCGTGATACGCCGCCCGCTGATTACCGAAAAAGGGTTAGGAGTGAAGGAGACAGAGAATACGCTGGTCTTCGATGTCGCTCCCGACGCCACCAAGACCGAAGTCAAACAGGCCGTCGAGGCTCTCTTTAAGGTGAAGGTCTCCGCGGTTCGCACCGCAAATGTTTTGGGCAAGGAGCGCCGCCGCGGCCAGCACACAGGCTTCCGCCCAGACTGGAAGAAAGCATACGTCCGGCTGAAGGCCGGCCAGAAGCTGCCCGAGTACGTGAGCAACCTGTAAAGACAGTGAACGAGTAAAGAAGTGAATGAATGAAGCAGCGAATTGTTGAGCTGCTTGCCACGAGAAGAAATATCGGAGCCGGGAAAGAAGTCAGAGGCTCCGGAGAAACGGGAGAGCGGCGCTTGAGTTGGAGGCCGGCTTTCCAGGACAACGACCATGGCGATTAAGACATACAGACCGATTACGCCGACGCTGCGCTTCAAGACCACGCTGGCCAACGACGACCTGACGACAAACAGGCCGCACAAGCCGCTTTTGGAAGTTAAGCAGCGGACCGGCGGACGCCGCAATGTGGGCGACCTGACGATCCGCCACCAGGGCGGCGGCCACAAGCAGAAGCTGCGGCTCATCGACTTCAAGCGCGAGAAGTACGGCGTGCCGGGACGCGTGGCGACGATTGAGTACGATCCAAACCGCTCGGCGCGCATTGCGCTGATTCATTATCTGGACGGTGAGAAGCGCTACATCCTGCAGCCGGTTGGCCTGAAGGTGGGCGCGACGGTCAGTAGCGGACCCGAGGCCGACATTCTGGTAGGCAATGCATTGCCGCTCAAGAACATTCCCTCCGGAACCACGGTTCATGCCATCGAATTGCGGCCGGGCAAGGGCGCGCAGATGGCGCGTTCGGCCGGAACGCAGGCGCAACTGGTGGCCAAGGAGGGCGAGTACGCCCTGCTCAAGCTGCCCTCGGGCGAGACCCGCAAGGTGCTGGCCGAGTGTATGGCGACCATTGGCCAGGTGGGCAACACGGATCATGAGAATGTCTCCATCGGCAAGGCCGGGCGCAACCGCTGGAAGGGCATTCGTCCCGCCAACCGCGGCGTAACCATGAACCCGGTGGACCACCCGCACGGCGGCGGCGAGGGTAAGACCTCGGGCGGTCGTCATCCGGTGACCCCGTGGGGCCAGCCGACGCGGGGCTACAAGACGCGCAACAACAAGCGGACTGATGCGTTTATTGTCAGCCGCCGGGCGAAGTAGAGGAGCTGAGGATTTATGGCACGTTCGACAAAAAAAGGCCCATTCGTGGATGCGCACCTGACCGTGAAGATCGAGGCGCTCAACCTGGCCAACGACAAGAAGGTCGTCAAGACCTGGTCGCGCCGCTCGACGATCTTTCCGGAGTTTGTGGGCCACACCATTGCGGTCCACAACGGCAAGAAGTTTGTTCCGGTGTACGTGACCGAGAACATGGTGGGCCACAAGCTGGGCGAATTTGCGCCCACGCGCATCTTCAAGGGACACACCGGGGGCAGCAAGGCGCCAGCCGCCGAGGTCGCCGCCAAGCCGCATTAGAAGAAATTTTGCGCGAGAGATTTGGATTCCTTCGCGCGCGAAGAGATTGAGGAAGAGTGCAATGGCAGTCGAGACAAGGGAATACCGGGCCGAGGCCAAGTTTCAGCGCGTGTCGCCACAAAAGGCGCGGCTGGTGCTTGAGCTGATCAAGGGCCGGGGGGTTGAAGAAGCGCTCACAACAGTGGCCTTCACCAAGAAGCGCATTGCCCCGGTGATTCATAAGTTGTTGACCTCGGCGGTAGACAACGCCAAGTACGTGGCCGGCGAGCAGGGCGTCGATCTGGACGTGGACAATCTCTACGTCAAGACGGCCCTTGCCAACGACGGGCCGCGCCTGAAGCGCATCCGCCCGGCGCCGATGGGCCGCGCCTTCCGCTATCAGCGCAGGCTGACGCACATCGTTCTGGCAGTGGCCGAGCGCGAGGCGGCCCATGGCATGGTGACCAAGGTGGAAGAGCCATCTGCTGCGCCAAAGGCAAGCAAGGCAGCCAAGGCGGCGAAGACAGCCAAGACGAAGGCCGAAACACAGAAGCCGGCAGCCAAGACGAAGGTCGAGGAGCCGAAGGCAGCGCACAAGGCGGCCAAGACAACCAAGGGGAAGGTCGAGGCGCCGAAGGCGGAGGCCAAGTCAACCAAGTCAACCAAGAAAAAGGCCGGCAAGTAGGCCTGAAGGGTTTTGAGGAAAATAACATGGGACAGAAAGTCCATCCTTACGGATTCCGGCTGGGAGTGAACAAGCCGTGGCGTTCGCGCTGGTTCTCTGAGCGCGATTACGCCAAGCTGCTGGTCGAGGACGTGAAGCTCAAGGCGGAGCTGCGAGAAAAGCTAAAGGCGGCGGGCGTCAGCTCGGTGGAGATCGAGCGGCCGGGCAACAAGCTGCGCTTTCTCATCCGCACCGCCCGGCCGGGCATCGTGATCGGCCGCAAGGGCGCGGAGATCGAGAAGCTCAAGACAGAC
>CAWJDN010000093.1:0-4291 GCA_963840985.1 uncultured Acidobacteriaceae bacterium
CAAAGAAGTTCAGCCTCTCCGATCAGATTGACTACTCCAACGTCCACCAGCCCGGAACCTCCAACATCTCTGCTGGAGCTACTCTGGAAACGCCCGCAACCGCAGGCAATGAGACCATCAACTACTTGGGAACGCTGAGTCCAGGACCAAATGTCAGTGTCGGGGGCAGCCCCAACGGCGTGCCTTCGCCGGCTTACTTTGGCCAGCGGATCCTGACCAATAACCTGACGGGGACCTGGGATGCTACGTCTCGGGCCACGCTCTCGCTCACCTATCGCCATCGCAACCACGTGATCGCGGAGAACGCGTACAGCGCCGGTCCACCTGTTGATCCCGGCGGTAATCCCGGCAATGTTCCTCTGGCTCCCGGCGCGACGACAGACGGAATAGTGACCATCAATGAAGACGGAGGAATCTTCAATGCCGCTCTGCGCCCCACAAACCATTGGGATGTCAATGGCACGGTCGAGGTGCTTTACGACGACAACGCATTCACACCGGTCGGTCCGCGGCAGACCAGGCACTACAGAGTGCATAGCACCTACAAGCCAAAGCCATGGGCAACTCTCTCGGGCGCCTTCAACGACCTGGAGCGGCATAACAACACCAACAACAATCAGGCCACAGTGGCATTGTTCGTTCCTCCTTCGCTAACACCAACACCTAACGGAACCGCCTCAACCGGTACCCCGTTTGAAGGCCCGCTCCAACATGTCGATCACAGCCGGGTGGCGAGCTTTGGCGCGGTGATAGCGCCGAATGAGCACTATGGGTTCGATTTCAATTACGCCTATAGCGATGTCTATTCGTCCACCAACATCTGTTATCTGAACGGCTCACCGACCCCAAGCGCGACGACCGGAATCGTAGTCCCGAGCTACTCACAGCCCGGAGCCGTGCAAACTGCCACTAGCACACGATGCCCGTACATATATGGAAGAGGCGCTACGGGCCTTTCGGAAACCAATGGCTGGTCGCTCACGGATTGGTTCGCCAGGGACTTCATGGATGCTCCTACGCAATTCGTGTCGGCGGCTCTGCGTCTCTCCCCGGTCGACAAAATTCACTCCAGTATCGGCTATCGCATCAGCGATGTGAACGGCACGCGCTTCTTCAACGATGCGCGCGACGTAAACGGTTCGCTGGTCTCTAAGTATCAGTCGCCCTTCGTGAATCTTGCATGGACGATTCATCCCGGATTGATCTTCAAGGCAGAGTACAACTACTACGGATACGGCGAGGGCGGTCCCTCCGGCTCACCGTTCTGCAGTACTTCAACTTCTAGCGCGGGAGAGGCATCTATTGTACCTTGCACCTCCGCCACTCTGACCGGTCCGACAGGCCTGACCGAACCGTCATCCGGCCTGACCGCGCCGCGGAACTTTCATGCAAACAATGTGACCATTTCCATGCATTACGCGTTCTGACGGGGACTGGCCCTCAAACCATCGGCGCAGTTTCCAATTACCATGGGCTGCGCCGTTTCATGTACGGTGGTATATCTTGACCTCGGGGATTACAGCTTTAGCGACAATTACCTGTCGATGGGGTTGTAATATGAAGATGGATTTGATTGGCCACAGCTTCCTCGCGCAACCTGGCCGTCAATGACACAAGGAGAGTTGCAATGACAATGATGACTCGTTCCCTGTTGGCGATGGCCGTCATGGTATCTATGGCCGGCGCCATGAGCTTTGCCCAATCTAGCGGCGAAGCGATCTATAAAGCCAATTGTGCAAAGTGCCACGGAGCCACCGGCACACCTAGCGCTGGAATGGCCAAGATGTTGGGCGTCAAGGCCGCCTCCGATCCAGCGATCAAGAATCTATCGGTGGCCCAATTGACTGCCGCCGTGAAGAACGGCAAGGGCAAGATGAAGCCGGTCGCGGGACTCACCGAGGCGCAGATCAAGGATGTGGTTACGTTCTATACCGGCTTACGTAAGCTGAACCCGCAGCCGTTGCCTCCTGGCCAGTAAAGCATACAAACGAACGCGACAGGCCCGCCTCGGAGCGGAATTACGATACGTGTGCCCAATGCACGAGGGGTGATTTCTCTAGGAATTCGTCCCCTGTACAATGTTTTTCAGGGCGCCGGATTCGAAGTTTCGCATTCATCGGCGGGCCATCTATTTAATAGCGGGGGTTTAGGTGCCAGTGTTTCAGAAATTCCGTGAAGGCTGGGTGCGTCCAGCACTGTTTTTCGGCAACAATCCCATCAGCCTGGCCGGGGGAGCGATCACCACTGCCGCCGGCGTGACCATGATCGGCTACTGGCTGGTGGAACTATTCGGCAGAGCAAATGACAACCCTTATCTTGGCATCATCTTCTTCCTGCTTCTGCCGGCTCTGTTTATCGCCGGATTAATTCTGATTCCTGTAGGCCTGTTTCAGCGACGCAAAAAGCTCCAGGAGGCAGGGCAGGTTCCGCTGGAATTTCCCAAGATCGATTTCAACGATCGGATCTTCCGTCGCGGCGTGGATATTGTGCTGGTAGCCACCATCGTGAACTTTCTGGTGGTTTCGGTGGCCAGCTATCGCGGCTCGGCTTACATGGACTCGCCTCAGTTTTGCGGCCAGAGCTGTCACGTAATGCACCCGGAGTACACAGCCTACAAAATCTCCGCGCACTCTCATGTGGCGTGCGTGGACTGCCACATTGGCGCGGGCGCGGCAGCGTACTTTTCCGCTAAGGTGAATGGCACCAAACAATTGATCGAGGTCAGCCTTCATTCCTTTGGACCCCTCGCTCCCAAATGGATTCCCGACTACCCCACACCGATACCGTCGCCTGTGGAAAGCCTGCGCCCGGCGCGGTATACCTGCGAGGGCTGTCATACGCCGGCTCGGTTCATTGGCGAAAAGTTGTTGGTGAAGTCAAGCTTTGCCGACGACGAAAAAAACACCGAGACCCAGACGGTCGTGGTGCTCCACCTGGGCGGGCGGGATTCGCTCTCTCATTTGACCGGGATTCACGGCGTTCATCTGGGGCACATCGAATATGTCGCCACCGATCCAAGCCGGACCTCGATTCCCTGGGTGCAGAAACGGAACAACGATGGGACGGAGACGGTGTTTGCCACGGCAGCGGCGGGCCAGGGAGTGCCGAAGGGCGAACGGCGGGTGATGGACTGCATTGACTGTCACAACCGCGCGGCGCACACGTTTGTGACTGCGGAAGACGCACTCAACCGGGCGATGGCCGAGGGAGCGGTGAGTCCCGAACTGCCTTGGGTTCATAAGAAGGGTCTGGAACTACTCAAGGCTAACTACGCCAGTGAAGCCGAGGCCAGCGCGAAGATTCCCGTAGAGCTTGAAGCGTTTTATCGCGCCGAGCATCCCGAGGTTCTGGCCACTAAAGCTGCGCTGATCAAGTTCGCAGGAGACCAACTTGCGATCCTCTATAGCCAGAATGTCTTTCCCGCAATGAAGGTGACATGGGGCACGCATCCCAACCATATAGGCCACATGAGCTATCCGGGCTGCTGGCGCTGCCACGATGGAGACCACGTGGCTAAGGGTGGCGCGAGCATCACCAATGACTGCTCGGCTTGCCACAACCTTCTGGTCCAGGATCAACCTAAGCCTAAGGTGCTCTCCGATCTTGGCATTCAGTAGAAAGCCTACAGGCAAGGCAGGAGAATGCGGGCGGTCTCGATGGCCGCCCGTTTTTCCGCGCTGACGCCCACCGGGACGTGTTAGGCTGGCCTTTCAGTTTGAAGGAGTTCGACTCATGCAATCCAGCCAGCCCATCCACTTTAATCTTGTTGCCGCGGCCCATGCCTCCATGATCGAGCACGGTTTTCAGCCGGATTATCCCGCAAGAGCCGACAAAGAACTGGCTGCGATTCAGGCTCATCCTGAGCTGCCCGCAGCCCCCGGAGCTCAGGACCTGCGAAATCTGCCTTGGTCCTCGATTGACAACGATACCTCTAAGGATCTGGACCAGATCGAGTGGGCCGAGCAGTTGCCTGACGGGCGTATCCGGGTGCTGATTGGCGTGGCCGACGTGGACGCGCGCGTAGCACAAGGCACGATCATCGACAGCCATGCCAAGAGCGAGACGACCTCGGTCTACACAGGCGTCAAGGTCTTTCCCATGCTGCCCGCAGAGCTTTCCGAGGGCATTACTTCGTTGAACGAGAACGAAGACCGCGTAGCACTGGTCATTGAGTTTGCCGTGGACTCCGCGGGCACGGCCTCGGACGGGAAGGCATATCGTGCGCTGGTACGCAACCGCGCGCAATTGGCCTATAGCAGTGTGGGCGCATGGCTTGAGGGGAAGGGCTCCG
>CAWJDN010000094.1:0-7084 GCA_963840985.1 uncultured Acidobacteriaceae bacterium
TTGGTCCGCGGCCGTGCTGCTGGAGCGGGCGGCGTATCTGCACAAGCTGGCCAGGCAGGGCGACGGCTCGGCAAGCGAGACACTGAAGGAGTATCCGCGGCATTGCGCCATGCTCTCGTTTCGCAGCCGCGACGGCGAGGCCGAGGCGCATGAAAACTTTGCCGATGTCTTTTACGTGCTGGAGGGACGGGCAACGCTGGTGACCGGAGGCATGGTGACGGACGCGCGATTGGTCAAGCCGGGCGAGACGCGCGGCTCCTCGATTGAGGGTGGAGTGCGGCAGGAGATGCGGGCGGGCGATGTGGCACATGTGCCGGCAGGCTTGCCCCATCAGATGCTGGTGGCAGGCGAGCAGACGGTCACTTGCCTGGTGGTGAAGGTGCAGGAGAATCCGTAAAGGCAGTTGCCGCACTTAAAGATATCCCACCTTAAATCACCCCAACGACGAAGACCTGTCGTTGGGGACCCCGATGCGGCAAATACAACTACGCCGCGAAAGTGGGGCACCCGATTTTCTTTGATGTCGAGCTGATGAAAAACCCCAGATCTCGTATAGAGATTTGGTTTTTTTGGGTACATAACCTGCAAAGTAGTAGCTAATGACTCAGCCGGCTTTTTCCAGCAGGCAGAGGGAGAGATCCTTGCGCTCGACCATGTCGCTGGTGATTTCCAGGTCGCGGACCCGCTTGTTGTTGGGCAGGTGGAACATGAGGTCGAGCATCAGCTCTTCGAGGATCATGCGTAGTCCGCGCGCGCCAATCTTGCGGGTCAAAGCCTCGCGGGCGATGGCGGCGGTGGCCTCCTGCGAGAAGTGCAGGCGAACGTTCTCGAATTCAAAGAGGCGCTGGTACTGCTTGAGGATGGCGTTGCGCGGCTTGGTAAGAATCTCGATCAGCGCCGACTCGTCCAGCTCGTCGAGTACGCCGACGACGGGCAGGCGGCCGACGAACTCGGGGATGAGGCCGTACTTGATGAGGTCCTGCGGCTCGGTGCGGCGCAACAGCTCGGTATCGCGATGAGAACGAGTGGTGGCGGCATCGGCCTCGGCGTCCATGGCCTTGAAGCCCATCGCCTTTTTGCCGACGCGGCGGCCCACTACGCGCTCCAGGCCGACGAAGGCCCCGCCGCAGATGAAGAGGATGTTGGTGGTATCGACGGCGGTAAATTCCTGGTGAGGGTGCTTGCGCCCGCCCTGCGGAGGGACGTTGGCCACGGTGCCTTCGAGAATCTTGAGCAGAGCCTGCTGAACGCCCTCGCCTGAGACGTCGCGGGTGATGGAGGGATTCTCGTCCTTGCGGCCGATCTTGTCGATTTCGTCGATGTAGATGATGCCCTGCTGGGCGCGAGTCACGTCGCCCTCGGCGGCCTGGAGGAGCTTGAGGATGATGTTCTCCACATCCTCGCCGACATAGCCGGCCTCGGTGAGGGTGGTGGCGTCGACGATGGCGAAGGGCACGTCGAGCATCTTGGCCAGGGTATGGGCGAGCAGCGTTTTTCCCGATCCGGTGGGGCCAATGAGCAGGATGTTGGACTTGGAGAGCTCGACATCGCTATTACGCAATTTATTCATCTGGATGCGCTTGTAGTGGTTGTAGACGGCGACGGCAAGCTTCTTCTTGGTCTGATCCTGGCCGATGACGTAGTCGTCGAGGAAGCTTTTTACTTCCTGCGGCTTGGCCAGGTGGCCGGCGACATTGGCCGGTTGGGCGGCATCCGCGCCGCTGCGGTCGTCCTCGAGAATGGAAATGCAGACGGCCACGCACTCATCGCAGATGTAGGCGCGAGGGTAGTCGCTGGGCGAAGAGATCAACTTGGCCACGGCGTCCTGCGACTTGTGGCAGAACGAGCAGCGTAGCGCTTCTTCGGGTCCCGTGCGCATTTTCATCATTGCGGCTCCCTTTGGACGAGTATAGCTGAATTCGTGTTGCAGCGGAGCAAGCCTGACGGCTCCGCCAGCGTTTACATGCGCGGCCTGTCGATGATTTCATCGATGATGCCGTATTCCTTGGCCTGCTCCGCGTTCATGATAAAGTCCCGCTCGACGTCGCGCTCGATGCGGTCCAGGGGCTGGCCGGTGTGTTTGGCCATGAGGTTGTTGGTAATCTCGCGGATGCGCAAGATTTCGCGAGCGTGAATGTCGATGTCGGTGGCCTGTCCGCTGAGCCCGCCCATGGTGGGCTGATGGATAAGAATGCGGGAGTTGGGCAGGGCAAAGCGCTTGCCTTTGGTCCCGGCCAGCAGCAGAAACGCGCCCATCGATGCCGCCTGGCCGATGCAGATGGTCTCCACCTTGTTTTTGATGAACTGCATAGTGTCGTAGATGGCAAGACCCGAGGTGATGGAGCCGCCGGGGGAATTGATGTACAGATGCACATCCTTTTCCGGGTCCTCGCCGGAGAGGAAGAGCAACTGGGCCACGACGAGGTTGGCAATCTGGTCGTCGATGGGCGTGCCCAGAAAGATGATATTGTCGCGCAGCAGACGGGAGTAGATGTCGTAGGCGCGCTCGCCCCGGCTCGTCTGCTCAACCACCATGGGAACCAATGCCATAAAGTTTCTTCCCGCTCTTTCTTCGTTTTGCGCCCTATGCGGGCAGCCTTTCATACAGCACAGACGCGGTTTTCTCGCGCCGCATTTGCTCTCTGATTCTGGCCAGCCCGCCGTCAGCCTTCAAACGTGAGCGTAACGCATCCGCCGGCTCGCGGGCTTGTTGAGCAGCAAGTTGCAATTCGCGGTCCAATTCCTCGTCGCTGATGCTGATGTTTTCCTCAGCGGCGATACGATCCAGCAGGATGTTGGTTTTCACCTCGGCCACGGCACCGTTGCGCTGGGCGGCGCGCAGGCGGGAAAAGTCCAGCTTGCGCATCTGCTCGGTGTTCATGCCCTGGGCCGCCAGGGCGCGCAGGCCGCGCTCCAGACGCGTGTCAATCTGCTCCTGCACCAGCGACTCGGGAACCGCAAAGGGGAAGCGCTCGGCGAGCGCGGCGAGGAGCCGATCCCTGGTCTCGCCCTCGACGCTGCGGCGCTTGCGGCTGGCCATGTACTCACGGACGCGGCTTTCCAGCTCCGCCAGATTCTCGTAGTGGCCTAGCTCTTTGGCGAAATCGTCGTTCAGCTCGGGCACGGTGCGCTTCTTGATGGCCTTAACCTCGACGTTGTAAGCCACGGTCTTGCCGGCCAGCTTGGGCTCAGCATAATCGGCGGGGTAGATGATCTCGGCCTTCAGCTCCTGGCCGGGTTTGGCACCGCGCAGAACAGAGGTGAAAGCCTCCACGGTGTCCTTGCCGCCCACTTCGACCAGCGTATCTTCGCCGGCAACCGGGTCGGCCTCAGACTCGTTCTCGATGATGCCCTTGTAGGTGATCTGCGCCCAGTCGCCTTCCTTCAGAGCGCGGTCTTCCTCCACCGGCTCAATGGTCGAGCGCGACTCGCGCAACTGCTCCAGTTCGCGCTGGTACTCCTCTTCGGTGACCTCGACTGGCGGCTTATCCACAGTGACTTTTTGATAGCCCTCGATGGAGAACTCCGGCACAAACTCAAAGATTGCCTTTACATGCAGCGGCTTGCCGTCCTCGATGGTCAACTCGGATACCCGCGGCTCGCCGACGGGCTTGATGCCCAGATCCTGAACCGCCTTGTTGAAGCGCTCAGGCAGCAGGCCGTCGATCACATCTTTGCGAATTCCCTCAGCATAACGGCGACGGACGACCGACTCAGGCACCTTGCCGGCGCGGAAACCGGGGAACTTGGCGTATTTTTTATAGTTGCCGGTCACCGTCCGATAGGCCTTGGAGACCTCATCGGCGGGAATGTCCAGCACCAGTTCGCGGGTGCACTCCGGGTTCAAAACCGGGCCATGCTGGTGGTCGTTACCTTCGTGATCATGACCACTGTGATCATGAGCATGCTCATGGATATGATCGGGGCCATCGTGCGGCGCCTGGGCCTCATCAGGTTGTGGAATGTTATCGACTGTGCCGGTAGAACTCAACGTTTTGCCTTCCATGCGCTGTGCGCGCTAAAAAAAACTGCCAGAATGGGGAATAAACCACCTGTTTAGGCCCGTAAAACAACGCTAAAGTCCACAAAATGCCGACGATTCGACAGATTTGCGACCGTGGATGCCGCTGCGAGCACACTAACCCCGCGCGGATGGGGGAATCCCCTCACTCATGGTATGAGGGTTTGCTGGCAGGGTCAAACCGGCTGGGCCGGTTTTGGCGTCGGGGGGCACCGGAAAAGTCACTAATGCACCGAAATAGGGACTCCTCACCCCACGTACGAAGACTTGTCCATTGGGACCCCGGTTTATTGCTCGGTTAACTGAGGTTTGCGTACATAGGGAAGGAATCGGGGGTGGGCCGCTCCGCATTGGGCATAGTGGGTGCGGGCCTCAGCCAGGCTGAGGGTTCCGTTCACTGTCAACCGGATTTCGGAGGCGTCGCTGTCCTCCTGGCCGTCATCCTCCCACCAGCAGACCGGGCAGAGGGCCAGCGCTTCGGGCGCCTCCAGCGTCTTATATCCGCAGCATGGACAACGAAAACCGGGCATCATAGCTTCCCTCTATAAGGATGGACGGCAACAACTGCGTGAGGGGTTACACGGGGCGGATTATAGCTGCCGGCCTCCACCATTTGGCTTTTGTTGATCGATCTACACGGGCTGCACCGGGGCAAAGATATTGTGGGCCGGGTCACACTTTTTAGCTGGGTGCGCGGGTGTACACTGCCGTTTCTTGTTGCAACACAGAGCCATGGCTATAGAAGAAAACCTTCATGCTTTGAGCCATACGCAGGGGCCACTGCGGCCCCTGCTGGAACTGACCATCGGAGGCCTGCTGGAGCGCACCGCCAGCCGCTATCCCGACCGCCTGGCCGTGGCTTCGTGCCACCAGCAGAAGCGGCTCACCTGGGCTGAGTTGAGCGCCGAGGCCGACCGCGTGGCGAGGGGGCTGTGGTCGCTGGGCATTCGCCGGGGAGACCGCGTGGGCCTGTGGTCCACTAACTGCATCGAGTGGGTGATGATGCACATGGGCTGCGCGCGCGCCGGAGCGGCGCTGGTGAACGTGAATCCGGCCTACCGCTCGCACGAGTTGCAATTCACGCTGCAACGCTCGCGCATGAAGGCCCTGTTTCTGTGGCATAAAGACAAGCGCGCCGATTACGAGGAGATTCTGGGCCGGGCGCGGCACGGACTCACGCTGGCGCTGGAACATACCATTTACTTCGACTCGCCGGAGTGGCCGGCGCTGCTGAACGCCGAGGGCCGATTGCCCGATGCCGTGGCCGTGGACGACGTGGCCAACATCCAGTACACCAGCGGGACGACCGGACTGCCGAAGGGCGTGATGCTGACGCATCACAACGTGGTCAACAACGGGCAATTCCTGGCGCAGGGATTTCATTACACCGAAAAAGACAGCATCGTTGTGCCGGTACCGCTGTTTCATTGCTATGGGTGCGTGATAGGGACGATGTCGGCGGTCAACTCAGGCGCGGCGATTATCCTGCCCAACTGGACCTTCGATGCGCGCGCTACGCTGCAGGCCGTTCATGACGAGCGTGCGACCTCGGTTTACGGCGTACCGGCGATGTACGTGGCGGAGCTGGCGCTGCCGGATTTTGCCAGCTTCAACTTGACCAGTCTGCGCACCGGCATGATGAGCGGCGCGCCCTGCCCGGTGGAGCTGATGAAGCGCGTGCTGAACGAGATGCACTGCCGCGAGCTGGTGATCGCCTACGGGCAGACCGAGACCTCGCCGGTCACCACCATGAGCGATGCCGACGACCCCATCGAGATTCGCGTCAAGACGGTGGGCCGCGCCATGCCGCAGACAGAGATTCAGATTGTCTCGACGGCGACCGGGGAGCCCGTGCCCATCGGCGAGCAGGGCGAGCTATGCATTCGCGGATACGCGCTGATGAAGGGCTATGACGGCGACCCGGAGGAAACGGCGCAGGTGATTCGGGAAGACGGCTGGCTACGCACCGGCGACCTGGGCATCATGCATGACGACGGCTGCATTCACCTGACCGGCCGGTCACGCGATGTGATTATTCGCGGCGGAGAAAACATCTATCCGCGCGAGGTGGAGGAGTTTCTCTACACCCATCCCAAGGTCGGCGAAGTGCAGGTGGTCGGTATTCCCAATGCGCGGCTGGGCGAGATTGTCGCCGCCTGGGTGCGGCTGAAGCCCGGCGTAGAAGCGACCGAAGAAGAGATCAAGGAATTTTGTAAAGGGCAGATCGCCTATTACAAGATTCCCGAACACGTTCGCTTCGTCACCGAGTATCCGGCGACGCTGAGCGGGAAGATACAAAAGTACAAGATTCGCGAGTTCGAGATTGAGGCGCAGGGATTGCAGTCTGTGGCGGAGGCAGCAACGGCATAGCGGGCAACCACGAACCTCAACCGGCCAGTGAGTGAAGCAGAGACGCGAGCTACTTGACCCGTTTGGCGGTCAGTTCCTCGGTGGCGAAGTCGGCTACCTTGACGGGTGAACTTGATCTCGTCGCCGTTGATTTTGCCGGTGTAGGTGATCTTGATGTCCATGCCGTTGAAGTTGAGGGTCTCGACGAAGGTGATGGTGTCGCCGTCGATCTTGCCCTCGGTGATGGCAGTTTCGCCGTGCTCGTCGATGGGCCATCCAAGAATTCTCGATGTCCGCAGCCATCCCGACGGGGCGCAGAAGGAGAGCGCGATCTCTAAACCGCACGCGCACCGAGGCTTATCAAAAGGCGGTGAAACATTTTAGAGGGGAGGGGCTGAAAGCGAAGATCGTGAATTGCCCGGGACCCGGCCCCAAGGCGGGATATCAGGCCATACAAAGTGCCCTGCAAAATATGGATTTCACCGCCGTCATCGCCATCGCGGACCCGGTGGCACTGGGCGTCCTTCGTGGCCTGCACATAAATCAAATACAAGTGCCGCGCGATGTTTCGTTGATAGGCTTTGATAATAGTTATCTGTGCGAGTACCTCTGCCCCTCGCTGACCAGCGTCAACATCCCGCGCCTGAAACTGGCACAGATGGTAGTGGACTCACTGGTGAGGAATGTGGGTAACCAGGAACCTGGACGCCAGGT
>CAWJDN010000095.1:0-6811 GCA_963840985.1 uncultured Acidobacteriaceae bacterium
TTCCAGGCCATCGCCGCCAAGGTAGAGGACGGAACGCCGTGCTGTGACTGGGTGGGCGAAAACGGCGCAGGCCATTTTGTCAAGATGGTGCACAACGGAATTGAATATGGCGATATGCAACTGATCTGCGAGGCTTACGATTTGCTGCAGCGCGGCCTTGGCCTGAGCGCCGATGAACTGCATACGGTTTTCGCCGAATGGAACAAGGGCGAACTGGATAGCTACCTAATCGAGATTTCGAGAGACATCTTCGCCAAGAAGGATGAAGATGGCAAGCCGATTGTCGATAAAATTCTGGACACCGCCGGGCAGAAGGGCACGGGGAAGTGGACGGTCTTCAGCTCGCTTGATTTAGGCCAGCCGGTGACTTTGATTGGCGAGTCGGTTTTTGCGCGTTGCCTGTCGGCGCTAAAGGAAGAGCGCGTGGAGGCGGCGAAGATTTTGCAGGGACCTGCGGGAAAGGCTTCTGTTGGAGATCGTGTCGCATTTATCGAGGATGTGCGCAGGGCGCTTTACTGCTCGAAGATGGTCTCCTATGCGCAGGGTTACATGCTGCTGAGGGCCGCGGCCAAGGAGAATGGCTGGAACCTGAACATGGGCGGCATCGCGCTGATGTGGCGCGGCGGATGCATTATTCGCAGCCGATTTTTAGGCAAAATCAAAGAGGCTTTCGACAAGAACCCTGGAATCGAGAATCTGCTGCTGGACAGCTTTTTTTCCGCGGCGCTCAACAACTATCAGGCTTCGTGGCGCATGGCCGTGGCTCATGCGGTGGAACTAGGCGTGCCGACGCCGGCATTCTTTACCGCCCTGGCGTTCTTCGACGGCTATCGCACCGCGCGGTTGCCTGCTAACCTTCTGCAGGCGCAACGCGATTACTTTGGCGCGCACACCTATGAACGCATTGACAAGCCGCGCGGCCAGTTCTTCCACACCAACTGGACGGGACACGGAGGACGAGTTTCCTCTTCGACTTATACCGTTTAGTAAGTGCCATGTAATAAGACTGAAGGCCAGACTCTATTCTAACCAAGAGAGTCTGGCCTTTTAGTTATGGATGCAATTAGGCCAGATAATACGCAATTAGCGCTATGGCTCTTTGATCTTGGCTACCATCGCGCTATAACTTATGCCGGGCGGGATGAGTAACTGATGCGGCACGCCCGCCGGGACGATCACTATATCTCCGACTGAAATCGTCTGCGAGGTTCCGTTCAGCACGCTTGTTCCTTTGATCTCCCCGTTCGGTTCCGTGTTGGGATCGGCAAGCGTTCCGCCTGTAACCAGTGTCGCGCTACCTTGCTGAACGATCATCAGATCATCAAAGTGCTGATGTATCTCCCCGCCGCCACTGGTTGTACGCACAGAAAGCATCAGGGCAAGGTTGCCATAACTTGCCATCGTCGCGCCGCTGCTGCCTTTGGCCGCGGCCAGCGGAGTCAACTGGACAAGTTGCGCCTGCACATCGCGCGCCGGGATAACCTGCGCATTGTTTCCGGTGAGAGTTACGGCCGGAAGACCCATAGTTACAACAGCTACCATTGCCAAAACTATCTTCATCGCAACTTCCTCCAGTTACATCATGCTCTCGACGGGAGCCGGGTCCATGTCGCTATAGACTTGATTTTCACCACCCATGCCCCAGCAGAAGCTGTAAGCCTGCGTGCCAACGCCCGCATGGATTGACCATACGGGTGAAGCCACAACGTCGCGGTTGGCCATCACAATGTGACGCGTCTCGTCGGGCGGTCCAATCAGATGAATGACGCGCGCATTTTCGGGCAGGTTGAAGTACATGTAGATTTCGGTGCGTCGGTCATGGGTGTGCGGCGGCAATGTGTTCCACGAGCTTCCGGGATGCAGATGGGTCACGCCCATCACCAGTTGGCAGCTTCTCGCGCCCTCCAGGTGGATGTACTTGCAGATAGTGCGGTGATTACAGTTTTCCGCGCTGCCAAGATCGGTGGGGTTGGCTTCTTCTTTGCGCACCAGAGCAACGGGATAATCTGCATGAGCCGGATAACTCAACAAGAAGAAGATCGCAGGGTTAGCCTTGTCTTTTGACGCGAAGCTGACTTCGGCGTTGCAGCGGCCAATATAGAGCACGTCGAGATTGTTCAGCTCGTAACTCTTTCCTCCGACTTTTACAATGCCGATGCCGCCGATGTTCAAAGCGCCCAGCTCGCGGCGCTCGGTAAAGTACGCGGCGCGCAACTGCGGGTACGCCGGCAACGGTACCGGAGCGTCCAAGGGCGCAGCCATACCGATCGCGGCGCGGTCAGCATCCACTACATAGTTGAAATTTATCTTGCCCGGCTCATAGAGCGTGTTATGCAGAAAGCTTTCGCGGAGTTCCTTGGTGGTCATGCGCGGAAAACGCACAGGGTCAGCCATCACTATTGTTTTCATTGTTTCTTCCTCACTCGCTAAGTTCATTTTACTGTTTGGGGGGCTGCGTGGGGTCCCAGTTGTCGGCGCCGCGCAGAAAGATAGAAGGCTCAAACTGCTTTGCCTGCACAGGAGTAAGAAAATGCGTGTGCGGGTCTCGCTTGTCTGTATTTGCTCCGGGGCCGGTGGAATTGTATTCGGCATAGAAGACGGTTTCGATGGAGTGCGTTTCGCCGGGATGCCATTCGCGCCATCCGGCGGGATCGATGTGGCTTCCCATCTCCGTGTTGAGAAAGGTCACCGAGGCATAGGGACGCCAGGGCCGGCCCAGGTAGACGGGGCCAGTTACGCCAGCATCGGCAACAAGCTTGCAGTTGTTGAGAACAAATCCTGAGTCTTCTTCGGGATAATGTTTTGACTGCGCGGTGATATAACCGCCGGCATGTGCGGTGCTGTGAATTTCGCAACGGTCGAAGACGGCTTTGCTATCGCCGAAGATAAAATCGACGTTGCCAGCGATGGTGCAGTCGGAAAAATACTGCCGCGTAGGAATGCAGTTCTGGCCGTCTGGAGCGCAGTTGCGGCTGCCGGCGTAGACGGTGTCCTGATTGCCCAGCAGGCGCACATTGTGAAAGATGGCGCGGTCGCCGGTGACCAACAGCGCCAGAGCCTGAGAGCCGGCGGGAAGTTGCGGATGAGTTGCGTTGAAATCATTCTCGAAGGTGATGTTCTCGGCAAAAAAATTGTCGGCGGTTACATTCACCGTGGCGGAGTGGAGCGTGCCGCCATTCTGGCCGGCACTACGATCATTGACTACCAATGTTTTGGAGGCGTCGGTGCTGGCGCTGCGCAAGCGGATGTTGGGCTTGTCGATGGTGAGCACCTCGCGATAGGTTCCGGGAGCGACCAACACCAGGGCACCGGTCTTGGGCGCGGCATCGAGGGCGCGCTGGATGGAGTAAAAATCGCCGGTGCCGTCGGCGGCGACATAGAGGGTTTCGTCCTCCGGAGGGATAGTGCCAGCCATCTCCGGCGCGGTAGGCAGGGCAGGGAAGGGAAGGAAGTGCGAGTCGCAGGGCAGGGGCGTTCCGGGCGTGGAACCGGGCGTCTGCTGAACCGTTACATTTTCTCCAGAGGGTACCAGATTGCCGCGATTGTTGCCGATGACAATCTCCGCATCCTTATTCATCATGCGGGAGTGCTGCAGATCGTCGGCAAAGACATTGTTTAGTTTCAACTCCAGCTTGTGGCCGGCGTCAAGGCCGAGAAATGTGTAACTGCCCGGCGATGTTACGTGGACGTTTTCAAGCGTGATGTCCTTGTATATAGGAAGCAGGTCTCCGGTGAAGGTGGTGTAGAGCGGAGTGAAGACGAGGGGGTTGGTGGTGTTGCGAATGCAAACGTCGCGGTAAAGGAGATCGTGAACCAGGCCGCCGCGGCTGCGGTCGGATTTGATGCGGATGCCGTTGTCCGCGCCGTCGATGGTCAGATCGTCGACCAGCATGTGATCGACGCCACCGTTGGTTCCGCTGCCGATGGACATGCCGTGGCCGGTATAAAAATGGTTGTGAAGGATGGAGATATTCGAGGAGGGGCCGGCTTTACCGGATTTAACCGCAACGTCGTCGTCGCCGGTGTGGATGTAACTATAAGCAATCGTCACGTTGCGCGAGGAGCCGGGATCAATGCCGTCGGTGTTGCGGGCGGTCTTGGGCGTCATAATCTTCACGCCCCATGCTGTAAAGCCGTCCGTCTCGTTGATCCCGACATGGAAGTTAGGAGAGTTGCGCAGCGTGATCTTGTACATAGTGAAGTTATCCGCGTGCCGCAGGACAATCATCACGGGCACGCTTTGCGACTTGTCGAGAATCTTTGCCTGGTGCGCCAAGTCCCACCAGGTCACATCCTGCCCTAATAACTTTGCTCCGCCGCGGCCATCGATGGAGCCTTCGCCCATGATGCCGCCGTCCTTTGCGCCATCGCCCAAGATTAGAGGCTTGCAGCCGTGGCCTCGTTCGCTAATGATACCGCAACTGCCAGGCGTGAGATCGTAGAGACGCGGATCGCGCGAAGCAACGAGAGCGGTATGAGCCTCGACTACGAGGGTGACGCCGGGGCGCAGGGCGAGAGGGCCGGTGAGAAATACATTATTCCGACCTTGGGCGCGCAGTACGACAGATATTTGCCTCACGGATGAAGGCTTGTCCGCAGGGATTCCCGCCATCCACGCCTCGGACAAAGACCTATCTGTGGCGGTGCCGGAGCAGCTATCGATGGCGTGCTGAATGCGCTCGGTATCCAACTTCTGCTCATCCGCAAAGGCGAACACTCCGTTTCTGGCCGCGATGTTGGCGTTCAGGGTAACGCAAGCTGCGGGAATCACCGGTTCGGTGACCTTGCGTGTGTCCTGAGCGAGCAAAGTCGTGGAAGTGAAGATCAGCGTTGCGGCGAGAATTGAGACTAAACGCAGAATGCGCAATTTGAACTCCTATGGGCACGGCACCAGACCGCGCAAGTTGGTTAAGCAATTTGCAAAGGTCTCAGCGGTCGCGCTATGGCATCGTCCGAGCCGCATGACCGCGTGGAATTTGCTGAAGAATCCAGCGAACCAATTCTTTGCCGGCGGCGTAGTTGTCGTACTCGGCAGGGAGCTTTCGGCCGTCGGTGTATTCGTTGTAGAGCCAGGGATCAACCGTGGCGAAGACGGTACCTTTGCCGTACTTTGTCGTGGCCATCAGAATGTCTCCGCGATCGCGCAGCAACTCAGTGGCGGGGGCTTTCACCGAAATGGTGCAGATTTCTTTCATGTACGCAGTGTGCGAATCGTGGAAGATGGGGCCGCTGCCCTTGATTGGCACCTTGCCCATTTCGAATTTGTTTCCGTCCACCTGATTGCGCAAAACGCTGTTGTAGTGGATGCCGAACTTTTCAGAGAGCAGATTGAGATGCTCAATATCCGCGCTTCCTGAATCATTCTCGAAGATCATCAGCACGCCGCCAGCCTTGATTGAATCGAAGGAGCTTGTTGACACAACGAGAACAGAATTCTCGTTGCGGGTCGTGTAACAGCAACCCCGCACTTCTCCACGTTTTGGCGGGTGCCCCTTAGCCAGGCGCGTAAGAAGGCGAAGGGGTTCCCTATTGGCCGGGCGCAGCGAGAAATCCTTTTCCCTGGCGCTGCGGAGAAACGTGTGGGAAATGCGGGTGTAGCGGCTCAGGCCAAGAAGCTGCTGCCGCCCCGTGCCGGTCGCCGCCGAAACGAACGACCGTTCGCCGCAGGTCCGGAACTCGTAGCGGTCCATCGCCAAAACCGTTCCCCTCTCGCTGTTCGTCTTCGCGGTGCCGCGCACCACCAGCTCGAGCGGGCAGACATTCTGCAGCAGATACGGCCAGGCGATGCGAAGTTCCACCTCTACGCCTTCAGGAGGCGGATTGTCGGAAACGAAGCGGATGGCGCAGCGGCTCAAATCGACGGTTTGCCCGACCGTAATGAGCGACACCGCCCAGCTTATAGCTGAATCGCAGCTCCATTTCGTACTGGTAGCGGCGGTCGTCGCGGGCGGTCCACCGTGGATGATATCGGTCCGGCCCATAGCCTGCTAATCCCATCATCGGCAGTTTTGGCGATCGAGACCAGTCCTGCAAGTACCCAAAGGGCGCTTATTTGGTGCTCAAACTTACTGGACTTCCAGTACTTTCATACCACAATCGCATCGCGAGTGACTCATTCAGCTCCGAAATGTGGCGCTCGTGCTGTCGATTTGCATGAAAAAGGGAGGTGCGACTCGACCGCGCCAGGTGCGATGGCATTTTCGGAATCGATCCAGGCATAATTAGGTGACACCCCCGAAAGAAAAGAGCCTGGAACCGCGTGTGGGACAGATTCAAGAAAAGCCAGCCCTCTCCTGGGGCCTCTGCCGCACCTCCCAACGGGCCCGCGTTCAGTGCGGGCGCGGAGGCCAGCGTCCGGCAACTGATCGCCAACGGCAAGTCGAAACGAAATACCCACAACCTATTGATTTCTAGCCATAAGCCGAGAAATCGAAGCCGACTGCGTGGACTTTTTCCTGCGTGAAAATCCAACCTGCTTGGGTGTACCACTCGTCCTGTTCAGCGTCAACTCCTGTTTGAACAACATTTTCTCGATATTGAGTATCACGGGTTTCGCCCTGGTCTGCGAGGTAGCAGAACTCGACGTTGTTGAGATCCACGGAGTACATTTCGGTCGCAAAGCCTGGTTGGCCGGCGATACCGGCTTCCATCAACCAGTTTCGGGCCAGCATGTACTCGCCATGCGGGAGGGTGAGGCGCTTGATGTTGACACCGAAGATGGTCTGTCCCACTTCCGTCAGCAACTTGGACTGTGAGTAGTAGTTGATGGCGGAGATGATGATCGGCGCGGCGATGAGCAGCTTGGCCGGAG
>CAWJDN010000096.1:0-4524 GCA_963840985.1 uncultured Acidobacteriaceae bacterium
AGAATTGGCCTTCTCGTTGGCGAGGCCAGCTTCCGCCAGTTCCCGCTGGCGCTGTTGTTGTCCAAGTCGAGCCTTGATCACGTCAGCGTGCGCCGCTTCGCGTCCTTCTTCCCGCTTTTGGGTCACTTCGACAAAGCGATTGGCTTCATCGAGCGCACGCTGGGCGATGGTGAGTCTGTCTGCGCCAGCGCTAACATTGTAATAGAGTTCCACCACGGTGGACACGAGCCCTCGGCGGGCGATTTAATTCTGCTGCGCACGCGCCGCATTGGCACTCGCTAGCCGAGCCGAACGCCGGGTAGCGGGTGGCGTAATCACGCAAATACATTCCACCGATAGAATGTCCCATTAGCACGATGGGTCCTGTGACTTTGGCCTGAAGCAGAAGTTCGTGCAACTCGGCGGCGACATGGTCGGCGTCGCGCGGAGCTGGCAGCGGGTCGCTCCAGCCGAAACCGGCGCGGTCATACGAGCAGACGCGAGTGGTGCTGGAGAGCACCGGCTGCACCCCTCCCCAGGTCATCGAGTCGTTTCCCAAACCCGCTTCCAGCACAATGGTAGGCGAGCCGCTGCCTGTGCAATTGATGTGCATCCTGTGGCCATTGACGGAGTAGAAAGCGCCCGGAGGCTGATTCGTCGTCCAAAAGTAGTGAAGAGCGATCGCGTTGTAGGCGCTGCTGCCGGCCAAGACAGCCACGAGTATGACCACGACTGACAAGACAATGCGCTCGACAACCTTCCGCCACGTGCGGTAACTCTTGGTGGAGAGCAAACGAATGCGGCTAACGCTCAACCAAATCAACCAAACGCCAACCACAAAAATGATGGCCGGCAAAACAACATAATCGAAATCCATAGATTGCCCTGAACTTTCCCAAAAAATCTGCTTTGCAGAATAGCACTTGTGGCCTCTATCGTTCGCCCACTTCGATCATTGCGCTTCCCGCCGGATCGTCTCCAGCAGCTTGTGGTCTTCCTTGCTGAGCGCGGCATATTCCAGTAAATCAGGTCTGTTGGCCAGTGTCTTACGCAATTGCTGCTCGCGCCGCCAGCGGCGAATTTCTGCGTGGTCTCCGTTTAGCAGGGTCTCCGGCACTCGCAAGCCGTCAAACTCCGCCGGACGGGTGTAGTGCGGGTAGTCGAGTAGCCCGCCAGCTCCGTGCTGCGAGCGCGGGACGCCATCTTCAGCGGCGGCAATCTCGGCATCGGCCACGCCAAAGCTTTCGAAGTCGCCCGAAGCCTCGTTGCCCAACACGCCGGGCACGAGGCGCATGGTGGCATCCACTACCACTGCGGCGGCCAGCTCGCCCCCACTCAGCACATAGTCGCCAATCGACAGCTCCATGTCGCAATAGAGCTGGTTAATGCGCTCGTCCACGCCCTCGTAGCGGCCGCAAATCAGCACTACGCGCTCGGTAGCGGCCAGCTCCCGCGCTAAAGCCTGGGTAAAGGGTTGCCCCTGCGCCGAAAGCAGAACCACCTGCGGTGGGCCCGCTTGCGCTGCATTCGACGCGTTCCGCTGCGCCTTAGGCTTAATCCCCAGCAAGGCCAGCGCCTCAGCCAACGGCTCGGGTTTCAGCACCATCCCCTCGCCACCGCCAAAGGGGCGGTCATCGACGGTGCGGTGCCGGTCGTGAGTAAAGGCGCGCAGATCGTGCACCCCCACCGTCACCAGCCCCTCGGCCAGCGCGCGACGCAGAATCCCGTTCTCGAAGATGCTCGTGAAAAACTCCGGGAAAATAGTGACGATCTCGAAACGCATACTCTTCTGATGATACGGCGGCGGCAGCGGAAGCGCCGCTAGCGCCGGTCCGGATAATCACGCAACCCTTCAGAAGCCGTAATGCTTTAAGGGAATATCTACGTTGAAGTAGAAGGTCTGCTCGGTTCCGTCTTCGGCGTTCTTCACTTTCATCACGTCGTAGGAGTGGCCGTCCTTGTGCATCAAGCTCTGCTCCCCGGGCCGGAAACCCAACACACGCAGGAGTACATACTCCTCGTGGACGGTAATCACTACCCAGGCCGACTCCATCGACTTGCCGTCGCCCGAATTACGGATCGAGTTGATCAGCCCACGAAAGATGGTTCTATGGAACTCAGCCTTGTCCGTCGTGCCCATCTCACGGTTCGCCACCAAGGCCACGAAGTGCGCATCGATATTCATGTAATTGCTCTCGAGCACGGTTTCGGCATCTTTGAGGGCCGCGGAATAGTCCTTCTTGTCCAGCTCCTCGAACATGGCCTTCTCGGATTTTGAGGTATCCTTGGCCACCTTGTATTCAGGCGAGTCCATGTAGCTGAGACGCAGGCGTGTGTAGTCGATATAGGTTTTGCCCGCCTTCAGCGAGGCGAGCAGCACGGCATATTCGGAGGGTTGATCGGACACGGCGAAGGGGGCGGCAACGGCAGGGGGCAGAGCAGCTACGGCAAACAGACCAAGAGCCAAGAGTATTGGGCGCATAATGCGGGAATTCTACTCTGCGTGACGGTTGGTGTCTATCGATTCCCGCGCAAGGCTGTCCTCATCTTTTTGACGTGCGCGGGACACTGGAATGTGTTCTACTTTTGCCAACTGCTATGGCTGACTTTGAATCATTGTTAACCCGCTGGCAAACGGCCGGCATCCTGGATGCGGAGACTACCCGCCGCATCCGCGCCTGGGAAAGCGAGCAGAAGAAGCCCGCAGGCCTGCGCTGGCAGGTTCTTGTGGTGCTGGTTCTGGGGGCCATCCTGCTGGCCTGCGGCGTAGCACTCTTTGTCTCTGCCCACTGGGACAAGATCGGCCCCGGCGCGCGCTTTGCCGTGGTGCTGGGAATGGTCAGCGTCTTCCACCTGGGCGGGAGCTGGGCGCGCAAGCGCTTCCGCGTGCTTTCGACGGCCCTGCATGCCGTGGGAACCCTCTCCACCGGCGCGGCCATCGCGCTCGTAGGCCAGATCTTCAACATCGAGGAGCATTGGCCGGCGGCGGTGCTGATGTGGGCTTTGGCCGCCCTGGCCGGATGGATTCTGCTGCGCGACGAGGCGCAACAGACGCTGACGCTGCTGCTCTTCCCGGCGTGGTTGCTCTCGGAGTTTTCTTATTACGCCGACGGCCACATTGGCGAAAACGTTTATGCGGGCCGATTTTTGATCGCATGGGCGGTTCTCTACGCGACCTTCTTTCTTGGCTCGAAGCGCCGAATTGTCCCGTGGATTCTCTTTGCAGTTGCGGCGATTGCCTCTGTCTGGGGAGTTGTCGTCTTGTTGGAGGGCTGGCGCTCGTGGGGCAACCAGACCTATCTGCCTCTCGGAACCCGCACCTGGGGCTGGGTTTTCATTGCCGTTATTCCGCTGCTGTTTGCGGTCTTCAAGTTCTTCAAGAGCGTGATTCCCGTGGTTGTCGCGATCTGCTTCTCGATTGCGCTGCCCTGGTGCCAAACAATGAAGACTTACAACGGAGGCTATGGCAATTACGACTATACCTTTACCCTCAGCGAACCCAACCTCGCCGCTCACGCGCTGGTTGCGGCATTCGCTGTCTTCATCATCTGGTGGGGTGTGCGGCAGACTTCGCAGGCGCTGGTCAACCTGGGCATTGTGGGCTTCGCCATTACGGTGGGCTGGTTCTACTTCAGCGACATTATGGACAAGTTTGGCCGCTCGCTGGGCTTGATCGGCCTCGGCATTCTCTTTCTGGCCGGCGGATGGGCGCTGGAAAAATGGCGTCGCAAACTGCTGTCCGGCATGGGAAAAGCTGAACTTTCCGAAGAGGAGGCATTATGAAGTTTTCCAAAACCTCCATCGTTTTACTTCTAATTCAACTGGTACTAATCTCCACCATCGCGGCCAAGTACCTCTACCAGCGCCGGAGTTGCCCGCGAGTCTGGGTACGGACGGCGGCCTACGATCCGGAGATGGTGATGCGCGGCCGCTATCTGAGCCTGCAATTGACCGTGGACGGCTGCCAGAGCACGCTGCCCAGCGCCCTTCACGCCGTCTTCCCGCGCAACAGTGACGGCACCACCAAGCCGACCGGTTTTCACGTCAACTGGCAGGGCGCCGTTCAATTCCGCGCCAAGCTCAAGGTGGAAAACAATAAGCTGCTTGCCATCCGCATTCCGGAGGCCGACCAGAGCTCGAAGGGCGTGAATGTAACGGCATGGCCGGATTCATTCTGTGATGAAATGCGCCTCGACGAGCCAGTGGATTTCTACATCGCCGAGCACGCCGCCGACCCGACCCGGCTCCAACCCGGTCAGGAGTTGTGGATGGAAGTCACCATTCCGCCCCAGGGCCCGCCCCGGCCGCTTCAACTGGCTCTCAAAGACAACGGCGCCTGGAAGCCGCTGGCGTATCAATAGAATTGCCCGCTACTTCTGCTTGAAGGGCCTAACCGGCGCAGGCTGAGCCGCGCCCACCTGGCCGGCTTTGATCTCCGCAACAAAAAAGTTCTCGCCGATGGTGGGGCTGCCGGAGAGGCGGCGCAGCATAGCCAACTGGCCCACGTGGGTGAGCGCATCGGCCACGGGGCCCTGGAAAAGCCGC
>CAWJDN010000097.1:0-8262 GCA_963840985.1 uncultured Acidobacteriaceae bacterium
CAACTCATGGGAATGGTCTTGGGCCAAAACTGAACTATGAAGACCGCTCAAGATTGGATATGGAAAAGGTTCGTGAATATGGTGAGACAAATGGTTATGACAAGCTCACCTCAGCTTTCCTGGACGCGGATGAGTTTACCGGCTGGGAGATGACTGCGATTGCAGCTCACATTCTCAACGCACCGGGAGCCTATCGATTTCCCACAGACAACGGCTATTGTTATCTCGTCTATCGAAAGATTGAGGTGATAGGAAAGTAAATAATCGATGACCTTGGGGCGCAATGCGCGGCACCGTGACCATTCCTCCTTGTGTCGATCTAAAACAAGTAAGGGAAGCCATGTTGCAAGAATCTCAGCCCGAATTCACCACTTCGTTCTCCAGTCGTTTCCCATAGATGAGCGCCGCACGGCCCTGTGGATAGTAGTTCTCTTCCCTGCTCTCACAGCGGAAGCCTTGTGATTCGTAGAGCCGGATCGCGCCCGCATTTGTGGCTTCGACGTGCAGCCAAATCAAGCAAGCGCCCGCACCGCGCGCAGAGCTCTCGATGCGGCTGAGCAGCTCGCGACCGACACCACGGTTACGCGCCTCCAGAGCAACTTCGATGGTTTGGATATAAGCCGTAACGCCGCTCTTGCGCTTGGCCCACTCAACGATGGCAAAGCCCATCAGACGCCCATCTTGTTCCGCAATCCAGGTCGCTGCATTCGCGCGGCTGATGAGATGGCGCATATAGCGACGGCTAAAGCGCTGAGGCGGCTCAAAGCAAAGCTCCTCGAGGTCGTAAAGCTGGTCGAAGTCCTCGGGTTTGTAAGGGCGATAAAGCACAGTCCAACTTTACGGCAGGCGGAATGCAAAAAGCCATCCTCGCAATGAGAATGGCTTTTTGCGTATCACAGAAAAACAGAGGTTAGATCTTCGCTTCCAGGTCCTTGATCACATCGAAAAAGCGCTGATCGAGGCGGCGGTTGGTAGCAATGGCATCCTTGATGGGGATGTCGGTAATTTCCAGGCCCTTGAGAACGGCGATTCGTCCCCACTTTTTGGCGTGAACCATGTCGATAGCGTGCAGGCCGTAGCGCTGGCCGAGGATGCGGTCGTAGGCTGTGGGAACGCCGCCGCGCTGGGTATGGCCCAGGTTCACAGAGCGAGTCTCGTAGCCAGTCTTCTTTTCGATCAGGTTGGCAAGCGCTTCGCCAATGCCGGAGAGGCGCACATGGCCAAAGGAGTCCAGTTGCGCGTTTTCGTTAATCACCTGGCCCACTTCGGGCAGATGAGCGCCCTCGGCCACCACCACCACGCCATAGTGCTTGCCGTGGTCGTAGTTGTACTTGAGCAGCTTGCAGACGTGATCGATGTCGATTTCCTTTTCGGGAACCAGAATCACGTGGGCTCCGCCAGCCACGCCGGAGGCATAGGCGATCCAGCCGGCATCGCGCCCCATTACCTCAACCACCACCACGCGGTTGTGCGAGTCGGCGGTGGTGTGAATGCGGTCAACGGCCTCGGTGGCGATCATGACGGCGGTGTCGAAACCGAAAGTCTGATCGGTTCCGCTAATATCGTTGTCAATCGTCTTGGGCACGCCTACGCTGGGCACGCCGTGCTCGTTCAGAAAGAGATTCACTGACTGCGTGTCGTCGCCGCCCAGGGCAATCAGAGCATCGATCTTGTTGGCCTTGAGAACCTCCTGCACCTTCTCGATGCCGCCGGGAATCTTCTTCACGTTGGTGCGTGAGGAGTGCAGGATGGTGCCGCCCTTCAATTGGATGCCGTCCACGGCCTCCAGAGTGAGTGGAATGAAGTTGTTATCTAGCACGCCCTTCCAGCCGTTGAGAAAGCCAATGAACTCATCGCCATAGTGGTTGATGCCCTTGCGCACAACCGCATAGATCACCGCATTCAGTCCGGGGCAGTCGCCGCCGCCGGTTAACAAAGCAACTCGCATCGTAAAATCTCCTGATAGTATGTTGCACGGTCGCCTGGACCGGGCCGGGAAGATTTCCCCGAAATGTGCGTCAGGAAGCCGCGGAAGTGCCGGATTGACGCCATAATCAGTTTACTCTACCGCTGTAAAGACGAAAGGCGTTAAAAGACGTTCTCAGCTTCAGACTATGGTATTCTGTGTGCCAAATAATCCTTTGAACAGGAGGCTGTATGAGGCAGATACAACGACTTTTGTGCGTGTTCACCGTGGGTATATTCGGCCTGGTTTATTCTTCCTCTGCAAATGCGGATCCGGTGCTTGCGTTGTCAGCTGGGACTTTGCAGGTCGATAGCACCAACAATGAGTTCCTGTTAGAAGTTGGGGTGAATGACACAGGGCTAGAAACGCCCTATCCTGCCTTCTTTTCCAGCAGTACTTTCCTAGTCGGCTCCTACAATACCTCTTATCCGGAAAGCTCCAATCCGACATTCATTTTCGATTTCTCATTCTTCGTGGCATCACCGGCGACGATCTCTGACAACTCGCAGTACGCGACCTATGTTGGGTCATCAGAAAGCAGTGTGGTCTTGTTACAAGGAACCAACGTCATTGACACAGGTATTCAAACCACCACGTATTTCTATGGGACCAATTATTATCTTTCTCCAGTCGTACTAGAGCCTGGTACGCAATATGATCTTGTGGTCACTACATTGGGTATTCCACCATCCGATGACACCGGTCTTGTGGGAACCATAGGATGGGGGCAAATAGCACTTGATGCTTCTACGCCCACACCTGAACCTAGTACTTTGTCCCTGCTTGCAATGGGTCTTGCAGGAATTGTCGTGTTTGGATTCATCAGAGCACGAACCAGTAAGGCTTACTGAGGCAATTCAAGAGCACTCTGCTGATGGGCGGGCGACACAGGCCCCTGAGCAGCAAGAACTTTATGCTTTGTGCTGGAAGTGGTTCAATAGGGATTATGCATGGAACCGGAGCGCTGTTACTGCTGGCCTTCGCCAGCTTGGTCGTCGTTGTCCTGCTGGTGCTTCTGCAGTTAACGCGGCTTGGTTATCTAGTCCGCTCAACCATCCCCGACCGCCCGCGACGGCGGATGTTTATAGCCTCGGTTGCCTTCTTGGTGACCTTTATCGGCGTGCGGCTTCTGGTGCGGATGATTGTGCATAAGAATAATGAGGGGCCGTTCCAGTGGGTGGTGGTGCATGGGCGGCACATTCATCACCTGGTCTGGGGAATTCTGATTCTGCTGCTGGTCGGTTATGGATGGCTGATGGATCTGGGGCGCTCCCATTCGCAGCTCTCCATCTTTTTCAGCCGGCTGATGTCCGTCAGCTATGGCGTGGGCGCTGCGCTGACTCTGGACGAATTTGCGCTATGGCTTGACCTGGAACCGGATGCTTACTGGTCGCGCTCCGGGAGGCTCTCTATCGACGCTGTCATCCTCTTCGGCAGCCTGCTGGCAGTGGGCGCCTGGGGCGCGCCGTTCTTCCGCGGACTGCACCTCCTTTGGGACAAGCGCGCTCACTTTGGCAAGGAGTTGGAACGAGGCCTGACCTTCCCTATTCGCCGTGTGAGGTTGCTTCATCCTCGTAAAGTGCGGCGATCCGGGCCGCGTATCGCTCCGTAATGACGCGCCGCTTGAGCTTCATCGAGGGCGTCAATTCGCCTGTCTCCTGCGACCACTCATCGGCCACCACGTGAAAGCGCTTCAGGGTCTCAAAGTTGGCCAGACTAGCGTTCACCTCACGCACAATCTCGGCGTAGAGCGCAACGACTCGGCTGTCGGCCACCAATTCGGCACGATTCTTCGCTTCGATACGGCGGCGGCGCGCCCACTCCTCCAGCGCTACAAAGTTAGGCGAAATGAGCACTGATATGAACTTGTGCTTGTCGCCCACAAGAGCGGCCTGCGCCACCAGAATGCTGTTCTTGAGCTTGTTTTCAATCGGCTGAGGCGCCACCAGCTTGCCGCCCGATGTCTTCAGCAGCTCCTTCTTGCGATCTGTAATAAAGACGAAGCCATCGTTGTCGATGTGGGCAATGTCACCGGTGCGGAACCAGCCCTCCGAGTCCAAAGCTTCAGCGGTCTGCTCCGGCTTCTGCCAGTAACCAGAAAAGACCGAAGGCCCGCGGACCAGCAACTCCCCGTCCGAGCCCAGCTTGATTTCAACATTGGAAAGGGATTTGCCGACGGAGCCCTTGCGGTGGCTAAGAGGTGTGTCGAGAGTAATCAGCGGCGAGGTTTCCGTCAGCCCATAGCCCTCCCAGAGAGCAATTCCTACCGAGGCAAACCAATTCACCGTGTCGAAACCCAAAGGCGCTCCGCCTGAAACAAAAATCCTCACACGTCCCCCAAAGGCCTCGCGCACCTTGGAATAGGCCAGCTTGTCGGCCAGCTTCCACAGCAGCGAAGTGGGCCGGCGGCCGTCGTAGACCGTATCCATGTGACCGGCGCCTACGCCTATCGCCCAGGCGAGCAGACGCTTCTTGATCAGCGAAAGCCCTGCCCGGCGTTCTACCTCCTGGCGAATCTTCTCGAAAACCCTCGGCACGCCGACAAAAACTGTCGGGTGAATTTCACGCATGGCCTGCGGCAGCTTGTCGAACTTCGAGCAATAAGCCACCTGCACACCGAACTGGTACATAACGTAGTCCAGGGCACGCGCCGTGACGTGCGACAGAGGCAGAAAGGAGATCAAAGCGTCCGTTGAGTCGAAGCTGAATTCCGCGGGGGCATAGTTCTGGTTGGCGGCAATGTTGCCGTGGGTAAGCGCCACGCCCTTGGGCTCGCCGGTTGTACCGGAGGTGTAAATCAGCGTAGCTAGGTCTTTGGGTTCGACCGTGCGCATCAGCGCATCGAAGATAGGATCGCGATCCGCGCCACGCTCATCTGCCCCGGCCATCACCTCGCTGAAGGCAATCGCCCCCTCGGGCGCCACAACTGAATCCATCATCAGGATGCGCTCCAGCGAAGTTTGCCCGCGCACAGCGTTCAGCTTGTCGAACTGTTGGCGAGTGGAGACTACGGCGATGCGACAGCCCGCGTCAGCTATCAGCACAGCGATCTGCTCACCGGTAAGCGTGGGGTAGATGGGCACATCCACCGCGCCAATGGCCAAGGCGGCGAAATCAGTGACTGCCCACTCCCAGCGGTTTTCCGATATCAGGGCGATGCGGTCGCCTTTTTTCGCGCCCCAGCTGAGGAATGCCTGAGCCAGCGCTCGCACTCGTTGGTAGATCTGGTCGGAGGAAATGGGCTGCCACAGGCCAAACTCGTCCTGCCAAAGGATGGCGCGGGGATTAGCGGCCGCGACAACGCGACTAAACAGGTCATTAATGGTGGAAATCCAAGGATGTTGTGTCATTTTGGCCGATGCGGGAACCCTATGCCGCGAATATTACAAAAGTGTAACAGCGAGGACAGGCTATAGTCCCACAAATACTTAATTACTCTCCTGTTTTGCACCGGATGCGGACCTGTATTGCATACTTATGCAAATGTATGTATAATTATACGAGTATAAAGGCTACGCCCTGAACCGCGCCTTTGATTTGCACAGGAGAGGCTGATGAAGACGATGCGCCACAATGCGATTCGAGAGCTGGTAACCCATGGACAGGTTGCCAGCCAAGACGAGTTGCGGCGCAAGCTGCGCCGCCGTGGCTTTGCGGTGACCCAGGCTACTCTCTCGCGGGACATTCATGAATTGCGCCTCTCCAAGGGCCCAGGTGGCTATTCGTTCTCGAATGGCGCTGGTTCCACGGCTGAGGACAATAGTCCGCCTTTGCTGGACGAGATGCTGGAAGGCTTTGGGCTGCGTGTACGCAGGGCGATGAACCAGGTAGTGGTGACTACGACGGCGGGCGGCGCACAGCCCCTGGCCATGGCTATGGACAATGCCGGCTGGAGCGACATCGTAGGCACACTGGCGGGCGACGATACGGTGCTGATTATTTGTTCGGACCATCGCCGCGCAGGCGATGTGGAATCACGATTGAAGGCGATGCTGGAATCATGACTCATAAGATACAAACCGCTGTAGTGGGAGTTACCGGGTACGCGGGCGCTGAACTGGCCAGGCTGCTGCTGAAGCATCCCCGTATCCAGGGTACGCCGCCGGTATTTGCAGGGCGCGTGGATGAAAAGGACACGGCGAGGGGCGGTGTTCCTTTGAGCGAGATTCACCCGCAACTGGCCGATTCGAGCGGCAGCGGCAACCTCAGGCTGGAACCCTTTTCGTGGGAACTACTGGCCAGCAAGGGCGTTGAGGTTTTGTTTCTCGCCACGCCGCATGAGCAATCGCGGGAATGGGCGCCGGAGGCGCTCAAGCGCGGTTTGCGTGTCATCGACCTGAGCGCTGCCTGGCGGCTGAATGAAGCATCCAACCGCGCGGTTTATGCCTTCGAGGACGAAAACTCCAAGCTGGCTGCTGCAACTCAGGCTCATGCTGTCTACGGTATGCCCGAGTTGCATCGCGCACATATCGCCGGTGCGCGTCTTATCGCCAATCCCGGCTGCACGATGACCAGCGGCGCGGTCACCTTGGCAAAACCGGTGCGCAAGCGCCGCGCCTTTGCCCTGGTTGACCGCATGGCGGAAAAGGCGCGCGCGCGGTTGGCCGCGGCCAGCAGTTGCAGCGCCTCCCACGTGCCGTCGCTGGAGGCGTCATCAACGATGATGATTTCGCGCACCAACGCTTGGGCGGTGACGGCTTTGACGCACGTTGGCGACGGTGGACGCCTCGTTGAAAACGGGAATGACAACCGCCAGACTGGGCGTCAGCGGCGGTTCGGACGGGTTCATGGCGGCGGGGGTGCGGCTGTGCCGCCGCCAGCGCCGCTTCATAGACCGCTTTCAACGGCACGTTGCCCTTTCGGCCAGCTTTCTGCATGACTCGAATTCCGGCGCGATTTGCACCATGTTCCCGTCCAGCCGGCCAATTTTCAGAGTGACATCCCCAAAAGGGGTGCGAACGGTTTGGAACTCGCGACGGAGTTTGCGGCGCTCCGTCAACCAGCGGCGCAAGCCAAAGGCGGTGGTGTGGCGCAAAATCAACTCGCTGAACCGGTCCGCCTCCGCCGGCGCGCACAGGACGCTGAGCCGGACGCCGGGACGGTTCTTTTTCATTTGCGCCGGCGTGTAACAAACGTCCAGCGCCCCGGCGGCCATGGCCTTGTCTGCTGAAATGTCCCAAAACCTCGGGGCTGGCGTCGTCCAGATTGGTTTCCAGAACGGCCACGGTGTCGATCTCCCAGTCGTGCGCGGCGGCGGCGGCGCGTTTCGCCCAGGATGGCGCGCAAGCACATTCGGGCGCGTCCGGTTGTCGCGCTCGCCCACGCCGAAACCGACTCGCGCCGGGACCAAAGCCTCCATCGGCCCGAACTTTTCGACCAACTCGGCCAGCAACGCGGCGCCGGTCGGAGTGATCAATTCGTGCGGCTCGTCGCATTGGGAGATCGGCACGCCGCGCGCCGCCAGAACCTCCAGCGTCGCGGGCGCCGGGATCGGAAAGCGCCCGTGCGCGCAGTCGATCCACCCGGTGCCATCGACGACCGCGCCGGCCAGGACGCGCGGTTTGCCCGAGAAATTCCAGCGCCACGCACGCGCCCACAATATCCACAATCGAATCCACCGCGCCCACTTCGTGAAAATGCACCCGCCGCGGCAGGCAGGCCGTGGATTTTCCCTTCCGCCACCGCCAGGCGGTGAAACACGGCGGTGGATTTGGTCTTGACCCACTCCGAAAGGCCGCTTTCGGCGATCAAGCGCGCAATTTCGCGCGTAAGTCCGGCCATGCTGGTTCGTGTTCATGCCCGTGCGTGTCGAGTCGTGTTCGTGGCCCTGCTCGTGCCCGTGCTCATGGTCGTGCCCGACGTGAACGTCAAACTTGACCCCTTCAATTTCCCGGCGCTTGACGCGCGAGGCATGCAAATGATAGCCGCTGCAACGAAAGCTTTCGCAGTTCCGCGGTGAGCGCTCCAGGCCCACGCCAAGGTCCAGCATCGCGCCCATGAACATGTCGCCGCTGATGCCGCTGAAAATATCCAGATAGAGCGTTTTCATTGTCAAACGAGCGCGCTAAGGTTCGCCGGCGCACAGGGCGTTGATTTGACTGGCGGCGTAACCGGCGCCAAACCCGTTGTCGATATTCACCACCGTCACGCCGCTGCTGCAACTGTTGAGCATGCTCAAGAGCGGAGTCAAGCCGGCAAAATTGGCGCCGTAGCCGACACTGGTCGGCACGGCGATGACCGGGCGGCTGACCAATCCGGCGACCACGCTGGGCAACGCGCCTTCCATCCCGGCGACC
>CAWJDN010000098.1:0-5328 GCA_963840985.1 uncultured Acidobacteriaceae bacterium
AAACTGCGCCAATCCGGCCAAAAATCACGGGCATTTCGCACCTGGCCGTCTATACATCTGACCCCGCGGCCACCGACCACTATTACCGCGAGATTATTGGCGCGGCCAAGCTGCCCGACCCCGAGAATCCCAAGGGCGTGCGCTACGCGATCAACGCCACGCAGTTTATTGAAGTGCTGCCGCTGCCTCCCGGTCAGGGAATTAACCGGTTGGACCACTCGGCCTATAACACCGACGACGCCGAAGGAATGCGCAAGTACCTGGCCGCCAAGGGATGGAAGACCCCAGCAAAGGTGGAAAAGGGCGCAGACGGCAGCCACTGGTTCACGGTGCTCGATCCGGAGGGCAACAAGGTCGAGTTTGTGCAGCCGCCCTCTGGGCCTGCAGCCATCGACGCTCCCAATCTCATCGCCCGCCACATCATCCACATCGGAATCATGGTGCACAGCCGCGCCGCCGAGGACACCTTTTATCGTGATCTACTCGGCTTCCGCCCCTACTGGTACGGCGGCATGGTCGAGAATCGGATCGACTGGGTCAGCCAGCAGACCCCCGACAGCCACGACTGGCTGGAGTACATGCTGGTCCACGACACTGCAACTTCCGGCATTCCGGCCACCATATCCCAGCATGATCTGGGAGTGCTGGACCACCTTTCTATCGGCGTCAATTCAGTTGAAGAGGCTCACAAGACGCTGGAAGCCGGAAATCGGCTCAACGGCGTCCACGACGCGCATACCCAGATCGGCAGGGATGGCAAGGGTCAATTCAACCTCTACGATCCCGACGGCATCCGCTTGGAGCTGATGAACTTCCACGCCACGGAAAAGCCATGCTGCTCTCCCTTCACGGCAGACGATCCGGCGGAGTAAAAAGGGAAACTCGTTGCCTGATTTTCGTCCGGACTTTTAAGATGGAGTTTTTTTCCGGGCACAGGTAAAAACAGCAGGCTTACATGCAGCAAGGCCTCCCATGTGCGGGAGGCCTTGTTTGTCTTGAAGCCGGTTATCGGTAACTGTTTGCTAACAAAGAAACGCTAACGGCTGAAGCTCACATACTTGTGTCCAGCGTAGAGCCGGAAGCCGCCGGCAGGGTCGGCCAGCACTTGCAGGGGCATGTGCCGCTTCAGGCCGGCATCCTCGTGCGAAGCCACCGTGAGAATGTCGTGCGCGCCCACGTCTGTCACCACAAATTTGTCACCGACGAATCCCACGCCGTAGACTCCAGCGGCAAGACTCTCGCCGCCCACTTTGATGGGAACCTCGGCGATAAAGTAAGCCTGGTACTTCGCGGCCAATGCGGACGAGTAGCCGGTAGTGTCTACCAGGGTTGCCAGCACGTAGTGCCCATCGGCAAACTTAACGCCGCCCGAGTTGCGCAACTGCGTGTTGGCCGGCTGCCCGCAGTAGTACACACTCGCCGGCAGAAGTTTTTGCGTCTCGGTCGGTGTCAGAATCGTTGCGCCACTCTGCGCCCGGATCGATCCCGGCACAGCCATCATCGCCATGATCGCAATTCCGGCCGCAGCCACCCTTAAAATCGCTTGATTTTGCATCGTAAAACCTCCTTTTTCCACTACGTACAGGAGTATATCGTACCAAGAACGAACGAGGGGGACGATCAAGGACTGAACGGGCAATGTTTTTGGCTGGGAGTTTACGCTTCGCGGCTCAGGCGCCGATTGCCTCCCGTAGGGCGGCGGCGACTTCTTCCTGTTGGCTCACGGTGATGCGGTTGAAGAAGGGCAGGGCGAGCGTGCGCCGGGCGATGGCCTCGGTTATAGGCAGCGTGGCAGCGCCTGCGCTGGAGTGGCTGCGCCAGGCCGGTTGCAGGTGGATGGGGGCAAAGTAGCGTCCGGTGGCGATGCCGCGTTGGGCGAGAGAGGCCTGCACGCGGTCGCGGTCAACCTGTTCCGGCAGGCGGAGTACGTAAACGAACCAACTGATGGCGCGGTTGGGGAGGGTGAGCGGCGGAAGGTCCAGGCCGGGGATTGCGTTGAGCAGCGCATCGTAGCGCTGGGCTGCGGACTGGCGCAGGGCGAGCATCTCGCCGATGCGGCTCAACTGGACCCGGCCCAGCGCGCAGGCCAACTCGGAGAGGCGGTAGTTGTAGCCCGGCTCGACGTGGTCGAGCCAATCGCAATTTGGCCGACGGCCCTGATTGCGCAAGCTGCGCAGGCGGGCGGCTTGGCCTGGATCGCGAGCCAGCACTGCGCCGCCTTCGCCGGTGGTGAGCTGTTTGTTGGGATAAAAGCCGAAGACGGCCAGGTCGCCAAAGCTGCCGGCGCGCTTGCCCTGAAACTGGGCTCCGATGGCTTCGCTGGCGTCCTCGATCAGGGCCAGGTTGTGGCGGTGGGCGATGGCTTGCAGCGCGTCCATCTCCGCCGGAATGCCGAAGGTGTGGACGACCAGAATGGCCCGCGTGCGCGGCGTAACAGCCCGCTCGACGCTGGCCGGATCAAGGTTGAGAGTGACAGGGTCGATCTCCGCAAAGACTGGCGTGGCGCGGATCTGGAAGACCGTGTTGGCTACCGCGATAAAAGCGAAGGAGGGCACTATGACCTCGTCGCCCTCGCCGATGCCCAGAGTGAGCAGAGCGAGATGCAGGCCGGCGGTGCCGGAGCTGACAGCCACGGCGTGTGGCACGGAGTGGTAGGCGGCCAGCGCGGCCTCGAAGGCTGCCAGCTCGGGACCCATGCTCAGGTGCGGCGTGCGCAGTACGGCGGTGACTGCATTGATCTCGGCCTGGGTGATGTCGGGAGATGAGAGTGGGATGCGCGCGGTCATGGTTGCTCCGGGTTGTCTTCGACGGCCAGCGGCGTGGGTTGCTTCATGAGCAGACCGTCCAGCGGAACGGTGGTGAGGACGCGGGCGATGGTGACAGCGGCGCTTCCATCGCCGTAGGGATTTGTCATGCCGCGCAGGGAATCTCGGAATTCCGGAGTGAGGGCTTGTGTGATGGCGCTAAGAATTGCCGAGGTCTCCGCAGGCGCGTCGATCACGTTGCGGGCGCGTTCGCGGCCTTGCTGACGAATGCCGACGTTGACCGTGGGTAGCGCGAAGGAGGCAGCTTCCATGATTCCACTGGATGAGTTGCCAATCATCGCGTCCACACTGCCTAAAAGGCTCCAGTAGGTAACGGCGTCGAGATTGACGAAGATGTGCGTGTGTGGTCTCGTGCTCGTCAAAATTTTCGTGCGCTCGATGAGCGCAAAGCTGCCGGCGTCGGCGTTGGGATAGACGAAGAGGAGCTGGCCGGGGACGTGAGCGAGCGCGGCGAAGAGGGCATCGGCCTCGGCGTTGGTGTCGCGCAAGATTGTGACCGGGTGCCATGCGGCGAGTAGCGTGGGCGGCGCGAGCGTGAGGCCGAGCTTTGCTTCGAGGGCTTGACGGCTCAGCAGGGTTGAGCGGCGCAGATGGTCGAGCGAGGGCGCACCGGCGTGGGTCACGCGCCATGGCTCCTCGCCCATCGCGATGACGCGGCGGCGCGCGGTTGTCGTGGAGGTGAAGTGGATGTGGGCCAGCTTGGTGAGAGCGTTGCGCACCTGGTCGTCGATGGCTCCCTGCGAGACTTCGCCGCCTTCGATGTGAGCGATGGGAATCCTGAGCGCGACCGCAACCGACGCCGGCGCGAGCATCTCGTAGCGGTCGGCGATGAGCAGCAGCAGGTCGGGACGCCAGGCGGTGAGCGCGTCGGCCAGGCCGAGGATGGCGATGCCGATGGTCTTGGCCATGCCGGTGTCGGTGTCGGAGTTGAGCAGGCACTCGATGCGCGCCTGAATGGGAAATCCGTCGCGCTCGATTTCGCGGATGGTCGAGCCGAACTCCGGCGCAAGATGCGCGCCCAGCGTGAAGACGGCGAGCTCCACGCCGGGATGCGCGGCGAGTTCGCGCAGCGGCCAGTAGAGGTGGCTATAGTCGGCACGCGAGGTGGTAACCACGCCGATGCGCCGCTTGCGGTCTTCGATGGGTGGAGTCACAGGAGAAGTATAAATAGGGTGGACCTATTGTGCCTGCTGCACGGTAGGCTGGGCCGGGCATGGCACGGCTTCGTACCAGGCGATGCGAAGAAAGCCGGAATGGAGTTTGAGGCAGATCTGGTGAATGGAGGCGGCTTCGGAGAGTATTTCTTGGTCGACGTGCAGATCACTGGATTTCTGGATTGGACCCCAGGGGGCGAGCTTGAGGATGTCCTTGTGGTAGTCATTGTCGGTGGGTTGGTTGGAGAGGACGGAGACGGTGTAGATTGCGGGTTTGGTACGGTCGAGGAGTGTGTTTGCAGAGGAGATAAGGCCGGCGCTATAGAGGATGGCCACAATCAGTAGTCGAACACCGCGCCGGATGGGTCGCGGGGGCATGGAACTGCGGTCGAACCTTAGAAAGGCTGCTGTGTAAGCCACAATGATGGGCGCGGCAAACAAACACAGCGGCAGCCAGGTGACAACGTTTGGTTTGATTGTGAGAAAAAACAGACCGTAGCTTGAAATAAACAGGAAAAATCCTGGGTTTGCGCTGAATAGACGAACGTGATCCCCGCGACATTCACGTCGTTGCGCTTCGTGCGCATACTGCCGCTCGCGTCGAGAATCAGACCGGCGGCAACCGGCACGTCCATATTCGCGAATGACACGATCTTCTGCGGGATGCCGTTTTCCACAACCTTGAATTGATCCCCGGTCAGGTTCGAAACGTAACCGCCTTTGGCATCTTTGACGCTGATATCGAGGAGAACCAGATCGACGTCGGTTGAAATCTTGAAGTCGCCGGTTTGCAGGAAGGCCCACAGCGGAATGAGGAAGAACAGCGCGAAGAAGAACGGGCGTGATCTTCATCGACTTCCCCCGCATCCATTATCGCGCGAAATTGCGTGGCGCGGAGCTACATGAAAAGATCTTTGACCTTCTCAAACAGACCCTTGGCGTGCGGCTCGTTATTCACTGGCAGGCTTTCCGCCAGTTGCTCGAACAGTTTCCGCTGATCCGCGTCAGCTTCGTCGGTATGCGCACGTCGATGTGAACAACCAGATCGCCGCGCCCCCGTCCCTGCACTTCCGGCACGCCCTTGCCCTTCAGACGCAGTTCGGCGCCGCTCTGTGTGCCCTCCGGGATGACCAGTGGTGCGGGCCTTCGAGCGTGGGCACGGCGATCTCATCGCCCAGTACCGCCTGCGCCACGCTGATCGGAACCGTGCAGTGCAGATCGTTATCGTGCCGTTCGAAGATCGCATGCTCCTTAACCGTGAAGAAAATATAGAGGTCGCCGCTCGGGCCGCCATGGGACCCCGGTTGCCCTTCGCCCGGAATCCGCAAACGATTGCCATCGCCGATTCC
>CAWJDN010000099.1:0-12923 GCA_963840985.1 uncultured Acidobacteriaceae bacterium
TGGAGGGGCTTGCAGGGGCGGGGACTGGAGATCGCATCGGACCAGTCCGATTTTATTGACTTACTTAACGTAATAAGCGGGCGCCGAGGAGCCTCAGGCGCCGGCCCGGCCCAAGATGAGCGCCGGAGCGACGAGGCTCAGGAGTGAAGCATGCCGAACGAGAAGCGCGCGATTCGCAGCCGGCTCGATTTTTCAAAGATACCCACCGCAACCCGGATACCCAACCTGATTGAAGTTCAGCGGCGCTCGTATGAGCGTTTCCTGCAGATGGATAAGCTGCCCAAGGAGCGCGACGACGCGGGTTTGCAGTCGGTGTTTGTGTCGGTATTTCCGATCACGGACTTTCGCGGCATTTCGCAGCTGGACTTTGTCGATTTTTCGATTGGCAATTGGGAGTGCAAGTGCGGTCACTTGAAGGGACTGCATCACCTGCGCACGGCCTGCGTGCATTGCGGGTCGATGGTGATAACGGATCCGTTTCATCCCGGGGATGTGCTTTGCCAGAAGTGCGGCACATACAACAAGAACACGCCCGATTTCTGCAACAAGTGCGGCGACCCGGTGAGCCTGCAGCTGAAGTACGACCAGCAGGAATGCGAGGAGCGGGGCATGACCTTCTCGGCGCCGCTCAAGGTCACTGTCCGGCTGACGATTTCCGAGAAGGACCCGGAGACGGGCAACAAGTCGGTTCGCGACATCAAGGAGCAGGAGGTGTTTTTCGGCGACATTCCGCTGATGACTCCGAACGGGACATTTATCGTAAACGGCACGGAGCGGGTGATCGTGTCGCAGTTGCACCGCTCGCCTGGCGTATTTTTTGAAACGGCTAACAATCGCACATACTTTTTGGGCAAGATCATTCCCTACCGCGGCTCCTGGGTGGAGTTTGAGTACGACCAGAAGAACACTCTTTATGTGCGCATCGACCGCAAGCGCAAGTTTCTGGGGACAATTTTTCTGCGGGCGCTTGGATTGCGTTCTGACGAAGAGATACTGAAGACTTTTTACACGGTGGACCGGCTGCATATTGCCGACGGGAAACTGCTCTGGGCGGTTCCAGAGGACGTGCACGCCAATACGCACCTGGTGGGCGCCAAGCCGGCGCATGGGTTGACGCATAGCGGCGTGGAGATCGCGTTCGCCGGACGCAAGATTACACCGCACTCTCTGAAGGCGCTGCGGACGGCGGCCATCGACAAGATCGAGGTAGAGGCGGCCGAGCTGGACGGGGCGCATACCGCGGCAGACGTGGTGGACCTGAACACCGGCGAAGTGGTGGTGGAGGCCAACGTCGAGTTGACGGCTGACCGGTTGCATAAAATTCTATCCAGCGGCGCGACGGTATTCGAGGTGTTTTTCCCGGAGCGCGACGATGTGGGCAACATCATCGCCAACACGCTGAAGCGCGATTCGATTCATAAGCCGGAAGAAGCGTTGATCGAGATCTACCGCAAGCTGCGGCCGGGCGATCCGCCGACTCTGGATACGGCAACGGCGCTCTTCGAGGGGATGTTCTTCGATCCGCGCAAGTACGATTTTTCGCGCGTAGGACGGCTGAAGTTCAATATCAAGCTGTACGAAAGCCAGGACGCCAGCAAGCTGAACAACCGCACGCTGACTCCGGAGGACTTCTACGCGACCATCCGCTACCTGTTGAAGCTGCGCAAGAACATCGGCATGGTGGACGACATCGATCACCTGGGCAACCGCCGGGTGCGCGCGGTGGGCGAACTGATGGAGAACCAATTCAGAATTGGTTTAGTGCGCATGGAGCGGGCCATCAAGGAAAAGATGAGCGTGTATCAGGAGCTTACGACGGCTATGCCGCACGACCTGATCAACGCCAAGCCGGTGATGGCGGCGATACGCGAGTTTTTCGGCTCGTCGCAACTGTCGCAGTTCATGGACCAGACCAATCCGCTTTCAGAGATTACGCACAAGCGGCGTTTGTCGGCGCTTGGTCCGGGCGGCTTGAGCCGTGAGCGGGCGGGCTTTGAGGTGCGCGACGTGCATCCGACACACTATGGGCGCATCTGCCCCATTGAGACGCCGGAAGGCCCGAACATCGGTCTCATCAGTTCGTTGAGTTGCTTTGCGCGCATCAACGAATACGGATTCATCGAATCTCCTTATCGCAAGGTGAAGGATTCGCGGATTCTGGATTTCGTGGAGATTGCCAACGCCGGCGAGAGCGGCCTGCGCGTAGGCGACCACATCGAGAAGGATGAGGCGGCGCGGCTGAACGCCGGGCTGAAGAAGTCGGGCAAGCGGCAGATCGATCACATCCCGTTCAGCTTCTATCTTTCGGCATGGGAAGAGGACAAGCACACCATCGCGCAGGCCAACATCGATTTCGACGAGAATGGCCTGATTACCGAGGACCTCGTGAACGCGCGGCGTATGGGGAACTTTGTGCTGGTGAACCGGGCTGAGGTGGACTACATCGACGTGAGCCCCAAGCAACTGGTTTCTGTGGCAGCGTCGCTGGTGCCGTTTCTGGAGCACGACGACGCCAACCGCGCGCTGATGGGCGCCAATATGCAGAGGCAGTCTGTTCCTTTGCTGGCAGCCGAGGCGCCGTTGGTGGGCACGGGGATGGAAGGCGTGACAGCGCGCGATTCGGGCGCTGTGATATTGGCCAAGCGCAACGGCATTGTAGATTCGGTGGACTCGCAGCGCATTATCGTGCGCGTGGAGGGCGAGCATCATCCCACTCAGCTTTCGCGCGAGGTGGGCTCGGACATCTACACGCTGATCAAGTTCAAGCGGTCGAACCAGAACACCTGCATCAATCAGAAGCCGGTGGTCCGCGAGGGCGACCGCGTGGTCAAGGGACAGGTGATCGCCGACGGGCCATGCACGGAGCAAGGCGAGTTGGCGTTGGGACGCAACGTGCTGGTGGGTTTCATGCCCTGGCGCGGCTACAACTTCGAGGACGCGATCCTGATCAGCGAGAAGCTGGTGCGGGAGGATTACTACACCTCGGTGCATATTGAGGAGTTCGAGATTGAGGCGCGTGACACCAAGCTGGGACCGGAGGAGATCACACGCGATATTCCCAACGTGAGCGAGCATGCGCTGAGGGATCTCGACGAGAGCGGCGTGATCCGCATCGGCGCCCAGATCAAGCACGGCGACATCATGGTGGGCAAGGTGACGCCCAAGGGAGAGACGCAACTTACGCCGGAAGAGAAGCTGCTCCGCGCCATCTTCGGCGAGAAGGCCGGCGATGTGCGCGACGCTTCGCTGACCACGCCTCCGGGCATCGAGGGCACCATCGTCGATGTGCGCATCTTCAGCCGCAAGGGCCAGGACAAGGACGAGAGAGCGAGACAGATCGAGGCGGAGTACATCTCCAAGCTGGAAAAGAACCTGGGCGACGAGATTCGCATTCTGACTGATGAGCGCCTGAAGCGCCTGGACGGAATTCTGGGCGGCAAGGAGGTGTTGGCCGATCTGCACGACGAACGGACCAACAAGCGCCTGCTGACCAAGGGCGCGATTCTGGATCGCGAAACGATCGAGCGCATTTCGACTAAGAATCTGAAGCGCATCCGCTACGCCGACAAGGACCCCCGCGTCAATGAGCAGATCGACGAGATCGAAGAGATGACCTCGCGGCAGATTGAGGTGCTGCGCAAGATCACCAACGAGAAAGTTGCCAAGCTGCAGAAGGGCGATGAGCTGCCTCCGGGCGTGATCAAACTGGTGAAGGTCTATGTAGCCATGAAGCGCAAGCTGTCGGTGGGCGACAAGATGGCCGGCCGCCACGGCAACAAGGGCGTGATTGCGCGCATTCTTCCCGAGGAAGACATGCCGTATCTGCCCGATGGAACACCGGTGGAGATCATATTGAATCCGCTGGGTGTGCCTTCACGCATGAACGTGGGCCAAATTCTGGAGACGCATCTGGGCTGGGCCGCACATGTGCTGGGTAAGAAGATTGCCGATCTGATTCGCGCCAACTCCGACGCCAACTACACGCGGGAACTGATGAAGAAGGAATTTGCTGGAACCGCGACGCTGCGCCAGCTGCTGGAATTGGATGACGAGACGCTGGTTCGCGTGGGAGCTGGCATGGAGCGCGGCATCTGGTTCGGGACAGCGGTCTTCGACGGCGCGCGTGAGGGCGAGATCAAGTCGCTGCTGGCCTCGGCCGGACTGCCTTCCTCGGGCAAGACGGTTCTCTATGACGGCTTGACGGGCGAGCAGTTCGAGCAACCGGTGACGGTGGGCTACATCTACATGCTGAAGCTGTCGCACCTGGTGGACGACAAGATTCACGCGCGGTCGATTGGGCCGTACTCGCTGATTACGCAACAGCCGCTGGGCGGCAAGGCGCAGTTCGGCGGACAGAGATTTGGAGAGATGGAAGTGTGGGCGCTGGAGGCATATGGCGCGGCATACATTCTTCAAGAATTGCTGACCGCGAAGTCGGACGACGTCTATGGCCGGACCAAGATCTACGAGGCCATCGTAAAGGGCGAGGCGGCGATTGAGCCGGGCGTGCCGGAGTCGTTCAACGTGCTGATTCGCGAGTTGCAGTCACTATGCCTGGATGTGGAGTTAATCAAGCGCGCGGACCTTATCAAGAAGTTGCCCGCGCCGGAAGTGGCAATGGTTGCCGATTGAGATTGGTTTCCCACCCTAGCCGCAAAAACAAAAACGCGGCGAGGGTGGGCACCCAGTCGATGGAGTTTGACCGGCCCGAAAAACTTCAGGCCGGAAACTGAGAAAGTCATGGGTTCTTCTTGAAAGCGGTAAACGCCGCTTCCCGGGAAGGAAGGACCTGTAAGAGAATCCCGGGAAAGCCGCGGCAGGCGCCGAAGAGGCCCGCCAAGGAGGGTCGCCTTGTTCCGTTCGAACCCGTTTGAGCTTTCAGGTCCTATTACCGATTTTGACGCTATCCGCATCATGCTGGCATCGCCGGAGAAGATCCGCAGCTGGTCGCACGGCGAGGTTACCAAGCCGGAGACGATCAACTACCGCACCTTCAAGCCGGAGCGCGACGGACTTTTCTGCGCGCGCATCTTTGGGCCGGTGACGGACTGGGAGTGCCTGTGCGGCAAGTACAAGCGGATGAAGCACCGCGGCGTGATCTGCGACAAGTGCGGCGTGGAAGTAACGGTGAGCAAGGTGCGCCGTGAGCGCATGGGGCACATCGAGCTGGCGTCGCCGTGCTCGCACGTATGGTTCTTCAAGGGGCTTCCTTCGCGCATCGGGCACCTGCTGGACATCTCTCTTCGCGATCTGGAAGCGATACTGTACTTCGAGTCCTATGTGGTGGTCGATCCTGGCGACGCGCCGGTGAAGGAACGCGAGATCATCAAGGACGAGGTCAAGTACCGTGAGCTGGATGCGCAGTTCCGCCCCTCGGGCTTTAAGGCGATGATGGGCGCGGAGGCGATCAAGGAATTGCTCAAGCGCGTCAGTATCGACGAGTTGGGCCTTGAGCTGCGCGAAAGAATGAAGACGGAAACCTCGGCGCAGAAGAAGCTGAAGTACGCCAAGCGCCTGAAGGTTGTGGAGGCCTTCCGCAAGAGCGAGAACAAGCCGCATTGGATGATTCTGGACGTGCTGCCGGTAATTCCTCCAGAGCTGCGTCCGCTGGTGCCGCTGGATGGCGGCCGCTTTGCGACTTCTGATTTGAACGATCTCTATCGCCGCGTGATCAACCGCAACAACCGGCTGAAGAAGCTGATGGACCTGCACGCGCCAGAAGTGATTGTGCGCAACGAGAAGCGCATGTTGCAGGAGGCGGTGGATGCGCTCTTCGATAACGGCCGCCGCGGCCGCGTACTGCGCGGCGCCAACAACCGTCCGCTGAAGTCGCTTTCGGACACGCTGAAGGGCAAGCAGGGACGCTTCCGGCAGAATTTGTTGGGCAAGCGCGTGGATTACTCGGGCCGCTCGGTGATTGTGGTGGGTCCGGAGTTGAAGCTGCATCAGTGCGGATTACCCAAGAAGATGGCGCTGGAGCTCTTCAAGCCCTTCATCTATCATCGCCTGGAACAGACGGGCCACTGCACCACTATCAAGCAGGCCAAGGAGATGGTGGAGATGCAGGAGCCGGTGGTGTGGGACATTCTTGAAGAGGTCATCAAGGACCACCCGGTGCTGCTGAACCGCGCACCGACGCTACACAGGTTGGGCATTCAGGCCTTTGAGCCGGTACTGGTGGAAGGCAAGGCGATCAAGATTCACCCGCTGGTGTGCACGGCCTTCAATGCAGATTTTGACGGAGACCAGATGGCGGTGCATATTCCGCTGTCGCCGGAGGCGCAGATTGAAGCCAGCGTGCTGATGCTGGCCACGCACAACATTCTTTCGCCAGCCTCTGGCCAGCCCATCACCGTGCCATCGCAGGACATGGTGCTGGGCCTTTACTACCTGACCAAGGCCAAGAAGAACGCGCGAGGCGAGGGCCGGGTCTTCGCCAACACGGAAGAGGTCCTGATGGCGCTGGAAGCCAGGGAAGTGGAGACGCTGTCGCCCATCCGGCTGCGCTACACGGGCAGGGTGATGGACCTGACCACGGCCTATGACGACCAGGATTTGACGCACAACGAGCCGGTGGAGTTCAAGAATAATTACATCTCTACAACGGTGGGCCGCGTAATTCTGAACGACGCGCTGCCGGAGGGGATGCCGTACATCAATGGCCTGCTGAAGAAAAAGGGAATCGGGCAGCTGGTGAACTATTGCAACCAGAACCTGGGTCTTGAAGTCACGGTGGGGATGCTGGACCGCATCAAGGATCTGGGCTTCCACTACGCCACGCGCTCAGGACTTTCGGTGGGCCTGGACGACATGGTGATTCCAGATAGCAAATTCACGGTGGTGCGCGAGGCCGATCTGAAGGTGGTCGAGGTCCAGAAGCAGTATATGGACGGGGCCATCACCAACGGCGAGCGCTCGAACAAGGTGATTCAGATGTGGTCGGCGGTGACCGAGAAGGTGGCCGACGAGATGTTCGACAACATGAAGAAGGCTGACGAAGAGGGAGCCATGAATCCGATCTACATCATGGCCGACTCCGGTGCGCGCGGATCGAAGCAGCAGATTCGGCAGCTTTCGGGGATGCGCGGACTGATGGCCAAGCCTTCCGGCGAGGTGATCGAGACGCCCATCACGGCGAACTTCCGCGAGGGGCTGACGGTGCTGGAATACTTCATCTCGACGCACGGCGCGCGCAAGGGGCTGGCGGATACGGCGCTGAAGACCGCTGATTCCGGCTATCTGACGCGGCGGCTGGTGGACGTGGCTCAGGACGTGATCGTGACGGAGTACGACTGTGGCACGGTCGAGGGAATTTATGTGGGCTCGATCGTCGAATCGGGCGAGATCATCGAGGAGTTGAGGGACCGCATCATCGGTCGCGTATCGCTGGAGCGGATCAAAGACTACGACGGCAACGTGGTGGTGGAGGTGAACCAGCCGATCGACGAGGACATCGCCTCGGCAATCCAGGGCGCGGGCGTGGAGAAGGTGAAGATCCGCTCGGTGCTGACCTGCGAATCGCGTCGCGGCGTCTGCGCGCTGTGTTACGGGCGCAACCTGGGCTCGGGACGCATGGTGGAGCTGGGCGAGACCTGCGGCGTGATTGCGGCGCAGTCCATCGGCGAGCCGGGCACACAGCTGACGATGCGCACCTTCCACGTGGGCGGCACGGCCAGCCGCGTTCAGGACAAATCGCGCCTGGACGCCAAGAACAACGGCACGGTGCGCTTTATCAACCTGAACTATGTAGAGAGCAAGGACGGCACGCTGGTGGCCATGAACCGCTCCGGCTCAATCGCCATTCAAGACGAGCGCGGCCGCGAGAAGGAGCGCTACCAGGTGGTCTACGGCGCGCGCCTCAAGGTGAAGGACGGCGGGCACGTGGTGCTGGGCCAGTTGCTGGCTGAGTGGGACCCGTACACCTACGCCATCCTGACTGAGATCGGCGGCACGGTGCAATTCAAGGACCTGCAGGAAGGCATCACGCTGAACGAAGAGGTGGACGAAGTGACCGGCCTCTCGCGGTGGGTGGTGGCCGACTCTCCGGATGAGAAGCGGCAGCCGACTTTCGTGGTGAAGAACTCCAAGGGCCACAAGCGGTATCTGTTGCCTCGGGGCGCTCACCTGATGGTACAGGACGGCGAAGAGGTGGGACCGGGCGACGTGCTGGCAAAGATTCCCAAGGAGAGCACGCGCACCAAGGATATTACCGGCGGCCTGCCCCGTGTTGTCGAGCTCTTTGAAGCGCGCAAGCCGCACGAGACGGCCATCATCAGCGAGATCGATGGCGTGGTGCGCTTCGGCGAGATTTCCAAAGGCCAGCGCAAGATCTACGTAACCGCGGACAACGGCGACGAGAAGGAGTACCTTGTGCCGCGCGGCATCCACGTGAACGTGCAGGAAGGCGAGCGTCTGGGCGCAGGCGATCCGCTGATGGATGGCCCGCTGAACCCGCACGATATTCTGGATGTGCTGGGCGAAAAGGCACTGCAGGCTTACCTGGTGAACGAAATCCAGGAGGTCTACCGGCTGCAGGGCGTGGCCATCAGCGACAAGCACATTGAGGTCATTGTTCGGCAGATGCTGCGCTGGGTACGGATCGACGACGTGGGCGACAGCAACTTCCTGCTGGAGCAGCAGCTCGATCGCTTCCGCTTCCGCGAGGAGAACGAACGGGTGCTGGCCAATGGAGGCCGTCCTGCGACCGGGCGACCGCTGCTGCTGGGCATCACCAAGGCGTCGCTGTCGACTGACAGTTGGGTTTCGGCGGCGAGCTTCCAGGAGACGACACGGGTACTCACCGAGGCCGGTATCAACGGCGCTATAGACAACCTGCGCGGCCTGAAGGAGAACGTGATCGTCGGGCGGCTGATTCCGGCGGGCACCGGCCTGGAGTACTACCGCAATGTGCAGCTTTCGCCGGAGCTGGAGGAAGCGGCGGCCCGCGTGCAACAGGAGGTTACAGCCGAACGAGAAGCTGAAGAGCGCGAGCTGGAACTGATGCGCCAGGAGGGCGAGGCCGAGGAGATGGCGGCCGAATAGCCACCTGCGGTGGGGCCAGCGGCCTTCGGCAGTTTCTGAACTAGCTATGCGGGCAAGTTTGTTGATTTGCCTGTTGTGCAATCAAGAGGCCCGGCGCAAGCCGGGCCTTTGTACTGCGCGATCCTCGGCGGAGAGTCAGGGATGGAGGCTCAGATCCAGAATATGCTAGATTTGTCTCTTAGCGTTCTTTTCTATATACATGGCTGCATCCGCGGCGTTCAGAAGCTTATCCCTGGTTGTGCCGTCTTCTGGATAGAGGGCGATGCCCACACTCGCCGAACCGGTCATGACCAGTCCCTCCAAGGCAAACGGTTCGTCGAAGCTACGCTTCAGGCGCTCAGCGATTTCCTCAACCTCGGCGCGGCTGCGCACTATGGGAACCAAGGCGGCGAATTCATCACCACCCAGACGGGCCAGCTTGTCATGAGGGCGAAGCTGCTTCTTCAAGCGCAGCGCCACCTCCTGCAGATACTGGTCGCCCACCTGATGCCCATGCGAATCATTCACCAGCTTGAAGTTGTCGAGGTCGATGTAGATTAATCCGAAGACGGTTGCCTCGTGCCGCGCCTTGTCGATCTGGGCGTCCATCAGTGTTTCCAGGGAGAAGCGGTTGTGGATGTCAGTGAGCATGTCGTACTCCGAGCGGTGGAGCAAGTCGGAGTAAAGGCGGCGTGTCTCGATGGCCAAGGCGGCTAGTCCGGTCGCCCTGGAGAGGGCTTCCGTCTCCTGGGCAGATGGCTTGGCGAGCGGGTCGAATGCGGCAGAGAGGACGCCAAGCGGCGGTCCGGAATGGGCAGGAATCTTTTCGCGAACGATGCGCAGAGTCGCAAGCCGCGGCGGGCAATTTCCCAGCCGTGCGCCATCGGTCACGTCGCACCAGCAGGGCGCGCCCTTGAGCTGGGAGGAAACTAATTCCGTGATTTGTTCAAGAATCTCAGCCAGGGGCCGGGAGCCGTTGATGTCTTCGAGAATGCGGCCGCGGAGGTGTTCACGGGTGGCCAACGCGGTGGTTTGTCGGCGAACCTTGTGCTCCAGGGCCCAGCCTCTGGTGCCTACAAGAATTACGACTATGAGCAGCAAGCCGACGAGGATGATGAGATTGCGAATGTTCAATAACGAGGGACTGGCGATGACCTCGATATCGTCAAAGGAACGCATCAGGATATTAAATGGTACCTCTCCAATGAAAGGGTTCGCGTCCGCTAGCATGCAAATACCGGTAACGCGGATGCGCGATCCCGGCGGAACCTGCTTCATCGGGATAAGGGGAATGCTGCTGAGGGAGTTGGGATGGCGAAGAATGGCCGAGAATATATGCCCATCCGTCTCCAGCACATACTCATCCTGGGTGGCCTGTCTCACTTCAGCAATCACTCGTGCTTCGATGGAGACCAGATCGAAGATGCGACTGTGGCCGCTATTTCCGCCCGAAGCTAATTGATGCCATGTAAACAGGGACGGGGTGACAGGCGTCTGCACAGAGGCATCACGAACTTGGCTGCGCGTCAAGGTCAGGAATCCATTTTGCACGTCCGGAAATCCGATCGCGCTTGCCTGATCGCCAATTCGCAAGGGGCTATAACTTTGGGTCGTGATCCACAAACTTCTGGCACCGTCTTGCAACACCAGTGCCGTTCCCGGCTGATAGTAGGTAATGGTTCCCTGCACACGTATCCGCTGGGTGAGATCGCGCACTTGGTAGCCTGTGATCGCGCGGTCCATCGGCGTAACGGCGATAGACCATGGGTCGACGTTGGCGCGCTTCAATATCTTCAATCCGGCAAGGGATTGAACGTGGAACAGGACGCCCGTTTGCTGCATCTTGTTGTCGAATACCCCCGAGGCGACGCCGGTAATCTCCACTTCCGCATCCAGCAGGTCTTTTAGGGCATTCTCGTTGTCGCTATCCACGTTCGCGTCGACCTGGTTTCCATCCACAAGCATTTGCAGATATATGGCCGGGACCATGGAGATCGAGTTGGGCACGATGTTGGCGGACCGGATGACGGCGCGCGCGGTAACCAGTCTGCAATCGGTCTCGGCCCGGATCATCTGCTCGAAACTGGCCTGCACCGGTTTGGGCAATACGCCGTGACTCAACAGAGTGATGTCGTTGCTTTCTACATAGGGCCGGAAACTCTCGTGCATGGTTCCTCGCACCAGGATGCGATCGCCGGGAACGAGTTTGAGAGTAGTTGTGGGGTGCACATATATCGCCGCGTCTTCATCCTGTATATACAATTCACCCGCATAAGAGCGGTAATAGGTGACCGTGGCTTGGAAGACGACAGGTTGATGATGACTGGCCTCGGCATTGCTGAGGGCGGTCACGGCGCGCAAAGAGGTCAGAGTGCCGGGCGGCTGTGCCCAGGCAGTTGTTATGCAGGTGAGTAGGATAGCGAAAGTGGGAAGCAGTCTCTTCATCGGTAAGAATCGGGACGCACAGTTGTTATGCCGCCTGGCGCCTAAAACTCTTATCGGCATCAACCGTCGTGATTATAACAGCCGATGCGGACATCCGATAATCTGGATATGACCGAAGGATGGATAATCAGAGAGTTCTAACCTAACTCCGTCTGAAATCTGGTTTAATGACCATTGAGGGAGAGTTTATATGTCGAATTCCGCTGAAGTTCCCAATCCCGCGTCATCATTTCCGCATTACGGCGCGCAGGCGCGGCCTCCCCGGCGCATTCGAGTGATCGGCGTTCCGCTTGACCTGGGCGCAAGCCGGCGTGGGGTGGATATGGGGCCATCGGCGGTGCGCGTGGCCGGGCTGGAGGCGCGGCTGGAGGCATTGGGCCACGAGGTGACCGACGGGGGCAACATTCGCGTGGAGATTGCCGAGACACAGCTCGCGGGCAAGGAAAACGCGCACTATCTGAAACAAATTGCCCAGACCTGCACGCGTACTGCCGAGGCGGTGGTGAAGATGCTGGAGGAGGGGATGACGCCGCTGGTGCTGGGCGGGGACCACTCGCTGGCGGTTGGCTCGGTCTCTGGAGTGGCGGAGTTCTATCGCAACAAAAAGGACAAAGGGGAGAAGATCGGGCTGGTGTGGATCGATGCCCACTCGGACATCAACACGCCGGAGACTTCGCCATCAGGCAACGTGCACGGGATGCCGCTGGCCGCGCTGCTGGGGATGGGGCCGGACGCGCTGACGAAGATCTTCGGCTACGCGCCCAAGATATTGGCGGAAAACACAGTGCTGATCGGGGTGAGGGAGATCGATTCCGCCGAGCGGGAGAACATTCGCCGCGCCGGAGTGGCCGTGTACACCATGCGCGACATTGACGAGCGTGGCATGAGAGCGGTGATGGAAGAGGCACTGTGCGCGGCCGGGCAGGGGACAGCCGGCTACCATGTTTCGCTGGACATGGATTGGATCGATCCCGAAGATGCGCCGGGAGTGGGCACTCCGGTACGCGGCGGAGCGACCTACCGCGAGGCGCATTTGGCCATGGAGATCATCGCCGACCACGGGCGGCTTCTGAGCTTCGAGATCGTCGAGGTCAACCCGGTGATCGACGAGCACAACCGCACGGCGGACCTGTCGGTGGAGCTGGCCTGCTCGGCCTTTGGGAAGAAGATCCTGTGATGGGATATTCGGCGATGCTGCCTGATATGCAACTAAAGTAAGAGCCTGCGGAATGCGATAGGGGAGATGCGGCCAAATAGTCAAAGGGCCTTGCCGCCCGTCCGCGCTAAAATTCACATATGCCTGCCATCGCGCTTTCGCCTCAAGTTCTGGCCAAGTACGAGCCCGTCATCGGCCTCGAGGTCCACGTGCAACTGCTCACCCGCACCAAGGCCTTTTGCGGTTGCCAGAATCACTTCGGCTCGGAGCCCAACACCAACATCTGTCCGGTGTGCCTGGG
>CAWJDN010000100.1:0-14483 GCA_963840985.1 uncultured Acidobacteriaceae bacterium
CTGGGTTGAGTCAGTTCTAGTTGTGTTTCTTGGACTCAGAGGCTGAGGCTTCGACAGCCTTCGGCTTCCAGAAGTCAGGATCGGCTTTGATGAATTCGTCGGGGACATAGCTCTGGGCAGGATTGACGGAGTAAAGCTCAAAGCGATCAGCGTCGATGGCGGCTTCGCGGAGTTCGCGTAACCGGACTTTATCGCTTTCGCTCAGTGCAGCGTCAAACTTTGACTCAAATGCGTTGCTCTCATCAATATCGGCCAGCGAATTGTCACTGGTGAGGAAAACGTAGGAGCCGATCTGTTCGCCGTATTCAATGCGATAGGCGCCCCAATGGTCTTTGGTCCCCACTTTATCTTCGGCGGCGATCCACATCTTCACCAGTTCGCTGAAATCCTTACCGTGGCCGGGACGAACGTGAATGATCCGAGCTTCAAGGAAACGGCCATGTGAGATGTCAGATCTGGTGTGGTAGCTGAGTTCAGGCACAAAGCTGAAGATCAACGACTTGGAGTCTTCCAGCAGTTCTCCATCGGCCACGTTGATACGTTCAAACTCGGCTGCGGCTGGGCCCTCGAAGGCCTTCATGGCTTTTTCCATGGCATCAAACGAGTCAAAGTGCGACAGGTAGATGGCCCGTGGCTTGCCGGACATCGAGTTGAAGGCGATGTAGTTGATGGGGAATTTGACCTTGGTTGCGGCCTGGACGAAGGCGCTCTCCGTCTTGTCGTGGGCCTGGCCACCCTTGCCGGGCTTGGTGTATTCCACGATAATCTGTAAGTACTTGGGCGCCGAAACGGACGCAGTTGATTGATCCTGGGCGACGGCTACTGTGCTGCCAGTAACCGCAAGAGACAGTCCCAGCAATAAGGGGCTGAACTTATTCATGTGTAAAACCTCCGTGGTTTTCTTGGAGACAGGACGCGGAGGAGGGGGATGCAGGGAAGTGCGTTCGTCCCAAGTATTTGTAATTAGACAAGTTGGACCGCCTGTGTGTAAAGTGGTTTTCTTGTTAATCGATAGAAAATTGTTTGGTTTATACAGTACGCTCAGGAAATGTAAGCCGGGTTTCACCGGCGAATTTTAGCTCTTAATGGAATTGCCGTGAGCGCTCCGGGTATGCGAGATTGGGAATGCGAGATTGCAGATTTAGAAGATTCTGCCGATAACAGCTTCATTGCCCTCGCAGATTGGAAGGCCGCCATGAGCAGAAAGCCCCGCAAATCTAGCTTTGATCAGATTCTGGAGAGGCTGCGTGCGCACTCCTTCAATGTGGCGACATGGGCCGAGGTTGCAGGCGGCGTGCTGGTGACGAAGTACGGGGCAGGAGCGGTTCTGGTGGCTGCGAAAGACAAAGCTAGGCCGGTTGCCTTTGCCGTCAGCCCCGGAGTTCTGGTTGGGAGCCGTGTGGCCCGGCTGCTGGACCGAGGCCATCAGAAGTTCATTCAAACGTCCAAATCTGAGATTCCAGCTACGGCTAGCCATTTGCACGCGATTCACCGCTTCAGCGAAGAGTTGAAGCAGATAACCGGCGACATCGATTTGTATAACGAGTCTCTGGGCACCACCAGTGACCTTTACATCTATGACCGTTTGAAGGGCCGTGAAGCTTTGCAGACTGCTCCGCAAAGCCCTTGGGAACAGTCTGAAGGGCACTAATTTATTGGCGGTGACGGCAATGGAATCGACAGAAAAGGCACAGGTCGCCAGCCCGTCGCAAGCAACACCCGCCGGCCGCGACCGGCGCGAGGCTTCGCGGGAAGAGGTCGATACCTCGGCGGTGATTTTTCTCGTCAAGATCGCATCGCGGTTGCGAGGGCGCATTCTCGACCTGAGCTTGAGCGGCTGCCGTATACGCACCGACGAGCGCTTTCCGGTGGGCATCTATACGCGGGTGGAGACCGAGTTTCAACTGGAAGGGCTGCCCTTTCGTCTCGCCGGCGTCATCCAGGCCATTCACGATAAGCGCACCGTGGGTATTCGCTTCCTGGATATGAGCAGCCGCAAGCGGGAGCATGTGGAGGAGTTGATAGAAGATATCCGGGAGATGAGAGAAAAGGGACTAGGGACCAGGGACTAAGTGGCAAAGTAAAGGAGTTAGGACGCCCAAATTGTTCCACGTGGAACATGTTCATAATATTGGAGTTAACTCGTTGTTTACTAGATAATTATCAGCAAGATTTTGAAGATGAAACAGTGAAAAAGTGAAACAGTGAAACAGTGAAATAGTGAAATAGTGAATAAGTGAAAAAGTGAAATAGTAAAGCGGGGAACAGGACGCAACTTAGCGGTGACGCGCGCGTTCCCGTTGCAATTCGCGATAAAGCTCACTTTTAGATTGACCCATTTCGCGTGCCAGGCGTTTGAGAGCCTCTTTTTCGTCTACACCGGCTTCGGCCTGAAGATGGGCGATGCGGTCAGCAATCCTAACATGGGCGGCGGATGAGGACTTTGCACCGGGCTTTGCATCGACGAGCAAGGTGATCTCGCCGCGCATGCGATCACGGCCGGCAAGCTCGCGGCGCACCTCGGCTACTGTGCCGCGCAGAAACTCCTCATGAATCTTGGTCAGTTCACGGGCTACGACTACGCGCAGGGCGGGACCAAAGACGGTTTCGAGGTCGGCCAGCGTTTCCATAATGCGATGCGGCGCTTCGTAGAAGACGAGGGTGCGCGGAGAGCCAGCTTTTTGCACTTCGGCGGCCAGAGCTTCGAGCCGGGTTCGTCGCGCCCCGGCTTTTTCCGGCAAAAAGCCGATGAAGTGAAACTCCTCTGCGGGCAATCCCGAGGCTACCAGCGCGCTGAGCGCCGCATTGGCTCCGGGGATGGGAATAACAGCGACGCCGGCGGCAATGGCCTGTGTGGCGAGCTGGCCTCCGGGATCGCTGATGCCCGGCATTCCGGCGTCGGAGACCACGGCGATGGCCTTCCCGGCCTTTATGTTTTGGATCAGTTCGGTGGCACGGGCGCGCTCGTTGTGCTGGTGGCAGCTTACGGTGGGGGTGGTGATTTCAAAGTGGTTGAGGAGCTTCTGTGTCTGGCGGGTGTCTTCGCAGGCGATGCGGTCCACGCGGCGGAGCACGTCAATAGCACGGATGGTGATGTCGCCCAGGTTGCCGATGGGGGTGGCAACCAGGTAGAGGCCGGGGGTGAGAGGAGCTTCAGGTTCGGCGGACATGAGCAGCCTCCAGCTTACACAAGTCGTTCATGGCGCTTTCCCCTTGAGTTAGGGCGGGAAAAGCGGCACAATAGAAGTGTATTTGGAGTGCGGCTTACCCCGCATTCTGGATTACGCCCCGTCTCCTGCGCTAACAGGAGCCGGGGCACAATTTGGTGGGCGTGAACTAACCCGGTGGCTCAACGGTAATTTCTACCGTGTGACCTGCCGCAGTGCTCTTGATCTTAATCGTGATGCGCATCGCTGGTTCCGCCTTTCTGAGACCGCCCAGGTGCCTGACAAGCGCTTGGGCGGTTCATATTTAGGTCCAAACCTAGAGTGTCTTAAACCGCCTCTTATGTGCGGCTATGAAGTTCTCTCGTGTGTAACTCTTCCGGGATTGCGTAAGTCGTCCGTCAGCATCCATAGCGGCCAAACTGTCATTGGTGGGTGCGCTGATGATGGTTGCACCAAGTTGTTCGGCAAACGAAGGCCGGATTGCATAAGCCATCACTCCAGACGAGTCTCTGACTTGAACGACTTCGCCTTGTGTCTCAAGGCGCTTCAACGTGTTATGAATTACCGCGCTGGGATTGACATACTTGGTCAGATCAAAGCCAACATCACTCAATTTGGCCTTTACTTGGTTGGGCATTAACCCGACACCCGCATCTTTCAGAACCTGTCGGATGGCTTCGCTGATGCCCACGCTATCAAGCAGTTCAGGCGAGTCATCCTGGTCCAACTTCGGCGGTTCTTGAACGAGGGCTGACAGCACATCAACCATAGATTTCAGTTGAGTCAGCCGTGAATCAATGCGCTCGCGCATCTGAAACATTTCGGCCATTTCTGTCCGAGCGTCGTCTAGAGCATTCAGGTAATTTTCATTATTCATGATGGTTTTATATCACGAGAGGATGAAATAGTCAAGAGAAAGATGTAAATATGGCCAGTTAGCTGTCCACGCTAGAAGATGCACGACATTAAGTACGCCAAGGGTTGGTCCTAATATGGCTAGGATGCGCGATGTGGCGAGGATGCGCGGCGTCATTCGTGAGATTGAGAAGAAGATTGCCAACGGCGAGTCATTGCCAGGAAAAAGCAAACATGCAACACAGAATTAAGACCGTACCCGAGGGTGGGGCATCCATAACATTACCCCATCCATGAAAAAGCCCTAGAGGGTTTCCTCGCGGGCATCTTCGCGTTCCAGGCGGCGCTGCTCGGCCAGCAGCGACATGGCGCTCATCAGGTTCTGGACGCTGACAATGCCAACGACGCGCCCGCTTTCAGTGATGGGAATCAGGGAGAGTCCGCGGCCGGTCTGGATGCGGCGAATGGTGGTTCCCAGCGTGTCCTCGGGGCGCGCCACCTGGAAGGCCTTGGACATGGCCGCCTGCACGTAGCCGTTGCCATCGGTGCGCAGGGAGTCCACGATGCGCTGGCGGCTGATGATGCCCACCAGTTGCGGGCCGCGCACGACGGGAAAATCCTCTTGAAGCGAGTGGACGCAGCGCATCAGCGCGCCGGCCAGGGTGTCGGAGGCGGAGAGAGTGGCGAAGTCGGTGAGCATGACCTCGCGCATATGCACGGTGTCAACCACCGACTGGAAGAAGACGCCCTGGTCCTCGATTTGCGCGCCGATCATGATGAAGAAGCCGGCAATGATCAGCCAGGGACTATGCAACAACATGCCGGCAACCATGGCGATGAGCGCCAGAATCTGGCCCAGTCCGGTAGCCATGCGTCCGGCGGGGGTGAAACCGTGTTTACGCGCAAAGCTGCCGCGGAGCAGCCGTCCGCCGTCGAGGGGGTAGGCAGGCAGCAGGTGCAGAAGGCCCAGGCCAGCCTGCATCCATACCATGCTGCGCACCAGCGAGGCGGCTGAAATCAACGGCTGGGCAAAAAGATTAATATTGCCGCCGGCGCCCAGAAAGGCCGCGGCCAGCAACAGCGCCGTTGTCAGGTTGGCCACCGGACCGGCCAACGTCAGGGCAAACTGTCCGCCTCCCTGGCAGGAGCCCTCCTGACTTTCCGGGTCAGCGTAGGCAAACATTCCGCCAATGGGCAAGAGCAGAATGGCTCGCAGCCGCAATCCCAGCCACGCAGCCACCAGCAGCCGTCGCCGTCTCCCGCACCGCGACGGCAGCCACCAGCGTCAGGAACAATCCCAGACCGGCCGCGATGCCGCTAGATCCGCTCAACGCCAGGCAAACGACGGCCAGAAGCGGGAAAAATACATGGACGCGCATCTCGACGCCCATCCAGCGACCCAGCGGAATTGACCAGCCACGCATACAGAATGATTGTAGTGGGTCGGGCCCCGATTCCCGTATGCTGGTTGGCGTGCGCATCATTGCCGGATCGCTGGGTTCCCGCAGGCTTGAGGCTCCGCCGGGGCTTACCACACGGCCCTCGAGCGACCGGCTGCGCGAAACTCTCTTCAACGTGCTGGCGCCACGGATTGAGGGCGCGGTCTTTCTGGATTTGTATGCTGGCTCGGGCGCGGTGGGTCTGGAGGCGCTGAGCCGCGGGGCCGCGCGGGTAGATTTTGTCGAGCGGGCGCCGGCGGTACTCAAGGTATTGCGCGGCAACCTGGAGAGGCTGGGGCTGAGGGAGGGATTCCGCGTTCACGCCTGCTCTGTGGGTGCGTTTCTGCGTCGCGCCACAGATCCAAAGCTAGAAAGCCCCGAAAAACGAGAACGGTACGAAGTGGTTTTTCTCGATCCGCCCTGGGATGCGGCGGAGGAGTACGCGGTTACGCTGGGATTGCTGGGCGGAACGGCAGCCGGACTGCTGCGTGAGGATGCGCGTGATGATTGCCGAGCATCGGCGAAAACAATCCTTGATGACCGCTATGGGTTGCTCGAACGCACGCGGCTGCTGGAACAGGGCGATGCGGCGCTGAGCTTCTATGCCGTCAGTCGCTCTGTCGCGCAGGAGTAAACCGGGGCCGAATTTCGCAGCGGAGCCAGCGGGGACGGGAAGCGGGAGTACGGTTAGGCCGATTCACCGGGTATGTCGTTCACTTTTGGGTGGGAAATACAGGTGGGTGACTGGGCTCATTTTCCACCGATTTTCCATTTCAGGCGCAGGATTTTGCGTTTTCAAGGCGCAAAACTGCTGATTGTGAGCGGTGTCACTTTCAACCCCATTGACAGCGGCGGATAGGAAGATAAAAATGACGGAGCGGGGCAAACTGAGCCGATTTTTGCGGCCTACGGAGGGAAAGTGAAAAACACAGGGAAAATGCTTCTTATCGGTATGTTGGGTTTTCTGGGCGCAGGAATGTTGCTGAGCGGCTGCAAGCCGGCGCCGGAGTTGACCAAGGCCAATGCGCTGGCCTTGATCCAGGCCAAGTATGACCAGACTCCAGCGGCGGGCGTGGCCATCGCTGTAGATGTGATGGGGCTTAAGGACGGCGTGCAAGCCAAGTATTGGGAAAAAGCCACGGTTTATGCCAACAGGATCTGGGGCGACTTCAAGATAACTCCGGACGGCAAGAAGGTGCTCAAGCTCTCCGATGGGGGCGATGTACTCAAGTGGCGCCCGGATCACGATCCCGAACCGAGCTATGCGGTAGTGGTGACCTCAGTTACCACCAATCATCTCAAGGCGCAGGATATACAGGATCCGCAGGACGAATCGCTTCCTGGCGTATCGATGGCCAAAGGAGCTGATTTTAACGAGGTTGTGAACCTGGAAGGTTTGCCGGCCCCGCTGGCGAAGATTGCCAGTAATGCCATCAACAAGCTGGTCAACAAGCACCACGCTGATTTTGCCTTCGAAAATGGGGCTTGGGTTCTGCACTCGATCGAATAAAGAGGAATAATCCTACGGGGTGGGGCAGAATGCATTGACCCCACCCCGATTTCTTGCTATGGTTATAAGGTTGCGCAAGAACGCCTATATCCGTGTGTCTTGACGGCGGAAGCGTAGGGGAAGCCCGATCCAGCTGAAGCTGGCGGGGCTAAACCCCAAGGCCAGGGGTAGTTAGCTGGCCAGACATGTTCCCGGAATCGCTCTTTTCTTGCAAGGGGCAGGGATAAATCGCATCGGCGTCCGCGCGTTCTCCACCTCGGAGGGCTATGCGGGCCGGAAGCGGCGAAACGGAGTCGGCTTTTCCCTCAGAGGAATACGCTCGGCCACCGTCCCGTTTCTCGTCTGAGATTGCAACGAAGACAGACGCGAAGCAGCACATCTGGGCTTCCGTGCGCGTGTGCGACTGCGTTCAGGTCGCGCGCTCTCGCCATGGGAGGCCTCTTTGGTCTGTGCGCGGCTGTTGGCAGTTGGGTGGACCGGCATTTTTGCTGGCTGTTTGTTAACGATGTAAGGAGTTTCAGTTTGCCTACATTCAATCAGTTGGTTCGCAAGGGGCGCACGGCCCCGCGGTACAAGACGGCGTCACCGGCCTTGCAGGCTTCGCCGCAGCGGCGCGGTGTTTGCACCCGCGTTTACACGCAGACGCCCAAAAAGCCGAACTCGGCCCTGCGCAAGGTCGCCCGCGTGCGGCTGACGAACGGGATCGAGGTCACCACCTATATTCCCGGCATCGGCCACAATCTGCAGGAGCACTCGATTGTGCTGATTCGCGGCGGGAGAGTGAAGGATCTGCCGGGTGTCCGCTATCACGTGGTGCGTGGGACGCTGGATTCGGTGGGCGTGAACGAACGCAAGCAGAGCCGGTCAAAGTACGGCGCCAAGCGCGCTAAGGGCGCGGCTAAGTAGCAGGACGGTTCCGGGGCGGCTGATCTGGACCCGGACTGGGGCAAAAGAAGCGGCTCGTGAGCCGAGAGGATTTTGAGGATTATGCCGAGAAAAGGGCACATAGCGAAGCGGGAAGTGGCGCCGGACCCGGTCTACGGGTCAACGCTGGTCACCAAGTTTGTCAACTCGATGATGTGGGGCGGCAAGAAGTCGACGGCCCAGAACATCTTTTACGATGCGATGAAGATGCTCGAAGAGAAGGGCGGCGGCGATGATGCCCTCAAGCTCTTCAAGAAAGCGGTGGAGAACTGCAAGCCGCTGCTCGAGGTGAAGACCCGTCGCGTGGGCGGCGCAAACTATCAGGTGCCGATTGAGGTCAATGCTGACCGGCGCACCTCGCTGGCCATTCGCTGGCTGATTACCTATGGCCGCAGCCGCGGCGAGAAGGGCATGACCGACAAGCTGGGCAACGAGCTGCTGGATGCAGCCAACGGGCGCGGCGCGGCGATGAAGAAGAAGGAAGACGTGCATCGCATGGCCGAGGCCAACAAGGCCTTTGCCCACTACCGCTGGTAGGGATAAGGGACCAGGGACGTAGGGACTAGTTAAGACGACAAGATTTAACCGCGAGCGAGGACGCTCGCAAAGGAAGTAGTAGCCGTGGCTCGCACCGTACCTCTAAATCGCTGCCGGAACATCGGAATCATGGCGCACATCGACGCCGGGAAGACGACAGCGACAGAACGCATCCTGTTTTACACGGGCATCACGCACCGCTTAGGCGAAGTGCATGAGGGCACGGCGACCATGGATTACATGGAGCAGGAGCAGGAGCGCGGCATTACGATTACTTCGGCGGCCACTACCTGTACCTGGAACGACGTTCTCATCAATATTATTGACACCCCGGGGCACGTGGATTTCACCGCCGAGGTGGAGCGTAGCCTGCGCGTGCTGGATAGCGCGGTGGCGCTGTTTGATTCCGTTGCCGGCGTACAGCCGCAGTCGGAGACCGTGTGGCGGCAGGGTGACAAGTACAAGGTGCCGCGTATCTGCTTTGTGAACAAGATGGACAAGAACGGTGCCGACTTCGAGCACGTTCTGGACACTATTCGCAAGCGGTTGGGCGCGCGGCCTGTGGCGTTGCAGATTCCCATCGGCGCAGAAGCTAATTTCAAGGGCGTCATCGACCTGATCGAGATGCGGGCCGTTGTGTGGCACGACGAAACCATGGGCGCAGAGTTTTCTATCGAGCCTATTCCCGCCGCGCTGCAAAAGAAGGCCGAGGCCTTCCGCCTGCAGTTGATCGAGGTCATTGCCGAAACCAACGACCTGCTGCTGGAGAAGTTTCTTCAGGGCGAAACGCCATCGATTGCGGAATTAAAGGCCGGCATCCGCCAGGCCACCATCGAATTGAAGGTCTTCCCGGTGCTGTGCGGCAGCGCCTTCAAGAACAAAGGCATCCAGACGCTGCTGGACGCGGTGGTCGATTACCTTCCCAGCCCTCTGGATAAGCCTCCGGTCGAGGGCATCGATCCCCGCCATCTCGGCCATATAGAGAAGCGCAAGCCGGACGACAACGAGCCGCTTGCCGCCCTGGCCTTCAAGATCATCAACGATCCCTTCGGCAAGCTTGGTTTTGTCCGGGTCTATTCGGGCGCGCTCAAAACCGGCGAAACGGTGCTCAATCCCCGCACCGGCAAGACAGAGCGCATCGGCCGGCTGGTCAAGATGCACGCCGACAAGCGCGAGGATGTGAGCGAAATTCTCGCCGGCAATATCTGCGCCTGCGTGGGCATGAAAGATCTGAAGACCGGCGACACTCTGTGCGCGCCGCATTTCCCCATCGCGCTGGGCGCAATTACTTTTCCTGAGACGGTGATTTCAGTCGCTATCGAGCCCAAGACCAAGGCCGACCAGGAAAAGATGGGCGTAGCCTTGGCGCGACTGGCCGACGAGGACCCTACCTTCAAGGTGCGGACCGATGAAGATTCTGGGCAAACCATTATCAGCGGCATGGGCGAGCTGCATCTGGAGATTCTGGTTGACCGCATGAGGCGCGAGCATAAGGTCGAGGCCAATGTGGGCGAGCCCAAGGTGGCCTTCCGCGAGACCATCCGCAAGAAGGCCGAGGCCGAGGGCAAGTACATCCGGCAGACCGGCGGCTCGGGCAACTACGGCGTTTGCGAGCTGCGCGTCGAACCCAACGTGCCGGGCGCAGGCTACGAGTTTATCAACGCAATCAAGAGCGGCTCGATTCCCAAGGAGTACATCAAGCCCATCGATCAGGGCGTGCAGGGCGCGCTGGAGCTGGGCATTCTGGCCGGCTACCCCATGGTGGACGTGAAGGTGACGCTCTTCGACGGCAGCTACCACGAAGTGGATTCCAACGAAATGGCCTTCAAGATCGCCGGCTCCATCGCTTTCAAGGAAGCCGCGCGCAAGGCTTCGCCGGTGCTGCTGGAGCCGGTGATGGCCGTCGAGGTCACCGTTCCCGAGGAATTTATGGGCGTGATCATCGGCGACATCAATTCGCGCCGCGGGCGCATCGAGGGCATGGAGCATCTGGCCGGTTCGCAGATCATCAAAGCGATTGTGCCGCTCAAGGAAATGTTTGGCTACGTGAACGACATTCGCTCTTCGACACAAGGGCGGGCGTCGTATTCCATGCAGTTTGCACGCTATGAAGAGGCTCCGCGCATGATTGCCGACGAAATTATCGGCAGGTCGCTGGGCAAGTAGGACTTTGGAGTTTGAAGTATGAATCAGGCGTTTCCAATTTCGTTGCAAGAGGCTGTGGATTTTGCCTCCACACGTTGGGAAAGCAAGGGTACCAAAACGGTCGAGATGCTGCGGGATGAGTTGGACCGGCCGGGTGGTAAGGCTAGCGTGATCCAGTGGTTCATTGACGGGATGTATGCAACATCTGGTGAGAATGTCGATGCTCGTAGGCTGATTAATAACAGCTCAAATGCTGAAATAGACGAGGCATTCGAGTCTGTACTGAATTTTCTTCGAGGATTGGGGCGGTCAGGTATTGAGCTGGCGCGGTCGCTTCGGTTGAAGAATCGAAATTTGTTGGAGAACTACAAGGTTTAGTAAAGGTTTTGGGGCTGGAGCCGGATGGCCGGCGCCCCGAGTTGAAACGGGCAGTAAAAGCTATGAAAGGGAGTTGAGACTTTTATGGGCAAGGAAAAGTTTGATCGCACGAAGCCGCACGTGAACGTGGGGACGATTGGTCACATCGATCACGGCAAGACGACGTTGACGGCAGCCATCACCAAGGTGTTGGGCAAGAACAACCCGAAGATTCTCTTCCGGTCTTTCGACTCGATCGACAACGCGCCGGAAGAGCGGGAGCGGGGCATCACCATCGCCACGGCGCACGTGGAGTACGAGACCAAGAACCGGCACTACGCGCACGTGGATTGCCCGGGTCACGCCGACTACATCAAGAACATGATTACCGGCGCGGCGCAGATGGACGGCGCGATTCTTGTTGTCGCGGCCACCGACGGGCCGATGCCGCAGACCAAGGAGCACGTGCTGTTGGCGCGCCAGGTGGGCGTTCCCTGCATGGTGGTTTACCTGAACAAGTGCGACGCGGTGGAAGATCCGGAGCTGATCGACCTGGTGGAGATGGAAGTGCGCGAGCTTCTGTCGAAGTACCAGTTCCCCGGCGACGATGTTCCGGTAATTCGCGGCTCCGCATTGGGCGCGCTGAACGGCGAGGCGCAGTGGGAGGCCAAGGTCGAGGAGCTGATGGAGGCGGTGGACAAATATGTTCCGCGGCCCGATCGCGCCGTGGACAAGCCCTTCCTGATGCCAATTGAGGATATTTTCTCGATTTCCGGACGCGGCACCGTGGTCACCGGGCGCATTGAGCGCGGCAAGGTGAAGGTGGGCGAGGACGTGGAGATTGTTGGTTTCCGCGAGACGCGCAAGACGGTTTGCACGGGCGTGGAGATGTTCAAGAAGCAACTCGACGAGGGCATGGCGGGCGACAACGCCGGCATTCTGCTGCGCGGCACTCCGAAAGAAGATGTGGAGCGCGGGATGGTGTTGGCCAAGCCGGGCTCGATCACGCCGCACACGGTCTTCAAGGGCGAGGTGTACGTGCTGAGCAAGGAAGAGGGCGGTCGTCATACGCCGTTCTTCAAGGGCTACCGTCCGCAGTTCTACTTCCGCACGACAGACGTGACGGGGGTGGCGCAGTTGCCCGAGGGCGTGGAGATGGTGATGCCGGGCGACAACGTGCAGCTTGAAGTGGAGCTGATTACGCCGGTGGCTCTGGAAAAGGGATTGCGCTTTGCGATCCGCGAAGGCGGACGCACGGTGGGCGCGGGCACGGTTTCGGAAATCATTAAGTAGTTAACCCGAGGACCGGGGAACAGGGCTGGAGCGGTATGCGGCCTGAGCAAGCGGCACTGATTGCCGGTCCCGAAAAATTCAGGTGCGTGGGCGGCTGACAAGTTGCCCGCGGGGAAGACGGAAGCAAATGGTAGGACAGAGGATTCGCATCCGGTTGAAGGCATACGATTATCGCGTGCTGGACACCTCGACCGGCGAAATTGTGGAGACGGCCAAGCGCACCGGGGCGACGGTGGCAGGGCCGATTCCACTGCCAACAATAAAAAACAAGTATTGCGTGCTGCGTTCGCCGCACGTGGACAAGAAGTCGCGCGAGGCCTTTGAGATTCGCACGCACAAGCGGCTGATTGACATTCTCGAACCGACGCAGCAAACGGTGGATGCGCTGATGAAGCTCGATTTGCCGGCAGGTGTCGATGTCGAGATCAAGGCGTTTGAAAAGTGAACTGGCCGTTCGAGCGCAAAGGCCTGATGGCAGCAACGCGAAGCGGTAGAAAGGCTCGGAAGAGCCCCGGCAGTGCGATGAATTCAACATCGCATGATGAGGCGAGGAAGATATGGGCGTTACAGGGATTCTGGGAAAAAAGATCGGCATGACGCAGATCTTCGACGACAAGGGCGATGTGCACCCGATTACGGTGCTGCAGGCGGGGCCCTGCGTGATTACGCAGTTGAAGACGCTGGCGAAAGACGGCTACGAGGCCGCGCAGATTGGGTTGGTCGAGTTTGTCAAGGACAAGAATGTGACCAAGCCGCAGAAGGGTCACTTCGCCAAGACCGAAGCGCCGCCGGTGAAGGTCATCAAGGAAGTTGCGCTGGAACTGGACGCCGATGGCGTTGTGGCCACCAAGGCCGGCGACCGGGTGCTGGTGGACATCTTCTCCGAGGCCAGGTTTGTGGATGTGAGCGGCACCTCCAAGGGACGGGGCTTTGCCGGCGTGGTGCGCAGGCACCATTTTGGCGGCGGACCCAAGTCACACGGACATATGTTTCAGGTGCAAGGCTCGATTGGCGCCTCCAGCTACCCCTCTCGCGTCTTTCCCGGCATGCGTATGCCTGGCCACATGGGCGCCGAGCAGGTGACGGTGCGCAACCTGCGCATTCGCGGCATCGATTTGGATGAAAACCTTCTGATGGTTGAGGGTGCGGTGCCCGGAAGTCGTGAAGGCTATGTGATGATCTCCAAGTCTAAGGCTCCGCCGCGCGAGCGCCGCGGATTTGCGGGATCGGGCACGGTTGATCCATTGAAAGCATCGAAGAAGGCTGGCGGCAAGCGTAAGTAGGACTGGCCGTCCAGGCCTACGCGCCTTGCGGCGCACCACCTGTGGTGGGGCCAAACGCGTCCTTCGGGCGCAACAAGATTGAAGCTGGGGGAACAGCCCGGCGGAAGAAGAAGACGATGGCAAAAGTGGATGTAGTGAACATGAGCGGCAAAAAAGTAGGCTCGCTGGAGCTGGCCGACGCGCTGTTTGCGCCCGACCAGGTGAACGAGGCTCTGCTGTGGGAGGCGGTGAAGCACTACCGCGCCTCGCTGCGCCAGGGCACGCACAAGACCAAGAGCCGCACCGAGGTTGCCGGTTCGGGCAAAAAACTGTGGAAGCAGAAGGGCACGGGCCGGGCGCGCATCGGCTCGGTGCGCTCGCCACTGTGGCGTCATGGCTACACGGTGCATGGGCCCCAGCCGCGCAGCTACGATTACGCCTTCCCACGCAAGAAGCTGCTGGGCGCGTTGCGCTCGGCGTTGGCCTCCAAGCTGGCCGACGGCAAGCTGACGGTGGTGGACACGCTGGAACTCAAGGAAGCCAAGACCAAGCAGTATCGCGCTGCGCTCGACAAGCTGGATGTGACGCGCACGGCTCTGCTGGTGGAGAACAGCAAGACGCTTGCCCCGGCACTGGTGCTGGGCGTGCGCAACCTCAAGGGAGTGGAGCTGGTGCTCAACAACGAAGTGCATCCCTACGATCTGCTGCGCTATGAGCGGGCCATCTTCTCCAAGGCCGCCATTGAGCAAATCGCCGAAATGCTTGAGAAGAACGTATCGAAACGCATGCGGGGCGCAAGCGCGCCGCTGCGAAGGAGGCTGCCTGATGCCGACACTTTATAGCGTGATACGCCGCCCGCTGATTACCGAAAAAGGGTTAGGAGTGAAGGAGACAGAGAATACGCTGGTCTTCGATGTCGCTCCCGACGCCACCAAGACCGAAGTCAAACAGGCCGTCGAGGCTCTCTTTAAGGTGAAGGTCTCCGCGGTTCGCA
>CAWJDN010000101.1:0-42078 GCA_963840985.1 uncultured Acidobacteriaceae bacterium
ACGGTCGTACAGACCCGCGGCGGCTCGACGGTCTCGAGCCAGACGGAGACGACCGGGGGATCCAGCGGCTCAAGCTGCCCGGCTCTGTGTTCGCAACATTCGACCTGAAGGCGGGCGATGAGGTGAGCGTCGTCGCACCGGCGAGCGCAACTGAGCCGGCGCGCACGCTGACGACTCTGCACGTCGCGCCGATCAAGGTGAGCGTCGTCGAGCAGGACGGCCATCTCGACCAGGGATCCACTTGGGAACCTGCCCGATGCCGAGCTCGACCCATACGCCGGGCTGGTGTGCAGCTCGACCGGGACATTCAGCGAGCCCGTTCCGGACAACGAGCCCTACTTCGAGGATGAGTTCAGCGGCGGCGGGACGGAGGCGTCCGTTCCGAGCTTCAACGACGAGACGCCGGCCGACAACGAGATCGTGCCGCCGGCATTCACGGCATACGCCGACGTCGTGGAGCTTGCGGCCCACTCAATGCCTGACGGTTTTGCTGAGCCTCACGCCCCTGTGGGGAGGTGCACCGCAGACGTTCGCCGGCAACGCCAACTCGGGAGCGGGAGTGGCGGTCAGCGGGCTGACCGCCGGGCGCTACGGGGCAACCTGGACGCTGACGGACGCCAACGGAGACACCGCCTCGCTGACGACCTGGCTGGCCGTGGAGGCGTCGCTGGCGTCGGGCTCGGGCACCACGAGCCCGTCTGGCTCTACCGGTGCCACCGGTGCCACTGGCACTACAGGTCCCGTCGGAAAGACCAGGGTCCTGCCAGACCGCGTGTACGGAATAGTCTTCAAGCATTTTGGCGGCTCTCGCCGGATCGCGGTTGGTATCGTGTAGCAGGGAAGCCCCGTTATAAAGCGCCACGCCTGCGTGCTTATCCCGTTTAGCGGCGTTTTCTCCGCTGTGTATCGCTGACTCCATTTCGGCAAAGCGTTCACGGCGGCGATAAAAGCTGGCCAGCGCTATCCACTGGAAAGCCGGATGAGGTGATCCCGCAATCGCCTGCTTCAATTCCCGCTCTGCCGTACCGTAATCCTTGCGATGTTCGGCGATTTTGCCCCTCAGTTCATGTGCGCGCGCTGGGTCGATTTTCTCCAGTTGCGCGGCCACTGTCTCAGCCTTGTCGATGCCGCCTCCCAATACTCCCGGCGCGGAATAGTAGAACTCACCCAGTGATGCCAGTGCCTCCACATTGCTGGGATTCAACCGTGCGGCCTCTTCAAACTCCACCCGCGTCCGCTTGGCCAGCGAATACGCATTCAGAAATGACGCCTTGCTAGCTTTTTCACCCAGGACGCGTCCCAGCCACAGATGATCGTTCGAATTCTGTCCATCCAGTTTTACCGCCTGTTCGCAATCGTTCGCGGCTTGATTCCATTGCTCAAGCGTATATTCCACGCGGCATCTGAGGTTATACACTTCGGCCCTGCTGTCGGGCTTGTCCTGCTTGTCCAGCGTGTTAAGCAGTACTAATGCCTTGTCTGCCTCGCCGGCCTGCAAGGCCGCATTGGCCTCGGCAAGCAGCTCCTTCGGCTCAGGCACATGCGCCGGAAGCGCTGCTGCTGCCGTTGAGACCAACCCCGCAAGTATGAGACCCGCTAACACCCTCACCGCATAACCTTGACCGGAATGCCCTCCTGCAAGGGCTGCCCGTTCTCTGACCCGGTTGCCACCAGGTTACCCTCCTCAAGTCCGGAGAGAATGGCCACCTGGGTTAGATTGATGGTCCCGGTGGTTACATAGGTTCTCTGCAACGCACCTTTCACCACCTTGTAGACGTAGGCCTTGCCGTTTTCCGAGTGCAGTGCCTCGCGTGGGACACTTAGTGTATTAGGTTCGCTGGAGATGGTCGCCGTTACGGTCACGTTGGTGTCAGGCAGTAGCTCGCCATCTGGATCGTCGATTTTCACCAGCACCTCACCCACGCTGCGCGTACCCAGGTTCATCACCGTGATCGGCGTCAGCTCAATGTGTCCGTTCCAGGTGCGGCCTTGCTTGGCGTCCCACTTAATCTGAATCTTTTGGCCAACCTCAAGTCGCCCAATCTCCGGCTCGTCGAAATAGGCCCTCACCCGCTCGTGGTGAAGGTCGGCTATCTGAAGCAGCAGCTTGCCTTCTTCGACAAATTCCGTGCGCCCTACTTCGATGTGATAGACCGTTCCCGCTACGGGAGCGCGTACCTGGGTATGCGCTAACACCTGCCGCGCCTCCGCCAGGCTGGCTTCCGCATCGGCCAGTGCAGCTCGCGCCCGCTCCACCTCTGCCGGCGAATAGCGGTTGACACTGCCCTGTTCCAGGGCATGCAGATTAGCTTCCGCTGTTTCCAGCCGCTGACGCGCCGCGGCCACTTCGCTGGACGATGCTGCCCCCGTCAGGTTGAGCTTGGTCAGTGATTCCAGGCTGCGGCGCGCATCGTCGCGTTCCAGTCGTGCACGCGTCTCGTCGGCAGTCGCCATCTGGCGTTCCTGCTGGGTTCCGTTGTGGAGTGCCGCCTCCAACCCTGCCTGCGCGGCTTTCACGCCGCTCTCGGCCGAGGCTTCGTGAGCGCGCGCCTGCAAGTCATCCAGCACCATTAGCAGCTTGCCCACCGCGACCACATCGCCCGGCTGCACATACACTTCCTTGACAATGGTCGCAATCGGGCTGTGAAGCTCGTACTTTGTCTCCGGCTCAACCCGGCCGTTTGTGCTGACGTTGCTTACCAGTTGCATATGTGTCGCCTCGGCTACATGTACCTGTAACCGGTCACGGGTCAGGGCCCGCACCGTAAAAAAGACGACGATCAGGAGGAGTGCCAAGCCCCACCAGAACCTGGGCCGGGCTGATATCTTTCTTTCTTGTGTCATTCAACCAACCAGAGACAGTATATAGGACGCAGAATCAGGTCCCAAGGAGCCAAGAGGCTGATTTTCTAGCCAATCATTTCTCGACCTCGTACAATCGACCCATGGCTCCAGAACCGCGCTACACCGACGATCACGCCAAAGCCGGTCTCGATTTTACTTTTCCGGCTATCGAAACCTGGCAAAACCAGTTTCCCGGCTACGAAATCCGGATTGATGACCCCGAACTGACCTCCGTATGCCCCAAAACAGGCCTGCCCGACTTCGGCGTGCTGACCATCCGCTATATGCCTCGCCAACGCTGCCTTGAGCTGAAATCGCTCAAGGAGTACCTGTTTTCTTACCGCAATCTGGGCATTTTTCAGGAAAATATCGTCAACCAGGTGCTAGAAGACGTGGTCAAGGCTTGTGACCCGGTTTGGGCCGTGGTGTGCGGCGAATTCCGTCCCCGCGGAGGCATCGGTACCACCATTGAGGCGCGCTGGCCAAGGCCGGTCGCATGATTCAATCCCTTAATGGGCATCCTCCCGCCTAGTGTGGTATTCGTTTTTAAGCTCGCGTGAACGCGAGACGGATTCCTTTGGCCACTACCTCCCAGCCCGCTCTCCCTCGCATCAGCCCCGCCGTAGCGACATTGTCGTTGCTCATTGCCCTCAATTTGCTCAACTACATTGACCGCTACATCCTGCCCGGCGAACTCTCGCTAATCAAGAGCGAGTTCCGCGCCACCGACCAGCAAATGGGAGCGCTTACAACTGCTCTGTTCATTTTCTACATGATCGCCGCTCCGCTGACCGGCTGGCTGGGAGACCGCTTCTCGCGCAAGCCGCTCATCATCGCCGGCGCGGTTTTATGGAGTCTTGCCACTCTGGCAACGGTGTGGGTTCACGGCTACTGGACCTTCTACATCCGCCAGGCCTTTGTAGGCATCGGCGAGGCTACCTTCGGCATCTTCGCCCCTGCTGTGCTGGCCGACTTCTATCCCGAGCGCGAACGCAACCGCATCCTCTCTATCTTTTATTTGGCCATTCCCGTTGGCGCAGCCTTGGGCTATCTGGCAGGCGGGCAATTGAGCTTCGGCGGAGTCTGGCGCAGACCATTCTTTATCTGCGCCATTCCAGGCTTCATCATTGCCGCTCTTTATGGCTTATGGGGCAAAGAACCGGTGCGCGGCTCCAGCGACCGCATCCGGCCCACAGCCGATCGCACCACCGTACTCGGCCTCTTCCGCAACCCGGCTTTTCTCACCGCGACCTTCGGCCTGGCCACGCTCACCTTTGCCATGGGTGGAATCTCCAACTGGGTACCTGAATTCCTGCACCGCTCCGCGGGACTTTCGGTCGCCAACGCCAGCCTGATGGTAGGCGGCGCCACGGTCATCGACGGCATTCTGGGAACCCTCGCCGGCGGCTGGATTGCCCAGCGCTGGCTGCGCACCAACCACCGCGCCCTCTACCTGCTCTCCTTCTGGAGCGTTGCGCTCACCCTGCCCTTCGGAGTTCTGCTCTTCTTCGGCCCTCGAGCCTGCGCCATCCCGGCCTTGTTTGCAGCCGAGTTCTTCCTATTCCTCAACACCGGCCCGCTCAACGCCGCCATCGTCAACTCAGTCTCCGCGCCGGTCCGCGCCACCGCCGTCTCCATCAATCTATTCATCATCCACTGCTTCGGAGATACTTTTTCGCCGCAAATCATCGGCGCTATCTCCGACCACGCCCACAAGCTCGGCCTGGACAGTGCAAAAAGCCTGAGTATCGGCCTGGGAGCGACCCTGATCTTCCTGATTGTCTCCTGCGTGATTTTATGGAATGGCGCGCGTTTTGCCCCGCCGCTGGAAGAAAGGGTCTAGCTATCGTCACTTACCCGACGGCAACGTCTCTTTGTCCCGCGTATTCATGAAGGCGCGGCGTCCGCCCTGCGAGCGCAGGTTGGGGTCATTGAGCGGAGGACGGTCCTGCTCGGCGTTGAAGCCGTGCGCCAGTTTGGGGTTGGGCTTGAACTTGGGCGGCCCGCCCTGGAACTGCCGCGCATGGCTCAGCACCATCCCCGCACGGCCATGCATCGGCCGCACAATCCCGCGAACCTGCACGTCCATATCGCGGTACTTGCGCAGCTCGCCTACATCCTCGCGATCCTCCTGCAGGCTCACGATGGTGAAGCGGCACTTCTCGTCCGGCGTGTCGGGCGTGCAAACATCCAGATAGCGTGTCCCATCCGGCAGCTCCACCACATCGTAGATGTGCGCCGAGACGCACACGTCCTTGTCGATGAGTTTGGTAGCTTCATCGGCGGTCACGCAGGGCTTTGGCTGACCGGCAAAGGCCAGCGCGGGTGAAAACGTGGCTAAAAGCACAAAGCAAGCGGCAATCTTCATGGCAACCGATTCTACCCCACTTCGGCTGGACAAGAAAAAACTACCCTATCCAACCTAAATAGATATACAATAATAATGTATATCCAAGGGAGGGTGCGGTGCAGGTTTCAAAGTGGGGAAACAGTCTAGCGGTACGGTTGCCTGCTGCGGTGGTCAAGACTCTCGAGTTAAAGGAAGGCGACGAGATCGAGATCAGCGTGAAAGGCAATCGGCGATTCGAAGTCGAGCGTGACCCGCGCCGGCTGGAGGCGCTGGAGATGATACGCCAGCTTCGGCGGCCTCTGCCTCCAGGCTATAAGTTCAACCGCGCCGAGTTGTACGATCGCGAAGTGCTCAAGTCCTCCGGGCCAGTGGAAGCATGAGCGCGCCCCCATTCTTCGACACGAATGTTGTGTTGTACGCCTTTACTCCGTCCGGCGACAAGACTCTGACCGCCGAGCGCATCTTGCTTCAAGGTGGTGTGGTCAGCGTCCAAGTCCTGAACGAACTGACTTCAGTAGCGTGCACCAAATTCAAAATGACCTGGAGTGAGGTGAAGCGAGTGATTCTGGGTACAACCATCATGTGCCCGAATCCCAGCGCCCTCACCTACGAGACATATCTTCAGGCACAGCGCATCAGTGAACGATACGGCTTTTCCATTTGGGACGGATTGATCCTTGCCTCTGCGATGGATGCCGGCTGCACAACACTGTATACGGAAGACCTGCAGCACGGTCAGGTAGTAGAAAGCGTGCGGATCGAGAATCCGTTTCTCGCTCCGTAGCGGTTATTATGATGCCCGCTGCCCGTAGTGGCTCTCCACGTAATTGTCGAGTATCTGCTTGAACTCGGCGACAATGGTGTCGCCGTGCAGGGTCTTCAGTAGCTTGCCATCCACATAGACCGGCGCTTTGGGCTCCTCAAAGGTTCCCGGCAAACTGATGCCCAGGTTGGCGTGCTTCGATTCCCCAGGGCCGTTGACCACGCAGCCCATGACGGCGAGTTTGAGTTCCTCCACGCCGGGATATTTTTTGCGCCACTCCGGCATCGAGTTGCGCAGGTGATCCTGAATCTGCTCGGCCAGTTCCTGGAAATAGGTGCTCGTAGTGCGCCCGCACCCTGGGCAACTGGTCACCTGGGGCATAAAGCTGCGAATCCCCAGCGACTGCAGAATTTGTTGCGCGGCTTGCACCTCCTCTGTCCGGTCGCCGCCCGGCTTGGGCGTCAGGCTCACACGAATAGTGTCGCCGATGCCCGCCAGCAGTAGCGGCGAGAGGCCGGCCGTCGAGGCGATCAGCCCCTTGGAACCCATGCCGGCCTCGGTCAGTCCCAGGTGCAGCGGATAGGTGCAGCGCGCGGCCAGATTCGTATACACGTCGATCAGATCGCGCACCCCGCTCACCTTGGCGGAGAGGATGATTTGATCGCGGCCCAGCCCGTAATGCTCGGCGGCAGCGGCGGAGTCGAGCGCGCTGACGACCATCGCCTCCAACATAACCTCGCGCGCCGGCAGCGGCTGCTGCAATTGGCTGTTCTTATCCATCATGCGGGTCAGCAGAGATTGATCCAACGAGCCCCAGTTCACGCCGATGCGCACCGGCTTCTGGTTTTCGACAGCGCATTCAATCATGATGCGGAAGTTGTCGTCGTCTTTTCGGCCAATGGACACATTGCCGGGATTGATGCGGTACTTGGCCAGCGCCCGCGCCGTGGCAGGAAATTTTTTGAGCAGCAGGTGGCCGTTGTAGTGGAAGTCGCCGACGATGGGCACGCGCAGGCCGCGCTTGTCGAGACCTTCGACGATCAGGGGAACAGCCGCGGCGGCCTCCTCGTTGTTGACCGTGACGCGCACGATCTCCGAGCCCGCCAGCGCCAGAGGCCGCCATTTGCTCAATTGTGCCCGCTACGTCCGCCGTGTCGGTGTTAGTCATCGATTGCACGACGACCGGAACCTCCCAGCCCACGCGAACCTGCCCGATCCTGACCGTACCTGTTTTCCTGCGATTAATCTCCGCCATACTTATAGTTTACCTGTAATGCCTGCGCCGGAAAAATACTCAACACGGGTGCAGAATTTATAAACTGCGGAGGATTCCTCAATCGAATTGCTCCTCGTCGATCAGCGAGTCCGGAATCGAATCTGGCGCTTAATCCTGAATGTGCCCCATCTTCTCCTGTTTTGTTCGCACGTATCCCGCGAAGCTCTCCTGCGGTTCCACCTCTGCGGAGACGCGCTCCGTGACCTGGATGCCGGCGGTCTCCAGGGCCGCTACCTTTGCCGGGTTGTTGGTCATTAACCGGACCGACTTCACGCCCAACAGCTTGAGCACCTCGGCGGGCAGCTCGTATTCGCGGCAGTCCGCGGCAAAGCCAAGTTCGACATTGGCCTCAACCGTGTCCAGCCCTTGGTCCTGCAACTCGTAGGCTCTGAGTTTAGCCATCAAGCCGATGCCGCGGCCCTCTTTCTCCTCGTAGAGCAGAATCCCCGCGCCCTCCTCGGTGATACGGCGCATGGCCAGCTCCAGTTGCAGCCGGCAGTCGCAGCGTAGCGAGCCAAAAACATCCCCCGTGAGGCATTGAGAGTGGATGCGGACCACCGGGGGCGTAGCGTGAATGTCGCCCATCACCAGGGCCACCAAGCTCTCAACCTCGCCTTTACTTGAGCCATTAGCCGGACTGTTCTCGCCGGAGCGGACTGACGTTGACACTCCTTCAAAGCCCAGAATCCGGAAAGCTCCCCAGCGGGTGGGAAAATCCGCCTCAGCGATCTTTTTCACGCTTTCAAATGCCATACCTCCATTTTACAGAGATCAGGGGTCAGAGATCAGGGGTCAGTGGATCGGCTTCTTTTGAGGTTCTCTAATCCTGACGAAATCCTTGTGACTTAGCAACTTGTATTTGCCGTCGCTGAATCGATAAATCTCGGTCCAGTTCTCCGGCTTCACCGGATGAGCATAATCCTGTCGATCTTTGCCTCTGGAAATAACTACAATATCGTAAAAGTCTCTGGAGAGGCCATCATTGGCGGCGTAAAACCTGAACGTAGCTGACGACTTATACGGCACCTGTTTATTTACCTTATCGTCTGGATCAATAGCCCCAAGGTTGTCTTGTGCATCTTGAATACTCCACACTTCATATATGGTCTTATCAAGGGGCATAAGCAATACCTTGGTAGACCAGGCGTAACCCTGTGCGAGGTCGTCGACAGATAGCAGCAGGCCATGTTTTTCTGGTCCAACCTGCATCAGCTCGATCCCCGGAGGATCACCCCATCCGCCATAGAATCCGATTGCTGCATTGGCGCTCTCCAGCACCCAATGTTGTGCTTTCCATGTAAATACAGCGCCGCCGATAGCTACACGACAAGCATGACAGTTAAATTCTGTCCCGGAGTAGTCTCCAGTCTCGGGATCGATCGGTTTGGCGCTAGTCACCAGATAAACCTTCTTCGTACTACCCTCTTGGACTTCTTCCATCAACACGACTGTAATGAAAACTATCGAATTTTCCTCTGAAGAATGCCACGCAGAATGCTCCTGATCCTTAACGTAGATCCACTTGGCAGTCTTCTTCTGCGCATCATATTGACTGTAAATTTGTTTCAGTGCCTCGTCTTGCGAAAAGGGTTGCTGTGCCCGCAAGATACCCATTGCGCTCAAACATACAAGCAAGACGGGCAGAGTTTTCATGTTCATTCACCAAATCAACGAATATCCCGGAAGAACTCCATCGTAGCACCTGCGTCCGCACTGCTACTATGAACTTGCCGGAGCTTTCATGCGAGACCATCTGGCTACACTGCTCGACGACTTCCGCCGTTTTGACCGCCAGATTGCCATAGTTCGCCATCAGGGCAACCGGCGGCGCGCAACCACCTATGGTGAAATTGCACGGTTGGCGGGGCGCTTTACTATGCTGCTGGTTCAGCGTGGGATCAGGCCCGGCGACCGGGTTCTCATTTGGGCGGAAAACGGAGCGGAGTGGATTGCGGCTTTCTATGGTTGCATGATGCGCGGAGTGCTGGCGGTGCCGCTGGACGCATATGGAAGCGTGGAGTTTGCCGCGCGCGTAGCCGTAGATGTGCAACCCAAACTGGTGGTGGGCGATGCGCTGTTGCTTCATCAATTGCCCGGAACGTGGCCCCGTCTCACCTTCGAGGATTGGCTCAGCGAGTTGCCTGCTGATGAGTTTGGGCCAGTCGAAGGGCTCTCGCGCCAGACGCCGCTCGAAATTCTCTTTACATCCGGCACCACCGGCGACCCCAAGGGCGTGGTGCTGACCCATGGCAATGTGCTGGCCAGTGTGGAGCCCATCGAGCGTGGGGCACAGCCCTATATGCGCTGGGAGCGGCTGCTGGTGCATCCGCTGCGCATCTTCGATACGCTGCCCCTGAGTCACATCTTCGGGCAGACGATGGGGTTGTGGGTTCCGCCCATCTTCACCGCCGAGGTGCACTTCGAGAGCCGTCTGGTGGCCTCTCGGCTGATCGAAACCATCAAACGCGAACGCATCACCGCACTGGCCGCGGTGCCGCGCGTGATGGCGCTTTTGAAGACGCATCTGGAAGCCACCCATCCCAGCCTTGCCGGGCGGTTGGCACAGTCGGCAGAAAAACGAATCGGAGCGTGGATGCGATGGTGGCGATTCCGCGATGTTCACCGCGAGTTTGGCCTGAAGTTTTGGGCGCTGATCTCCGGCGGCGGGGCTCTGGGCGGGCCTCTGGAGCAGTTCTGGAACGCGCTGGGGTTGGTAGTGATTCAAGGCTATGGAATGACGGAGACCTCGGCATTGATCACGCTAAACCACCCCTTCCACGTGGCCCGCGGAACGATCGGCAAGCCGCTGCCGGGGCGCGAGGTGAAGCTGGGTCCTGACGGCGAGGTGCTGGTGCGGGGGCCGATGATCTCCGACGCGAGTTGGCAAGGCGGCGCGATGCAGCCGCGCCACGACGAGTGGTTGGCCACTGGCGACCTGGCCGAAACGCAGCCGAGCGGGGAGTTGCGCTTTGTGGGGCGCAAGAGCGAGGTGATCGTAACAGCGGCAGGGGTGAACCTGCACCCCGAAGATCTGGAGGCCGCCGTTGAGCAGCAGCCGGACGTAGCGGCATGCGCGGTAGTGGCGATGGAGACGGCAACCGGCCCCGAGGCCTGCGCAGTGCTGGCCATGCGCGGCAGCGGAGACAAAGCGGCGGCGGCCATCGAGCACGCCAACCGAAAACTGGCGGAGTTTCAGCGCCTCAAGCATTGGGTGCTGTGGCCAGAGCCGGACCTGCCTCGCACGTCGACAGGCAAGGTAAGGCGCAAGGCGGTGGCCGCTTGGCTGGCAGAGATCCAGGTCGCGGCAGCAACGCCCAGAGCAGCCGGCGCAAACTCCTTTGGGACCTCGTCGGACTGGCTACTGGCTTTGATTGCGCAGATTACCGGCGAAGCGCCTACCGGCATCGGAGACGAGCTGCGGCTTACCGAGGATCTGCACCTGGACAGCCTGGGCCGTGTGCAATTGGCGGCTGCTCTGGAGGAGCGGCTGGGAATTGCGCCCCAGGACGGGCGCCTGGAACGCGCGGAAACGCTTGGGGAGTTGCGCTCGCTGATTACAGGAGAGGCCGGAGAGATAAGGGCTGCCTACACTCCTGCTCTGAGGGCAGCGGAGACTCAAGGAATCGTCGCGGAAGGAGCCGTTCGCCTGGACGGGCCGGAGGCTGAGAGTGACTCCGCGCCGACTAAATACATCTACCCGCGCTGGCCGTGGCTCCTGCCCTTCCAGTGGCTCCGTGTGGCATTTATTGAGGCGGTCGAGCGGCCGCTGGTATGGTTGCTGGCGCATCCTCGGGTGGTGGCAACGGAGTTGCCGCCCTCGGATCAGCCGATGCTCATTGTCGCCAATCATGTCACGGCCTACGACGGGCCGCTGGTGCAGTGCGCTCTGCCGGGAGCGATGCGACGGCGGATTGCCGTGGCCATGGCCGGGGATATGCTGGAGGATTACCGGCACTTCCGCAATCCCGAACGCGCGCCGGGGAAACAGGGCTTCTATCTGCCCGGCCCGCTGATCTACCTGCTGATTACGGAACTCTTCAACGTCTTCCCTTTGCCACGGCGGCGAAACTTCCAGCGGAGTTTTGCTCACGCCGGTGAGGCCATGGACCGCGGATACAACGTGCTGGTCTTCCCCGAAGGCACGCGCTCGGCCGAGGGGAAGCTGGTGAATTTCCGGGGAGGAATCGGGTTGCTGGTAAAACAATCGGGAGCCATGGTGCTGCCGGTGGCGATTCGCGGGCTGGGCGAGCTGAAGGTTGCTCAGCAGGGCTGGTTCCGCTCCGGAAAAATCGAAGTGCATGTAGGTCAGCCGATGCGTTTTGCTCCGGAAGAGACGGAGGTCGAGATTACTGAGCGGTTGCACGCCGAGGTTGAACGGCTGCTAGAAGCAGGGAATAGCTAACGGGGAACAGGGAATAGGGACTAGAGAACAGAGATCTTGCTGACTCCTTTATGCACCTACGGAGAGTAATTTTCTGCAAAGGCTTAAATTGTGTTTTAGAGCGGAATGTCTTCACAAGTTATTGATTTCAGGACAGTTAATAATTATCTGCCAAGGCATTTTCCGCATTTTTACGAGAGTAATCTTCGGAAGTTGTTGATCCCAGGAAGGTTCATAATAATCTGCAAGGTTTAAATTTATTTATTTATTTTTCCGGGGGGGGGTAGGGGGGTACCTCCACGGTTGTCAGTTGTCAGAGGTCAGTTGTCAGTAACGGCCCACGGCTTTGAGTCTTGTTCATGTTTTGATTGTGCGCCAGCGGAAGGTAATTATCTGCAATAGTACAGTCTCCGAATAGGCGACAATCCAGACACAACCCCACTTCCGGACCCTAGGGCGTTTTTCAGGAGAAATCCGTTCCTATCCGGCTCGGCCTGGCTAAGTTTCCTCGAATCACAATCACGCCAATACCTATCGGCAGTCCTGCGCCAGACGGCCCCATGCGCGTTATGTAGGCAATGTCATCAGCGACGCTTCCAGGCTCCGATGTTTTGGGGTAGGTATCCAAGATGCAAAGAACCCCAAAGCGTCTATCGCTTCCCGCGACGTACTGCACAATTTGTGGAAGGTGTTTGTCAACGTCGGCTTGCGTGACCGGATAGTCACTGATCGCTTTCAGTTCAAGTCGAATCTGATTAAACGAAAGATCGGTGATGCCACCTCCTACATGGGGGTGCTCTTCCAGTGTCGAACCAATAGCGGGCCTGGCTCGCAATCGGCTCATCAACTCGGCTTGAAATGGTGCTTCGTCCCAAATGCCTTTGAATACATTGTCTTGAAGAGATTGGCCTGCTACGCCGCCAACGGCTCCCATCAAGACGAGAAAGGCATTAAGCTCCGCATCGTCAATTGCAGGGAATCTGCGCGCTTGATCTCGGATCTCAACGAGCTTCAGGTCCACTTGCGCATATCCGCTCTGTGGATCACTCCTAGGATCGAAGCAGCGAACGGAGAGATGCCGTTGGCCCTCCGTTGTCACATCCTTTGTCTGTAAGAACGTTGCTCGATAACTGAACTCCATGGGACGTGCAAGGAAGGATCCGGCTTGTTTGATGACCATTCGTTTGGTCGATCTCAACGTATAGGGCCCAGCCCCATTGGGGCGAGAAAACGTAAAGGTTGGTAGGGTATACGCATCAATCGACTCTACGGATAAAGGTTCAAGGCGAAGATCTGATTCTCGCGCGGGCCACCTGGAGAGTACAATCTCAACACTCAGGTCGTACCCGATGTTGAGATTGAGTACCTGGTTTTTTTGGAATGGTTGATGGTTGACCTCAAAAGAAGTAAACGCCACAACGATCGGAAGTGATTCTTCTCGGGGCTGGTTTTCCGCAACTGGTATTCTCTGTCTTACGACTTCGAGGGGAAATGCGATGGGAAGCGAAATATGAAGTACAGCGCGTAGAACATCCGGCACTCCGCTGATATCGCTGAGCTCCTGGATTGCCTGCCGCGCTTCTGCAAACGTATCGCCGTTTATATCTGTCTGAACGGCCAACGCTTCTTTTAGAAGAACCTTCGCCCCGCGAAGATACCGGTCCGCATCGGCTTCGCAGTCGCGGACGGCCTTCGGCCACAACACTAACTTGGCGCAACAGTCGATCAACACCGCAAACAGTCGAACTTCACCAGTAACCGAAGACGAGGAGAATCCAGGAGCAGCTAAAGTACGGAGTTCGTCCGCTGCCGCAGGGAGCGCTTTGGCCGCCCCAGAGGAATTGTCGAGCGCCGAGAAGAGCGCTTCTCGCGCGTTAGTCCGTGCTAGTAAGACCGAAGAGTGGGTCCCGCTTCTTCGCATTGTTAGCTTCATCTCTTTTGCGCTCCTCTTGCAGTGATCTAAGAGCGTTGATCGCTAGTTTCATGTTTACGAGATCCCCTAGCGCAGCAAACCGCTCGATTGAGCAACCTAAAACACGCTCCCGACTGATGAGTTTGTTGGGTCGGTCCCACTCTGTATCGTTCCAGCGCGAGTGGTCAAACTCTGCGAGAGACAGCGCCTCGCTCCAAAGACCCGCACCCGTCAATATCTCAATTCCAATGTCAATCGCAAAATACTCGTCATCTCGCAGTTCCTTAAGTGTGTCAACGATGTCAGTCGCAGCCGGACGCAAGTGGGTCTGGGGTACACGTTCCAAAGTCTCCAAGAGATCCTCAGCTTGATACTCACTGGTGTCCGGGTCGCGCATAGTGGCTAACAACACTTGTAGGAAAACCGGCCTATGCCAGAGTTTAGGCCCATGTCTTCTCAGCAGATCCCCAGCATCATGTCTATCGCATCGCCTAATCCGTTCAATAATCCAATCGCAGACTCTATTGGGCATCTTGATTGATTTACCACTCTGGAAATCGAGGAATACCTCAATTGCGGTTTTTAATACATGGCGGTTGCCCTCGCTGCCATCATGCGCGCCGATGATCTGAAACACCAGATACTCCAACTGTTCATCATATCGATGCGGCAAGCGGTGCCGATCCAATACCTCAACTGCCGCCGAATGCACAATCACATAAAGATCTGTAAACAAGGTCATGAATGTGTCATGCAGAAGGGGCGGAAGATCGTCCGGGCTTCGGTTGATGACATCCCCATAGGCGCGAATCCCCGCAGCCCGGACCAATTGGGAGCGCCCCGTCAAGGCGCTGTAGAGTGAAGGCAGAACCCGAGGGAGAGCACTTCGATTCTTTGCCATGAGCCCAATCGCTTCAACGAGGCTCGCTCGAAGATTGTCGTGTTCTTCATCCACCTTTTCCAGCATCGAAAGTAGCGATTCACCGATAGTGCCGGGACGCTGGGCTGCTGCTTCGCCTAACAGATCGGAAGTGGCTGAAACGAGCCAATAGAGATGCTGCTTCCGGCGCGACGCTTCCAGTGCCGCTAAGGGATTTGGAGGGAGTTCCAATTGCAAGAATGAGGTCACTGCACTCGCTCTCTCTTCATTCAAAATCGCCAAGGCGCCGAGTAGCCCATCCGTATGACACTCAACCAAATCTAAATAATGGATAGCGTCATGCCGCAGGAATTCGAGAAGGTGGTTCGAGCCCTGTTCAGCGCACTTGGTAGATAAAAAGTTCATAAGCCTGCCGAAGATGATCTCGTGTGTCGGCGAATTCCGTCGACCTGGCTCCTCATAGTGCCTCCGTTCCCGAAAAAGCCGGAGATAGACTTGATCAAGCCCCGCTTCTGACTTCTCAGAATCGAGTCGTTGAAAGGCCGCTGTCACGGGTCCATCAACTTCAGCGAAATTGTGCTCTAACATGCTGGCAAGAAGATCTTGGACCCAACTTTCCGCCGATCCAATGGAATATTTGTCATCAGGCAGTTCGGTGGATGCGACCAGAAGGGGCACTAGGGAAAGACCGCACTGAGGATCGATGCCGCGCAGGTGCATCACTGCATTCGTGGCCCTTATGCGAGGCATTTTTCGAGAGTCAGAGAGTGACGCTTTGATCGCGTCCATAACAAGATCTGGCGCCACCTTGTAGACTGCGAGGAGTCCAGCAGGCTCAGGATCGCTCTCCCTACCCAGAAAATGAAAATGATTTTCAGTTGGACCCGCGAGATAGAGAAGAGCGCCCAGGGCATCAGGAATCAAGGATGCATGTGCCGGGCCGATGAAGTGGGAAACTACATCTGCCGCCACCGAGCTTGTGTGTTTTGCAAGAAGGCGCAATGCAAGGCTACAAAGTCGTTGAGAATCGGTCGAAACCAAGCGTAATGTTTCGAGTATCCCCTCATTGACAATAGGCGAATCCGATTCCTCAGCAAGAGTGAATAACAAACTCTGCACACGCGAATCGAAACGTTGTGGTGCCACCTTCGCAATTTCAGCGAGGACACTAGCGGCTTCTGAGCTGCCCTCGCTATCCAGGCGCTCGATGGCATCGATGAGGCCAGCCGTTGGCTCATCACAATTCAGTCTTGCCTCATTTCGTGCTTCACGTCTCGTTTCATACGCTGCGGTCTTCGCCTCACGTATTATCGAGTTCGCTCGCTCTTGGTCCTTGGCGAACTCTTCCCGTTCAGCGACAAGATCACCGAGATTCGGCATTCTTACCGGATGACGTTTGTCACATCCCTTGCAGTTGCGGTCATAAAAATCGAGAGCGATGTGTCGCAGGTCCATCCCCGCCATACCGGCGGCGCTAGCATAGTCACACTTAAAGAAGCGCATCCCTACAGGCAGTCCTGTCATCTCCTCAACCATGCCAGTACCACCCCATCGCTGGATCTGCAAATGCGCGCACCAGTTCTGAGCCAGCGTGACAATCTTAGCGTTCGCCTCGCCGATTCTGAAAGCCTTGACCACCGCGTCATCCATTTGGGACTACTCCGCATTGAAAATGGGGATCGAAATTGGAGATAAAGGAATTGTCCTCAAGAATACTCCGACGGTGCACTAACGCGCAAAAAAGTTGCTACGCGAATCTTCTCTGAGGTCGTATAGCTAAGCAACGTCTGTGAAGGGTTCACAAGGGATAAAATCCAGTCAGTCCTGATATGTCGGCTTATCACCAGTTAACCATTCTGAGCGAATGACCGGCTAACTGGAGATTGCGCCACTGCCCTGAACCTATTCCATTTTTTTAACTTGGCTGGAGAGGGCGGAAGTGGCAGGTGCCGCCGGCCAGCACAGGGGTCCAGATAGAGGGATCGGCGGGCTGCTCGCTGGAGCCGAGAATCAGGATGCCGTCGGGGGCCAGCAACTTGTGGATGCCGGCCAGAAGGGTCTTGCGCGTCTCCTGCGAGAAGTAGAGCATGACGTTACGCAGCAGGATGACGTCGAAGCGGTCATCGCTGCGGTTAAAAGGCAGTGGCGAGGAACACAGGTTGGCCAGGCGGAAGTTGCACATCCTGCGAAGCTCGGGCTTGACCATCCAATTCTCGCCGGCGTGGTCGAAGTACTGAACCACGAAACGGGCGGGCAGTCCACGATTCATCTCGATGCGGTGATAGCAGCCGGCCTGCGCCTTCTCCACCACTTCAGCGCAGATGTCGGTGCCCTCGATACGGATATTCCAGCCGGACAGGAAGGGAAAGTCTTCGAGGATGAGCAGAGCCAGGCTGTAGGCCTCCTGGCCGGAGGAGCAGGCCGCGCTCCAGAAGCGAAGGCTGCGCAAATAGCGGCGGCCTTCGATGAGCTTGGGCAGCAACTCCGCGCGCAGCAACTCGAAGGGACGGCTATCACGAAAGAAGCTGGTTTCGTTGATGGTCATAGCATCGGCAATGGAGCGTTCGAGGAGCGGGTTCTTTCTGATCTTCAGGTACTGGACAAGCTCCTCCAGGTGGGTCATGCCCTGATTGCGCAACAGCTTTGTGAGGCGGGTCTCGAAGAGGTAATCGCGCGACGAATCGAGCACGTTTTGCGAGAGGCCGAAAACAAGTTGGCGAAGGTAGCCGTAATCGACGCTGGAGGAGGTTTGCATAATTAGACCACTGCCTCCCGGAGCTCGCGCGCTTCCGCGCGGTTCCGGCTGACGATGCGCAGAATCTCACCAGCGATGGCGTTGAGGGGCAGCACATTGTGCGCCAATCCCGCAGCGGCGACGGCGCCCGGCATTCCCCACACCGTGCTGCTGGCCTCGTCCTGGACGAGGACGCTGCCGCCGTGCTCGCGGATGATACGGGCTCCCAACATGCCGTCTGAACCCATGCCGGTAAGCACCACGGCCAACACGCCCGCGCCGTAGACTGTTGCCGCCGAGCGGAAGAGGACATCGACGGCTGGGCGGCAGTGGTTTTCAGGCGCGCCCTGGTTCAGGCGCAGCGTGGCGGGCAGGCCGATGCGCGCGCCGGGCTGCACCTCCATATGCCAGTTACCTTTGGCGATGTAGACGGAGCCGACGAGCACCGGTTCACCCTCGACAGCTTCGCGCACCTGCAACGGACAGCGACTGTTCAACCGCTCGGCAAGCAGACTGGTGAACAACTCCGGCATATGCTGCACGAGCAAAACCGGGAGGGGGAAGTTTGCCGGCAGCCCCGGAAGCAGAATATCGAGGGCCGCGGGGCCCCCGGTGGAGACGCCGATCACCAGCGCTGTTGGAGTGGATAAAATCGGCGTGGCCTCGAACGGCGCGATGGGCACCAGCAGCGGGGTGCGCGCTGCGCCCGGCAAGGCCGACTGCAGATGTGTGGTGAGGGCATGAATCCTGGGAATCAAATCCTGGCTAAGCGTCTGCATGGCCGCCTCGCGGCTGGGTTGCCCCGCGGGCTTGGCCACATAGTCGGAAGCGCCGCAGGCCAAGGCCTCGATAGTCACCTTGGCGCCGCGCTGGGTGAGCGAACTGCACATGATGACCGGCATCCTGTGTCCCCGCTCGCGCAACTTCCTGAGTGTGACCAGTCCGTCCATGACCGGCATCTCTACATCCAGAAGAATCAGGTCGGGGTGGAGGGTTTCTATGGCACTCAAGGCCGATTCGCCATCGGCGGCGGTGCCGGCCACTTCCAGACCGGCATCAATGCTGATCACAGCGCGCAACTGGCTCCGCATAACTGCCGAGTCGTCCACGATTAAAATCCTGGTTCGCAGGCCGGAGGTCATGCTTCAGGCCTCCACTAAGCCGAGCATGGCCAGCTTTTCTGTCAGTGCCTCATCGTCGAAGGGCTTCATCAGGTACTCGTCGGCGCCGGCATCCAGGGCGCGGAGGATATAGTCGTTTTCCGCCTCTGTGGTTACCATCATGACCTTGAGGCCGGCAAATCCTTCGGAGCGCAACTTTTTTAGCATCTCCAGCCCGTCCATCACCGGCATATTCCAGTCAACCAGCGCCAGGTCAAAGGGCGGGCGCGATTTCAACTGATCAATGCCGGCCTGTCCGTCAGCGGCTTCTTCGCACTCGAATCCTTTTTCTTCAAGCAGGCCGCGCAGATATCCCCTCACGAAGCGGGAATCATCGATAATCAAAGCTCGCATGGTCACCTCCTGACATAAACAGCTCTGAACCTGATGAAGCTAAGCGGCCCGTGCCGCGCTCAGCCGCATGGGGTCCAGTTGCTCGGGGTTCAGCATGACGAGCAGGCTGTCCTTGAGCTTGTAAGCACCGGCAAACAATGCCCTCCGCCGCTCGTCCAGAATCGTAGGGTTGGGCTCGTAGTCCGCCGATGAGACCGCCAGCACCTCGCTAACCGAGTCCACCAGCAATCCAAAGATTTCGCCGGCGTTCTCGATCACAAGAAGATCCTGCTTGCCCTCTCTGGGCGGCAAGTCCAGCAACTGGCGAAGGCTCACGGTGGTCAACACATCGCCGCGATAATGCACCAGCCCGCCGACGAAGATGGGCGCCAGCGGAACCGGCTGCGGCTTGGCAGAGCCAACAATCTCGAGAATGTGAGTGATGGGTAGGCCATATAACTTTGTGCCCAGGAGCAACGTACACACCTCCACCTGCGTTGCCGCCTTCTTTTTCTTGCGATGCACTACAGTCGCTGCTGTGCTCATGCAATCGTCTCCTCTCTCTGGCTGCACTCAGCAGGCGACTGTTGGCCGGCGGACAGTGGGGCCACCGCGCTCAGGTCAACCACGCCGGTAACCTGGCTCTTGAGCAGCGTGACACCGCCGGTTTGCTGATCGGTGCCGGCCTCATACAGATCGCCTCCGGCGGCTACATCCAGCACATGAGAAACGACAATGCCAACCTGGCGGTTGCCCTCGCTACAGACCACCACGATGATTTGTTGTTCGGAGCTACCCTGCGCCGGGGAATTGGTCAGTGCGGCAGCCAGCACGCCGCCCGTGTCTTCCACCGGCAGCAGCTGGCCTTCGAAGTTGAGCACCGGCCGGTTGCCGATATATTCGATGCGCTGGAGCGGCAACTGCTCGATGCGCAGCACGTTTGCCAACGGCACAGCTGCCTTCCTACCGGCCGCTTCCACCAGCAGGTACTCAAGGCCCTTGGCTGCATCGGATTCGCAGCCTTCATCATGGGCGGCTTCTTCTTCGAGTAGCATAACCCCAGCCTTCAGAGCGATTGAACCTGGATCGAGAATCAGCGCAAGGTCGGCGTTGCCCAGCACGGTTGCTCCGGAAAACAGGCCGATCTCCTTCAGTACTCCAGAGAGCGGCTTGACGACAATCTCCTCCGGATCGGCCAGTCCGTCCACCACCAGGCCGAAGCGACGGCCGTCAGTATCCAGAACCGCGATGAAAGTTCCTCGCTCGGCGTCGATCATATGTTCCACGCCGGGCATCAACAGCCGGTTAAGAAAAACCAGCGGCAGAAGCCTCCCGCGCAGCCTGTAGAGAGGCGCGTTCTCAATCCATTCGATTGCTGTGGCTGACTGTTCGGGGGAAATGTGCACCAACTCCGACAACGCCCCCTGTGGCAGCGCAAAACTCTGGTTGATGCTGCGCACGATCAGGGCCGGAATAATGGCCAGGGTAAGCGGGATGCGCATGCGTAGCGTGGTTCCATTGCCGGCGTGGGAGTCGATCTCGACCTTGCCGCCGATCTTCTCCACATTCGTACGCACCACGTCCATGCCCACGCCCCGGCCACTGACTTTGGTTACCGCCTCGGCGGTGGAGAAGCCGGGCAAAAAAATCAGTTGCAACAGCTCGCGTTCACCCAGGTGCACGGCGCGCTCCGGGGTGATGACGCCGCGTTCGATGGCCTTCTGGCGCACCTTCTCCACATCGATGCCGGCACCGTCATCGGAGACTTCGATAATGACGTGGCTGCCTTCCTGCGCGGCCCGCAGCTTGAGAGTCCCCTCCGGGTTCTTACCGGTTGCAACACGCACATCGGGCGGCTCAATTCCGTGATCGAGTGAGTTCCTAACCGCGTGAGTGAGTGGGTCCTTGATGGCTTCGAGCAGACTTTTGTCCAGCTCTGTGTCCTGGCCCTCGACCTCCAGGCGGATGCGGCGGCCCAGTGATTGCGAAAGATCGCGCACGATGCGCGGAATCTTCGAGAAGATGTTCGACACCGGCTGCATTCTGGCCTTCATCACATTCTCGCGCAGGTCAGCGGTGACCATATCCAGCCGGCGGCTGAGCAGGTTCATGTTGGGATCAGACGAGGTAGCCTGCAGGACCTGGTTGCGGGTCAGCACCAACTCGCCTACCAAGTTCATCAACCGGTTCAGCAGCGTCACATCGACGCGCAGCGTACTCTCCACTGCTGTTCCCTGGGCGCGCGGCTGGGCAAGGTCGCTCGCAGTCTCCTTGTAATCCGGGACAGGTTCTACCGGTTTGAGGTAAACCGGCGCCGGAGCGGCGGAGGGCGGCGCGGCGACAGCCTCGGCGGGAGGAGCAGACGCGGAATATGCGTCTGCCGAATGCGCGCCGGCTCGTTCATGGGCCGGCTGTTTTACTTGCGCCTGCGCCGGAGCCTGCAACTCTTCCAGCCAGCCGATCAATACCCCATCTTCGCCCACGCCCTCGTTGCTTTCCGCCTCGATTGTCTTGAGAATTGACCGCAGTCCATCCAGCAATTGCAAAAGGCCGGTGATGATCTGGCTATCGGCGGTCAACTTGCCCTCGCGCAGCAGACCAAGCAGGTTTTCTCCCGCATGGGCCAACTTCTCCAGCCGTTTGAAGCCCAGGAACCCGGTGGTCCCCTTGATGGTGTGAACCGAACGGAAGATATCTCCGATCAGCCCCGCATCCTGGGGGCGCTCCTCCAAGTCGGTTAGACAGTGCTCCATGCGGTCTAACCCTTCCTGGCTCTCGATCAGAAATTCTCGCGTCAATTCATCCATGTGACACTCATCCGCCCGACCGGAATGACACTCCCGGCACAGGGAGTACTAAAGCCTTTATCGGAAAGATGAGGCTCAACTTGAGAAACCGAATGAAGGCGAAAGGTAAGGGCAGAAATAAGGATTAGGGATTGCTGAAGATCTACTTCTTGTATTACTGCCGCAAGAGTGGGCAGCACGCACTACCACTCCCTGCAACCCACTCCTCGTTTTATAGCAGCGCCCAAATGCTATAACCTCAATACTCACTATTTCGGGAGATAATCAGACTATGAAAGACCAGTCTTCGGCGGAAACCAGACTCTTGAGCCTGCTTGATACGGCGCGTCAGGCCGCTCTGCACGCCTATGCCCCCTACTCCAGCTTCCGTGTGGGCGCTGCGCTCCGGCTCTCTAATGGCGAAATCGTCACCGGCGTCAACGTGGAGAATGTGAGCTTTGGGCTAACCATCTGCGCGGAGCGCTCCGCTTTGGTGCGGGCTGTATCCCAATTTGGGCCTGAAATCCGCATCGAGGCCGTCGCCATCGCCAATCTGAACGCCGCCGCCAGTCCGCCCTGCGGCGCCTGCCGCCAGATGCTCTCCGAGTTCATCCTTCCCGATGCGTTGGTGATCTTCCCTTCCACAGGCGGCGACTGCACGATGGCCTTCAGTGAGCTCTTCCCACTGGCCTTTGAGACGAAGCTGAAATAAACCGTGGTAGGAAGATGAAACGCTATACCGTAATTGTGCCCGCCATCACTCTGGGACCGGATTGCATCCACTAAGATGAATTCAAGGAGTCGAAAAGAATGCCCCGTAAAGCACTGATTGCTGCCAATTGGAAGATGTACAAGACGCCCGCTGAAGCCAAGGCATTTGTCGATGCCTTTTTACCTCTCGTTGCCGGGCATACGCGCGATGAGATCGCCCTGTTTCCATCGCCCGTGCTGCTGCCCACGGTGATCGAAGCCGCCAAGGGCTCTAATGTGGCCGTGGGCGCGCAGAACATCCACTTTGCCGAGGAGGGCGCCTACACCGGAGAGACCTCGGTGGGCCAACTGAAGGCCGTGGGCGGAACGCACACGCTGATCGGCCACTCAGAGCGGCGTCAGTACTTTGCCGAGACAGATGAGATCGTCAACAAGAAGCTGCACACCGCACTGAAGCACGGCGTTGTGCCGGTGGTCTGCATTGGCGAAGTGCTGGCCGAGCGCGAGGCAGGCAAGACGGCCTCGGTGCTTAAGACGCAGATCACGGGAGCTTTGGCCGGTATCACGGCCGAGGCCGCCAAGCCCATCGTCATCGCCTATGAGCCGGTGTGGGCCATCGGCACCGGCAAGACGGCTACCCCAGAGATGGCCGTCGACGCGCATAAGATTATCCGCGCCGAGGTGGCCAAACTGCTAGGGTCGGCAGTCGCGGCTAATATGCGCATTCTCTACGGCGGCAGCGTGAAGCCGGACAACGCTAGCGCGCTGATCGGCGAGGAAGAGATTGATGGCGCTCTAGTGGGTGGCGCCAGCCTAAAGCCGGATTCGTTTATGGCGATTGTGGAGTACTAATAGCTGTTGGGTTGGTCTCCCAGGTCTCAGAAACGAGACCTGGGCAGTCCGGCTCACTAAAACGAACCACGGTTGCCGCCGCAAAGCTCGACCGCATGCCCCATGGCTTTCGTCACGCGGTTGGCCGTGTCCCCATCGAAAAAGAAGAAATAGAACTCCGCATTCTCCTTCGCACGCACAATCAGGTCGAAGACGGGCGGATCGACCTTTGCGTTCCAGGTCGGGTGCCCTGCGGCCACATCATTTTTGTTCTGACGCTCATCGCCAGTGATCAGCGTTAGGTCCTGCACATCGTGCAGATTGAATGAAGCATCGCTATCGGAGATCTGAACGCCGTCCCGGATAATGATGTAGTGATAGGCGATGGTACAGGCCGGCGTATCGGCAACCACTTTGCCGGCCTCGAAGGTGAATTGATAGATCCAATTCGTATTATCGGCGCTGTCATGATAATGCGTAGTCCAACTCATTTTTCCTTGTTCGTTCAACTTCGCTTGAAGGAATTGCATGGTCGCTGATAGCGAGGGACTGTTGCCGGCGGTTTGGGCAAAGGCCGCGGAGAAGGCGGTCAGTACAAGAACGGAGACGGCGATGCGTAGAGTCTTCATGTTATTAAGATACTCCTTGTCTAGAATGGCTCTTTGCTGCCGCCGCCGCCGCAGAGTTCGACAGCATGGACCATGGCTTTGGCTATGCGGTTTGCGATTTCTTCGCTGGAGAAGAAGAGCGGAGACTCCGTCTTATCCCTGAGTCGCGCAGTAACGGCGAAGTAGGGCGGATCCTGTCGCTTATCCAACTCAGGATGCCCGTTCGCAGTGTCCTCCATCTTGGCTTCGTAGGTACTGGTTCTCACCTCAAACGTCAGCACATTGTGTAGATCGAGCGATAAATCCCGATTCATGCCCACTTTCCCGCCGTTTGTGGTCACTTTGTGCCATGTGATGCGGCAGGTCGCAGGGTCGGCAACAACATTGGTAGCTTCAATGCTGATGTTATAAACCGGCCAATCTTCTCCCTTGGCGTTGTCATGCGTATAAAGCGCATAGTTAATCTTTCCCTGCTCGTTCATCTTGTCCTGAATGAACCGCATGGTTACTGCCAGCGAGGGACCGTTATCGGAGGGCTGGGGCGGGGGCGCAACCGGCTGCTGCGAAACCGCTGAAATGCTCAAAAGAACTGCGGGAAAAATGACAAATACAACGCGCAAAATGTACTTCATGACCTCTCTCCTTTAGAATGGCTCTTCTGATTTGCCACCGCCGCAGAGCTCGACGGCATGGGTAAGCGCCTTGGCAACGCGGTCAGCAAGATCGGCGTCGGTGAAGGGAAAGACATTCTCCACGCCATGCGCTTGATGCACCACCAGCGCCGTCATCGCCGGGTTGGTGGATGTGACTATGGTGTCGGGGTGGCCGTTCCTCGCAAGCCATTCGGTTCCATGCTGTTCCCAAGGCTTAACCACAATCTCCTGAACAGAGCGCAGTGAGAACATATAATCCAAATCCCTGTAGGCGCTACTTTTCGCCTTTCGCTCTGCCGCTATCATCAGCGGGAAGACATCAGCGAAATCGTCGATGTGAGGTGAGATTTCGAACTTGCGCCGAGGTGCAGCCTCGCTTGCAGGGAACGCCTCAAGATCTGTTCCCTTCCAATGGTAGGAGATGCGGCACTGGCTCTGGTCGGCTAAAACATTGCTGATCTCGTTTGAAACGATGGCGGTCCTGGCATTGTCTTGACTTGTGTTCTGGAGGAAGACGGCGAAGGAAACCGGTCCGATGTCGTTCAGCTTGTTCTGGATTAATTGCATGGTGACGGTCAGCGAGGGGCCGCTGCTGGCAGGCATGGGCGGGGGAGGGACGGCGGTTTGGGCAAAGGCCGCGGAGAAGGTTGTGGAAACGAAAACGGAAACGAAAATGCGCAAAGTTTTCATAGAATACGTCTCTCCTTGTTTAAAACGGCTCCTTGTTGCCGCCGCCGCAGAGCTCGACGGCGTGGGTGAGCGCCTTGGCCAGTCGGTCGGCGAGGTTGGGGTCGGTAAATGGGAAGAGGCTGCTCCAGTTATGCGGCCGATTCACCAGCAGTGCCGTCATGGGCGGGTTGGTGGATGTGGTAATCAGATTGGGATTGCCGAGGCTTGCATCCAGCTCGGTTTGATACTGTGCATAGGGCTTGATCGCGATGCTCTCGACATCGCGAATAGTGAACCAGATATCCCGGTCCTGCGTGTTTGCGCCATCCTTAAATACCCTCCAATGGAAGGAAATTTTGCACTGGCTCGGATCGGCGACGGCTTTAGTGACCTCATTGCTCCAACTGCTGGTGAAAGTGCTGTTGTCATTTGTATTCTGGAGAAACTCAACAAAATTGACTTTGCCTATATCGTTCATCTTGTCCTGGATGAACTGCATGGTTACTGCCAGCGAAGGACCGTCGGCAGCAGGCTTGGGCGGGGGCGCTATGGCCTGTTGGGCAGAGAGAGTCAAGGCGAGGCCGCATAACAGGCTCGCCGCTAGCAGATTCCTCATGTTCACGATGATGTCTCCCTTATGTGTCAATTGCGGAAGCAGGGATTGCTCCCTGCTTCCGCCGTGGAATGGTTAGTGCTGCGAAGGCTGCTTTAATGTGCCGGCGGCGCTGGCGGGGTGGAGGCGAAGGCCACCTGTGTCACGCTGGTCTCAGCCTGGTCGGCTTGTTGCTGCTGTGCATCGAGTTGCGCCTGCACATTTTCGGTATCAGCCGGGGGCTCATCTGCGGGCACCGGTGGCGGCGTAATGGCCGACATCGGTGCTGCGGGCAATCCGCCCTTGCCTTGCTGCTCGCGCAGCGCCTGCAATCCGGAATCCAGTTGGGCGCGGAAGTTGTTCTGCATCTCCTGGAGGCTCTCCAGCGGCAGGCTAACAGTAACTCCGGCCGGGCAATCGCTCTTGTGGGTGCTGACCACCGTCAAGTCGGCTGCCGTGGCTCCATCAGGCGGCGCGGCCAGCAGCTTGATCACGTCTCCTACCGAGAGCGTGCATTGCTGACCGTCCGCAGTGGTGACATTCTGGACCTGATCCACCACAAACAGATGATTGGGTACTAGCACCTGCGGCAGGTCGTCAAGCGTGGGCGCCTGATCGGGCTGTGCAGCGGCGGCATTCTCGAAGGCCAATTGCTGCTTCACCTCATCGGCGATCATCTGCTTGACATCCGGGGTGATGGGCGTATTGGCCGGGGCAGAAGTGTCGTCGTCGGCCGACTGCATATCGCCGCCGGGTGCGTCTGCATCTGCTGCCTGCCCGCTACCGGCTTGGCAACTGGCTGCACCGGCCTGAGCTCCCTCGTCGAAGCTGTCGGATAGCGTCTGGCTCAGATAGTAGTCGGAGAGCCAGTCGGCGCCGCTTTGGTAGGAGCCGGACGGATCAAAATATCCCGCGTTACAGGCGAACCAAGCTGAACTCATCCATCCCCACATATAGGCTGCCGGGGAGTCCCATGGATAGTAGGCCCAACCGTAGAAGGCCGGTATGTATGTGTAGCGCGGGACGTAATGATTGAACTCCCTGCCGTGATAGTGGTAATGGTTGTATTCGCGCGTGAAGCGATGGTCTCCATGCACGTAGGTCCGCTGGGTGTATTCGTGGCCGTGGTAATTGACTGGGTGCTCTATATATCCGCGGTGCAATCCGTTCGAAACCAGCCTGCCATGGTCGGGGCGCTCGCTGATGATGGTTCTTTGCCCGCGCGGGCCGTGGGCGATGTCCATGTGTGGTGTATGCACAGAGGCCAGATGACCATCGCCGCGAAAGGTGGCGGATTGGCCGTGCCCACTGTACGAGGCCAGAGTTCCGTTAGGGCGCAGATTGTAGTTGCGGCCATTGGAGGCGATCACGGTCAGGCTCTTATCCGTATGCACAGCCACCTGCCCAGACGGAATCGGCCGATGGTTGACGCCGCTGAGGCCGCCGCGCGCGGTATTCACCTGATGCAGCACGGATTGCGATCCGGCAGGAGTAAGCGTGGATCCGCTCACGCCGGGCTTGCCGCCTGTCGCGGGCGCTGGAATGCTGTAAACGGCATGAGTGCCGCGGCCGGCCTCTGATACCGGCGAGTTGTTCCGTGGGGTAAAGGAGCTGCCGCCTGTAATGGTTGGGGATGGAGGAGTGCTGGAGTTGATGTGCTCAGAGGGTGGAGTCGACGGGTTGTAGCTCGAACTGCCAGTCGAGGCATGTGGAGTGTATGTAGTAACCCCGTTCGCGCTCCTGACTTCTGCCCCGCTGACGGAGGTGCTGCCGGAGGGATGGGACGCAGTCGAGGCGCCGGGGGTGTATGTGTGTGGGGTGTAGACAGTAGCGCCCGTAGAAGTATGTGTACCCGTTGTATGGCTGCCCGATGGCGAGCCCGGCGTATAGCTATGCACCGGGGTCGACGGATTCGGATGGTAGGCCGGAGTCGATGGAGACGGGTGATAGGCCGGGGTCGATGGAGACGGATGGTAGGCCGGAGCCGGCGGGTGATAGGCCGGAGCCGGCGGGTGATAGGCCGGAGCCGGAGGATGATAGGCAGGAGCAGGTGGATGATAAGCAGGAGGGTGATAGGTCGGAGCCGGCGGATGATAGGTCGGAGCTGGCGGGTGATAGGTTGGATGGTATTGGGCTGTTGCCAACAAAGTAGCTGACAACATTATTGAAACAAAGAGCAAGGAACTACTCACACGCTTAAAACTCTTCATCTTCCACCTCCGGACAACCAGTTGCAGTGTTGCAGTGTTCATGTCAACGAGATCCAACAATCTAACCCGGTCGGAAGTCGAAAGTTGCTGTGATTCGAAGATAAACCATGGTGGCATAAATTTCCGGCGAAACTTCCGTTACTTTAGAGCGTCGGCGGGTAACGTCCAGCCTTCTTTCTCGCCCTTGTTTTGCTCCTTGAGCCAGTCCATCAGCGGCTGGAAGTATTCGACGATGGCCGAGGCGTCGGCCTTGTCGGTTCCGGTCATGGTCTTGAGCGCCTCCGGCCAGGGTTTGGAGGCGCCCATCTCCAGCATTGCATTGAGCTTCGCGCCAGCCTCCTTTGAGCCGTAGACCGAGCAACGATTCAGGGGCCCCTTGTAGCCGGCGGCTTGGCACATGGCGCGATAGAACTGGAACTGGTAGACGCGGGCCAAAAAGTAGCGCATATAGGGTACGTTGCCGGGGATGTGGTACTTGGCGCCGGGGTCAAAGTCGGCCTCGCTGCGAGCCACTGGCGGGGCAATGCCCTGGTATTTTTCGCGCAGAGCCCACCATGCGCTGTTGTAGTGCTCCGGCGTGACCTCTCCGGAGTAGACCTGCCAGCGCCACTTGTCGATGAGCAGGCCGAAGGGCAGGAAGGCGATCTTGTCCAGAGCCGTGTGCAGCAGCAGCGGAATGTCGGCGCTAGGCGGCGGAACCTGGTCGATGAGGCCCAGTTTCTTAAGGTAATCCGGAGTCACGTTCAGTGCGATGGCGTCGCCGATGGCCTCGTGGAAGCCATCATTAGCGCCGTTTTGGAAGAAGTAGGGCTGGTTGCGATAGGCCATCTGGTAGTAGTTGTGGCCCAACTCATGGTGCACGGTGACAAAGTCGTCCTCAGTGGGCTGGAAGCAGGCTTTGATGCGCACGTCGCGCTGATTGTCGATGTCCCATGCACTGGGATGGCAGACCACTTCACGGTCGCGCGGATGAGAAAGCATGGAGCGCTGCCCGAAGGTGTCAGGCAGGGCGTCGAAGCCCAGCGACTTGTAGAAGCCCTCACCGTAGCGCACCAGTTGTTGTGGGTCTGTGTTGCGCGCCTTGAGGATGGCGCCCAGGTCGTAAGGCATCGGTCCGGAGGGTGGCGCGACTACGTCGTAGATGTTGCCCCACTCCTGAGCCCACATATTTCCAAGTAAATGCCCGGGAATCATGCCGTCGGGCCGGCGCGCGGCGTCGCCGTACTTCTCGATGAGCTTGCGGCGGACGTAGGTGTGTAGCTCGCGGTAGAGCGGCTCAACCTGGGTCCAGAGGCGCTCGATGTCAGCAGAAAACTCTTCGGGGGTCATATCGTACTGCGAGCGCCACAGTGCGCCGGTATCGGCAAAGCCCAGTTCGCGCGCGCCCTGATTGCTCAACTCGGCCAGGCGGGCATAGTCGGGGCGCATCGGTTTGCCGACCTCCTCCCAGCCCGTCCACAGAGTTGCCAGCTCTTTGGGATCGCGGCTGGCGGCCATCTTGAGGTTGATCTCGTCAATGCCCAGGCAGTGGTCGGGGTTCGAGTCCGGACAGTACTTTCCGCGGCCATAGGCGGCGTCGAGCTGGGCGGCCTTTTGCGTGGTCTCGGCGCGCAGGGCCGGGTCCATGGGCGCGGGCAGTCCGATGCCCAGCTTGAGCAGCAGCAGCTTGCGCGCCGCGTCGGGCGGCAGCGGGAGACCGTCGAATTTGCGCGACTCGTAAATGAGCGCGGTCATGCGGGCAATCGCACGGTCGTTGGCGGCGGCGTTCAGCGCGACGGTATCGTCGGTGATGTAGGTCTCCTGGACCCAGCCAGCGCGGTTAATCTCGACGCTCATCACGGCCAGTTCCTTTTCCGCGCTGTCGATGAAGGCAAGGGCCTCGGCGACCGTGGGCTTGGCTGTGGGCGGGGTTGCGGCGGCGTTTTGCGCCGGGGTGGAGACACTCAAGAGCAAGCCGGCAAGCGCCAGCAGGGTCGAAAAGAAGATGCGAATTGTTAATTTCATGGCATTGGAACTATAAAACATTTAGCGGAGTTCTGGAAGTGTCATGGACAAAGTGCTTGAAAGCTCACTTGTAATCGCTAATTATCGCCCTTTCCCGTGCCAAAGAGTTTTTGCAGCAGGCTGCGGTGCTCGGCGGGGTGGTCGCAGGTTTCCGTAGGTTCGGTACCGGTCAGGAAAGCGGCATTGAAGCTGTCCGGGCAGGTGGCGTCGCTGAGCAGCTTGCTGGCCCTGTCGATGGCTACGATATCGACGCCCTGGGGTGGTACGAACTGATTGGTGTCGGAGTACTGCGGCAGTTGGACGGCCTTCTTCATGAACTCTGCCCAGATGGGCGCGGCGGCGTGAGCGCCCTCGATCTGCACATCGGTGTAGTCATCGTTGCCCACCCACACGATGCACAACAGGTTGGAGGTGAAGCCGGCAAACCATGCGTCGTGGCTGGTGCCGGTTTTGCCGGCGGCGGGATTGAGAAAACCGCGTGCGCGGACGGCTGCGCCGGTGCCGTGATCGATCACGTTTTCCATCAGGCTTACGGTCAGATAGGCTACGCGCGGGTCAAGAATCTGTTTAGAGTCGTGCGAATAGTCGGTGATGACATCGCCGGTGTTGGTGCGGACGCTGGACAGCATCCAGGGTTCCAGTCGCATGCCGCCGTTGGCAAAGATGGTGTAGGCGCCGGCCATCTCCATCGGGGTTGCATCATAAGCGCCAATAGCCATGGCGGGAGTTCCACGCGCACTCTTCACGCCAGCGTCGCGAGCCAGCGCGGCTACGCGTTCGAAGCCTACCATGGAAGCCAGGCTGATGGTGGCATTGTTGAGTGAGTGTTGCAGGGCCTCGCGCGCCGTCACATCGCCGAAATACTCATCTTCAAAATTGTGCGGCGTGTACTCGAATTCCGTGCCAGCTCCGTATGTGGTCTGTTCATCTTTCAAAATGGTCAAAGGCGAGAAGAGCTTAGTTTGTCCGGGCAGGATGGTGCCCTCGGCGGCCGTCGAAAAGGCCGCGGCATAAACAAACGGCTTGAAGATGGAGCCTGTGGGGCGTTTGGCCACGGCATGATTCAACTGCGAGGTGCCATAGCTGCGCCCGCCGACCAGCGCCAGCACCTGGCCGGTGTGCGGATTGAGCGCCACCAGTGCCACCTGCGGATATATGTACGATTCTCCGCGCTTCTTTTCTTTCGCATGCAGCTTGTCTACTTGTTCGTCCACCACATGAATAGTGGATTCGACCGTGTCCGTCGCAACGCGTTGCAGGTCGGGATCCAGCGAAGTGTAGATGTGCAGGCTTTCGCGGTTGAAGTCGCGGTCGCCCAGCTTTTGCACCAATTGATCATGCACCAGGTCCACAAAGTACGGCGCCTCACTGGCATCCACGCTCTGCGCATTCAGCTTGAGCGACTCTGCCTTGGCGTGCTCGGCCTGCTCCTTGGTGATGGCGCCGGTTTCGACCATCCCGTCCAACACCAGGTTGCGCCGTTCGATGGCGCGGTCGGGATGATGCAAGGGATTGAAGTAGTTGGGCCGCTGAATGATGCCGGCCAAAAAGGCGCACTCGGCGACAGTGAGATGCTGCACGTCCTTGCCGAAGTAAACCTGCGATGCCTCGCCAAAGCCGTTAATGGAGAAGCTGCCGCGTTGGCCCAGGTTGATTTCGTTTGCGTACATCTCGAATATCTGCTGCTTGTTGAAGCGGTGTTCGAGCTGGAAGGCAACTGCAATCTGGGAGATCTTGTAGCGAATTGTACCGGTGTCGGCGACGATGAGCAGCTTGGCCAGTTGCATCGTCAAGGTGGAAGCCCCGCCGCGATGCTTGCGATCGCGAATCACATCATGCCAGGCCCAACTGACGATGCTTATGTAGTCCACGCCGCTGTGATCGAAGAAGCGGCGATCTTCGATGGCCAGAACAGCGTTGATCAGATTTGGCGGAATCTCGTTATAGGTGAGCAGACGGCGCTTGGTGCGGTTAGCGTCGTCGCTGAGGCCAGTGATGAGCAGCGGCTCCAGCTCATAACTGGAAAGTGGCTGGCCGTGATCGTCGGTGATCGAATCCACTACCCCGGCGCTGACGTGGATCTGAGCGCCATCCTGCGCGTGGTAGGATTGCGGGCCGGGGTGCACGGTGATGGTTTGCACGCCTTCTTTATAGGTTCCCAGTTCAGAGGACTGTGAGGCGCCATCAGTCGAGTAGCCGGCCGCATGCAGCTCGTTGGCGATCAGCCGCACAGAGAGCTTTTGCCCTGGGCGCACCTCGCGCGGCGCGGCGTAGATCTTGGCGGTATTGGCAAAGATCGGCTCCTTCAGGCGGTCATCCACAACGTGCTTATATTTGATGTAATAAAAGCCGAAGACCGAAAAAAACACCAGCACTACCGCCGCAAACACCGCCAGCCCAACTCGCAGCAGCAGAGTCTGCCAGGGTTGATTGCTCAAAAACTTCGGAATCCTGATCTTCAACAACATCACCGCTCCTTCAAGCTTCCTTCGAGCCAGACCGCATAATTCCATCCACGTCACAGGGAGCCATCCTAATCTGGGCACTCCATCCTAGTGCCATTATTGTGGCGCAAAAGCGGGAAACCATAAAGCCAGAGTATTATCAGAACGCAGTGAAAATGCTTGAAGAGAAAACATTACTCTCCGACCGCCGACCGCAGATCATCTTCCTCGACGCGCTTCTTCACCAGCGCTACCGCGTTCGGCAACGCGACGTCCATGCTGGTTGCCGTCGCGCGCGTTACCAGTTCTACTTTGCCTTCGGCGGCTTTCTTGCCTACGTTGATGCGGTAGGGAATGCCCACCAGGTCCGCGTCTTTAAATTTGACGCCGGCACGCTCATCTCTGTCATCAAGCAGCACGTCGAGGCCGGCTGCTTCAAGCTCGGCGGCGAGTTTTTCGCCTGTCTCACGGAGCAGCGCGTCCGTCATGTTGGTGACCGTGACCACCACCGTGAAGGGCGCAATCGAGGCCGGCAGCCAGAATCCGTTCGCATCATTGGACTGCTCGACGGCCGCGGTGAGGATGCGCTCGATGCCGATACCATAGCTGCCCATGATGGGCGTAATTTCCTTGCCGTTTTCGTCCAGCACCCGCGCGCCCATCGATTCGGAGTACTTGTAGCCCAGCTTGAAGATGTGGCCGACCTCGACGGCCTTGCCGACAACGAGCTTGCTGGAGCAACCGCTCTTGGGGCAGGCTTCGCCTTCGTTGACGCTGCGAATGTCGGCCATGAGGGTCCAGGAGAAATCACGGCCCGGCGCAACGTTGCGCAGGTGGTAATCGAGTTTGTTAGCTCCGCAGACCATGTTCTTGCGGCCTTCGAGGGACGAGTCCACGACGACCGTCAAGCCGTCACCAAGCGGTTTCGCATCGGGCTTAAGGCCCACGGGTCCAAGAAAACCAGCCGGTCCGTTGAAGTACTTCTCCAGCTCCTCGGTCTGCATGGTGCGCAGTTCAGCCGCGGCGATTGATCCGAGGAGTTTTGTTTCATTGACCTGGTGGTCGCCGCGCAGAAAGGCCGCAACCCCGTGCCAACTATTCTCTTTGGCGGACGGAGCGCCGTGTTTCAGCGCCATGTAGGCCACGCACTTGATGTCGGAGGCTGGAGAAATCTTGAAGAACGCGGCCACGTCGGCAATAGCACCGCAGCCTGGAGTGGAGACCAACTCCGGCTTTCCGTCACCCGTCGGCTTCATCTCAGCGACTGGCACCAGAAGTGAAGTGGCTTTCTCCAGATTCGCTGCGTAATGGCATACTGGGCAGCTTGCGATCAGGTCTTCGCCGGCGTCGGTGTAGACCATGAACTCCTGCGACTGCGAGCCGCCCATAGAGCCGGAGTCGGCCTCGACGGCGACAAACTTCAGACCGCAGCGGGAGAAGATTTTGCGGTAGACAGCATCGTGCAGATCGAAGCTCTTGTCCAGGCCGGTCTTGTCTATGTCGAAGGAGTAGGCGTCCTTCATGATGAATTGACGCACCCTGAGCAAACCCGATTTGGGACGCGGTTCATCGCGGAACTTGGCTTGAATCTGGTACCAGATTTGCGGCAGCTGCTTATAACTGCGCAGTTCGCTGCGGGCGATAGAGGTCATGATCTCTTCATGGGTCATGCCCAGGCAGAGGTCTGCTCCCTTGCGGTCCTTGAGGCGAAACATATTGTCGCCCATGGTTGTCCAGCGGCCGCTTTGCTCCCACACTTCGCGCGGATGAATGGCCGGCAGATAGAACTCCTGGCCGATCTTGTCCATCTCCTCGCGCACGATGCCGATGATCTTGTTGATGGAGCGCTGGCCGAGGAAGAGGTAGCTGTAAATGCCCGCGCCGAGCTGGCGGATGTAGCCGGAGCGAACGAGGAAGCGGTGGCTGGCCACTTCGGCGTCTGCCGGGGCCTCGCGAAGCGTGGGAATAAAAAGTTTTGACCAGCGTTGCATACGGATAAAGGAGCGCTTTCCCGCCGGCAAGCCGGCGCAGGACAATGAATATACGTCAAGGATCATTCTAAATCTTCCCGGAGTTGGATTGCATCGGAATATCTGCCGCACGCTCCAGATATAATGCGGAGATGGACACTCGCGTCCGTCCGATGGGTCAACCGGCATGACAAGATTTCTGCGCCTGCTGCGCTACGGGTTGCCCTACTGGCTGCACATGCTGGCCGGAGTGCTGCTGCTGGCCATGGTTGGCCTGCTGGACACCTTTCGCATCCTACTCCTTCAGCCCATCTTCGACCAGGTTTTGGACCCCCACGCACCCGAAGGTCCCATCACACTGGGACTTGTCAAGAGCCCATGGCACGTCGACCTGCGGCTCATGATTCCCCATTTTCTGCACATCCACAACGCCTGGGATGTGGTGGCCTTCGCGCTGATCGTTGCCACGCTGATCAAAGGCCTGTGCGATTACACAGGCACTTACCTAGTCAATTACGCCGGCTTCAGCACCATCATGGATTTGCGTAACCAACTCTATGAAGCCACGATGCGGCGTTCCGCCAGCTTCTTTCACAAGCACGCCACAGGCACCATTCTTTCCACACTTATCAACGACGTAGACCGCGTACAGATTGCGGTCAGCACGGTCATCAGCGAATTTCTGCAACAGTTCTTCACCTTTGTCGTCGGACTGGTCTTCGTCATCAAACTCGGAGGAGAGCTCAGTTGGGCGCTGGTGCTCTTTATCCCTGTAGTGGTTACCTCCGCGCGCAAGATCGGCAGTGAAGTGCGAACCCGCACCCGCACCGGGCAGGACAAGCTAGCCGAAATACAGAACATTCTTCATGAAACGGTGACCGGCAACCGCATCGTGAAGGCCTTCAACACCGAAATGTGGGAGGTCGTACGCTTCAGGAATGCGGCCAGACGCCTCTTCCGCGCCAACCTGCGCAATGTGCGCATTCAATCCATCAGCTCGCCGTTGATGGATTCGATCGGCGCGGTGGCCATTGCCATGATGCTGTTCATTGGGCGCAATGAAATCATGCATGGCCGCATGACCATGGGCATGTTCGGCGCATTCATCATCCTTCTCTTCAAACTCTACGATCCGGTGCGCAAGTTCGCGTACTTCTACAACAGTTTCCAGGGAGCCATGGGCGCCTCCATGTCGATCTTCGGCTTTTTCGACGCCGAGGACGATGTGAAGGAACGCCAGCATCCGGTCGTGTTGAAAGGCTTTCAAAATTCCATACGCTTTGAAAACGTGGGTTTCTCCTACTCCACCGAGGAGGGCGAGCACCAGATTCTGCACAACGTCGATCTGGATATAAACGCAGGTGAGGTGCTGGCGCTGGTTGGCCCCAGCGGTGCGGGCAAAACCACCATGGCCAATCTGATTCCGCGCTTCTTTGACGTAACCAGCGGCCGAATTCTCATTGACGGCTACGACCTGCGCGACCTGACGCTGGCCTCGCTGCGCCGCCAGGTTGCTCAGGTAACGCAGGAGACGATTCTCTTCAACGACACGGTACGCAATAACATCGCCTACGGACAGCCCGACACACAGATGAAGCTGGTGGAAGAGGCAGCGCACAACGCCCTGGCCCACGACTTTATCCTGCAAATGCCGCAAGGCTACGACACAGTGATCGGCGAAAAAGGTTTCCGGCTCAGTGGCGGCGAGCGGCAGCGGCTGGCGATTGCGCGTGCGCTATTAAAGAACGCGCCGATTCTGATTCTCGACGAGGCTACTTCGTCGCTGGACGCTGAAAGTGAATCGCTGGTGCAGGCCGCGCTAGGCAACCTGATGCAGAACCGTACCGTGCTGGTAATCGCGCACCGGCTGGGGACCATTCGCCGCGCCAACCGCATCGCGGTGCTGGAGGACGGGCGCATCACAGCCATCGGATCCCACGACGAACTGTTGAGCGCATCCGGCACTTATCAGCGGCTTTATCAACTGCAATTCATGGACGTTCCGGAAAATATCGGAACGGGGAACGGGAAATAGCAAAATGCCAATCTATTCGATGACCGGATTCGCGCGCGCTCAAATTTGCGTCCCCCTCCCTAATGAGGGCCAGCTCAGCTATACGCTCACGGTCAAGAGCGTGAACCATCGCTTTCTTGACGTGCAGATGCGCCTGCCTTCGGGAATGGACGCGCTGGAGATGGAGCTGCGCAAGGCGATCAAAGACAATCTGATTCGCGGCCACGTCGATTTGACTCTCTCCATTGACCGCAGCAGCCAGCAGACGGCCGGATACAACCGGGAGCTGGTGAACGGATACCTTGTGGCGTTTACAGCGGCGCGTGAGGAGCATGGACTCAGCGGCCAACAGCCGGACCTGAACGCCATTCTGCGTTTGCCCGGTGTATTACAGAATGATAATCGCTCGAACGGTGACGAGGAGCAGGTTGCGCTGACCGAAAGCGTGCAACGCGAGATCGGGCCGTTGCTGGAGCAATTAAAGATCATGCGAGCGCGGGAGGGCGAGGCGCTGGAGGCTATACTGCGCGGCACGCTGGACCGTCTGGCCGCAGCTACCAAGGGCGTGGCGGCGCTGCGGCCCGAGGTCGAAGAGCGCTATCAAGCTCGGCTCACCGAGCGGCTGCTGGCGGCCACCGGCCCGGAGTTCAATCGCCAGCGTTTGCTGGAGGAGGTTGCCGTGCTGGTGGAGCGCAGCGACATCGCCGAGGAACTGGAGCGCATGACCACCCATATTGGCCACTTCCGCGAGCTGCTCGCCAGCGGAGGCGAAGTGGGCAAGAAGCTCGACTTCCTGCTGCAGGAGATGAATCGCGAGGCCAATACCATGCTCTCAAAGACCGGAGGCGCTGGAGGGAAGGGAACCCGCATCACCGAATTGGGACTGGCCATGAAGTCGGAGATCGAAAAGGCTCGCGAACAGATTCAGAACGTGGAATAAAAAGACCAGCAGGCGTAAACTTCAACAGAAGCATCCAAAGGACAAATCGTACCGTGGCAGGAATTCTCTTCATCATTTCGGCGCCCTCAGGCTCGGGCAAGAGCACGCTGGTGAGCGAAGTGCGCAAGCAGTTGACGGGAATTGAGTTTTCCGTTTCCTGGACCACGCGTCTGCCGCGAGGCTCGGAGCAGGACGGACGCGAATACCACTTCACCAGCCGCGAAAAGTTTGAGCGGATGGTGGCTGCCGGAGAGTTTCTGGAGCATGCCGAGGTCTTCGGCAAAGACCTCTACGGAACGCCGCGCGCGTCGCTGGAAGTGGCCCGCCGGGAGGGCCACGACCTGGTTCTGGACATTGATGTGCAGGGCGCGGCACAGGTGCGTGCCGCCATGCCCGAGGCGGTTAGCATCTTTGTTTTGCCGCCCAACCCCAAAGTACTGCGCACCCGCCTGCGCAATCGCAGCCGCGCCGAAGGGGTGGTGGACGAGGCAGAGGTCTTCCGCCGGCTGGACGCGGCCAGACGGGAGATTGAGAATTATCGCGAATACGGCTATATTTTGGTCAACGACATTCTCGACCGGGCGGTGGCGCAACTGGAAGCCATTGTTCAGGCCGAACGCTTCTATCGCAACGCCGAGCCGATTGCCTTCCGTTCGCGCCGGGTGTTGGAGGTAGCGGCGGGCTGTCTGCAGGTCAACTCGCAAGAGCGGCTGAAACCCGTGTTGGAGGCCTTCAAGATCGGCTATCCGCTAGACCAGCAGCAGTTTAATTTTGGAGAGGACTCAGATGACGATTGAAACCGGCTTCGACTCGAACTACCGCAAGGTGATGGTAGCCGCACGTCGCGCCCGCCAGTTGCAGAGCGGCTCGCACGCCCTAGTTCCTACCCATTCCACCAAGCCCTGTCGCATCGCCCAGGACGAGATCGACGCAGGCAAGATTGCTTACGTCAAAGCAGATGTGCCGGTGGTCAAGCCGACAATCGATGGACCTGCCGTTCCCATCCTGGCCGGCTAGTTTTTCGCGACCGTGGAGTAAAGACGTTGGCGCAATCGCTCGATCCCGCAACCCGCCAGGCATTACTGGCCCGCGTCCGCTTCTATCGCGATCTTGGCCTCACTGAGTTTTATCGCCGCCCCGTAAACACTGCGCTGGTAACCCAATTAACCGTCGAGCTGGACGAATCCCAACCAGAATCCGCATCTCAGACCTTCCAATTAGAGGAACCGACCATTCCGCCCCGCAAGCCATTTCCAAATGCTCCCGCAATCGCCGAGGCCGTTCCAGCGGCTGAGCGCACAGCCGCTATGCAACTTATCCGCGAAGAACTTGGCGAGTGCACCCGTTGCGCGTTGCACAAAGGCCGCAACAAGCTGGTCTTTGGCGACGGCTCGCCGGCGGCGCGGCTGATGTTTGTCGGCGAGGGTCCGGGCGCCGACGAGGACGCGCAGGGGCTGCCGTTTGTGGGCAAGGCGGGGCAACTGTTGAACAACATGATCGCCGCCATGGGATTGAAGCGCGAAGAGGTCTACATCGCCAACGTGGTCAAATGCCGTCCGCCGAATAATCGCGTGCCGGAGCCGGAAGAAGGCGCAACGTGCTCGCCGTTTCTCTTTCGCCAGATCGACGTGGTGCGCCCGGAGGTGCTGGTCGCGCTGGGCGCTACAGCGGCCACATGGCTATTAGGCACGCGGCAACCATTGGCCGGGCTGCGCGGACGAGTTCACGCCGTGCGCGGGACCAAGCTCATCGTTACCTACCATCCGGCGTATTTGCTGCGCGATCCCCGCCAGAAGAAGGAAGCCTGGGCCGATTTGCAAATCGCGATGCGGGAGCTGGGACTGAAGCCGCCGAGGCGTAGCTGAGGCACATCGGGTACCCCCACCCCTATTTTGTAAACAAATTCCTTGTTTTCTTGAGTTTACGGGCAGGGTTGCGCTGTAAAATCCTCATAACAAAGAAGTTCCCTGCAAAATATTCCTGGCAAAGGAGTTACGTGACGTATCGGCCTCTTTTGGCAACTTTCGGCTTAAGGGCGGCACGAAAAAGACGTGCCGGACGGTGATTTGAATGAAGAGTTCTGAGGATCATTGTGTAGCGAAGTGGGGTAATAATCTGCAAAGACTGGCCGTCCAAGCAGTTATCTGCGGCGGGGCCAAACGCTCGCTATCCACTCGCATGGGCGTTCGTGATATCCCAGGTCCCCAAATGCGAGGGACCTGGGGCACCATGCGGTGGGGCGAGCGGTTATTGGCAGAGCAGCGGAACTCACAAGTCCCAATAGTGGAACCTGGAACACCCCGGTTTCAGATTTCCGTGACCCGGGAGATGGGCCACCCACCCGCTTTATGTCTACGTTATCTCAGAAAGTTCCTTGAAAAGAGCTTCATTTGGGCTGACGGAACCTGATTTGAAGTTTGGACGTATATACCGCATTGACTAAAATGCGGCCTTGTGGCTCATCGAGTTCGTTTGGAGTTGTTACCTTTCCATTTATTCTGTAATCTGGATGACACGCATGAAAATACAATCCTCAAGAATTATTCTTGCCGGGGCAGTTTTGCTCCTTGCCTTGATGGCTCTGCTTGCTGACGGGGCTGCGCGACGCGAATCACTCACCTTTGATGAAATCGCGCACATCGGGGCGGGTGTGAGCTATCTGCAGAAGCTGGACATGCGGATGAACGAGGAACACCCTCCGCTAGCGAAGGTGCTGGCCGCTGTGCCGCTTGTGGTTCGCGGTGTGCATGCCGACTATTCTCAAGTATCGTGGACCTTCAGCGGCAGTGGGATGTTCAAACAGTATCTCGGTGAATGGATCTTCGGCCACTGGCTGATCGCGCGGTGGAATGACCCTATCGCGACGGTCTTTTGGGCGCGCCAACCCATGCTACTTCTGACACTTGTTCTGGGGGTCGTTCTCTTTCTCTATGGCTCTCGCCTGGGCGACAAGTGGGGCGGACTACTCTGCCTTTGCGCATATGCCACCATGCCTTTCATGCTCGCCTTCGGCCCTCTAGTCCTGACCGACATGGCAATCGCGTTGTTTGTCGTGCTGACATTGTGGGCCTTTGCCAGCATGTGGCGCACGCCTTCGCGTAGGACGGTTCTGCTCTTCGGCCTCGCCTTTGGCGGGGCGCTGCTGTCCAAGTTTTCTTCAGGACTTCTGTTCTTCTGTTTTCCTGCTTTCATTCTCAGCCTCCGTTGGCATCCGGCGCCGGAACAGCCGGCAGACAAGACGGAGCTTCGCGCATGGCGTCGTTTGCGCTGGCGGAGTCTCTTCAAGGGCGTCCTTGTGGCTGCTCTGGTCGTCTATGCCGTCTATTTTGTCCTCTCGTGGAATGAGCCAACTGATTCTCTGGGGTTTCTAGGAAACAACCCGGCGGCCTTGCTGCTGCGCAGATTGCTCATGCCACCCGCGATCTACCTGCGCGGTCTGACGATCTTCGCCGTTACCGGGAAACCGCCTGCTTACCTACTAGGACACACATACCCGCATGGCGTATGGTTCTTCTTTCCTGTCCTGTTCTTGTTGAAATCCCCGATAGCCTTCCTCCTCTTGCTCCTTCTCGCGCTGGTCGTTGGACTCGTTGCTAAGTTTCGTCCTGTACGCCTCGCCGTAATACCGGAAGGGATGGAGTTGCATTGGCGGGCTGTGTGGGTTTTCCTCGTGGTCTTCACAGGCGCATGCATCCTCAGCCGCTACCAGTTCAGCATCCGCCACTTCTCTGTTTCCTTTGCGCTGCTGATACTGCTGTTGGCGCCGTTGCCGCGAGCCCTGAATCAACTGCGGAGTTCAGGCTGGCCTGCCGCCCGCGCCGGCCTCTGGCTCACGGTAGCATTGGCGCTGGCTTCGGTTGCGACGGCAGTTCGCGCCTATCCCTACTATCTTCCATTCCTGAATTCATTGAGCGGCGGCCGTCCCGGCTACCTCTTGGTGGCCGATTCCAATCTCGACTGGAGCCAGGGCCTTCCCGATGTCAAGAACTTCGTACAGCAGCATGGCCTGACCCACGTCTTGATCGATGGGTTTGGGTTTTACGATCCCGCGGTGTATGTTCCTGAATCGAACTTATGGAATTGTCAGAAGGTTGTGCCCGAAGATGGAGGCCAGTGGGCCTTTGTCTCCGCCAACCTGATTCAGGAAAGTCACAACTGTATCTGGCTCATGCAGTATCCGCATGAAGCCCTGGCCGGCGGCAGCATGTATGCCTTCCAACTCCCACGCGTGATTCCTCCGGCGGGAACTCCCGGCGGTCCGCCGTTGCCAGAAAACTATCGCGATTTCGCAGGTAATACTTTTGGGGATATCCGGCTCATGTTTGTTAATTGCATCCTCGATCCACAACAGCTACAGCCGACCTGGGACCACATGATGGCACTGGGGGCGGAGGCGCAGAAAAAAGAAAAAGAGTCTAAGGCCAAGAGATAGGGCGCAGTCTGGAGGGAGTAAAGGCCGCTCCTCTATCGTCATCGAAATGTCAGGGATAAATCCCTGAGCTACCAGCCCACTCCCGCCTTACCCCTGATCCTTCCACAGAAAGACGCCGCCGAGGAGGCCGGTTTCGTTGGAGACGATAGTGACGTTTTTGGCGGGCTTGAAGAGGATTTTTTTGGTGTTGCCGCCGCCCAGGTAGAGGTGGTCCCAGTTGAAGAGCTGCTCGGTTTGATGGATGGCGGCTTCGAGGAAGTCGTTCCAGCGGGCCTTGCCGTACTTGTCGAGGCCGCGGCGGCCGAGGTAGTCCTCGTAAGTCATGCCTTTTTTGCGCCAGGGGTGGTGAGCCAACTCCAGGCCGGGGACGAGGTGGCCGCTGGTGAAGAGGGCGCTGCCCATGCCCGTGCCCAGGGTGAGCACCAGCTCGACGCCCTGGCCCTGAATGGCTCCATAACCGGCGATATCGGCGTCGTTGCCCACGCGGACAGGCTTGCTCCAGCGCTCGGAGAGCGTGTCCTGGAGGGGGAAGTTACACCAGTCGGGATGGAGGTTGACGGAGAGGATGGTGACGCCGCGCT
>CAWJDN010000102.1:0-11668 GCA_963840985.1 uncultured Acidobacteriaceae bacterium
AATCAGAGGAATGCGCAGATGTCCAGCTAATGTCACGATTTGTTTCATTCCGACCCTCCGCCTTATCCCGATATACAACCAAACCACCCTACACCAGCACCAGCGCCGGCCAAAATTAGGCTACTATCCTTTAAGCCTGCGATGAAAAGAACGAACCCTGCAATGCAATTAAAAGCCTTGACCGCTAGCGGATGCGCAGCAAGAAATTCCTCCGTTGGTGTAGCGATCTCTGTTGTAGTAAAGACAGTTTCAATCGTGTCTCCTCCTCGTCCTGTAGGATCGATAACATTAACCGGATCGCCATTGGCATACAAGTACTTGTGCAACGATGCTGGATTAATTGCATTTCCATCAAGCGGATCGCGGCTGAGGAACCTTCCAGTTGAGGGATTGTAGTATCTGGCGCGCAGATAGTAGAGGCCCAAATCAGAGTCGAACTGTTCGCCGCGGTAGAGGTAATTGTTGGGAGTTGTGCCGGACTTGGTGAAGGAGTTGCCGTAGGCGTCGTATTCGTATTCGTCGGTTATCTTACCTGTGGAGTCAGTTAGCTGGCGGACACTACCAGAGCCGTCGTAACCATAAAAGCTAGTGGTCCACGTGTTATTAATGAACTGGCTCTCACTAATGCGCTGCAAGCCGTAGGTATAAGTGCGCTGGACGACTCCATTGACCGTTTCTTCCAAAACCTGTGGAAGGCCCGTGGGGTTGACATCATCTTCGACCAGATACTTTGTTGTTACGCCGTTTACAGTTTTAGCAACACGATTCCCGAAGGCGTCGTAGACCATTGTGACTGTGATCCCATTGCCTATCTTGGAGATCAGATGATTCTCGGCGTCATAGGTCATCACATAGCCGTTCGCTGCGATGACATTGCCGTCTGCGTCATAGGTCTCTGACAAAATCTGGTCATCGGCGTTGTAAGTCCAACTTCCCGATGGAACCACACTAAGAGTGGAAGTGGCGGAGAGACGGTTTCCTACCGCATCCATGGCATAACTGATAGAGCCATTATTCCCGCTTGGATCGCTGCTGATCGATTCATTGGTCAGCCGATAAATCCCATCATAGTTCCAACTGAGTGTGCGCCCGTTGCCTTCCGTCGCGCTCAACCGATTACCCGTTGGTCCCAGTTGGTAGTTGTAACTCGATACTGGCGTCGAGATCGCAGTCAAACGGCTCAATTGGTCATAGGTGAAGGTTGTCTGGAAGCCGTTGGGATAAGTGGCATGTGGCGACGTTGCCAGCCGCGTCATAAGTATAAACAGCCGTGTTCGCTCCCGAAGGCAGGCGATTGTCGATCACCGTCGAGAGGCGGTTCAACTCGTCCCAAGTCAGCGTGACCGAGACGCCGTTCGCGTTGGAGGAGGCGATGCTTTCCACGTTGCCGCTCGCGTAGTAAGTATAACTCAGCGTCCCCTCCGGCGTCGCCTTGGTCGTCAACCGGTCGAGCGAATCATACGAATAATTCACGGTCCCGTCGCCAGCCGTCGAGGTGGCGTACTTGCCGGTGGGCGTGTGGGTGAAGCTGATCGTCGGCTCTCCGGGCGTTGCTTGCGTCAGCAGGCGGTTGAGCGCGTCGTAGGTATAAGTCGTCGTGACGCCGTTGAAGTGGGTGAGCGTTTGCAGATTTCCAGCGGCGTCGTAGGTGCGCGTTTCTATGTGCTGTTGGTCGGGCAGCGTCTTCTGGGTCAGCTCATTCATCACGTCAAACATATTCTGCGTGGTGTGGATGTTCGCATCGGTCAGGCCGGTCAAGTTGCCGAGAGGGTCGTAGCCGTAGAGGTTGGTGTTATGCGACGAGTCAGGATGGTTGAGCTGAATTACAGTTTTTAATTCGTTGGCGGCGTCGTAGGTGTACTGCACGGCGTTCTGCGCCTGATCGGTGACCTTTCGCCATTGATGCCGGGCGGAATCTTTTTTCAATTTCACTCCAATCTTACAAGCCCTGCAGCCAAACCGGATTGCAAATCATGCGAATTTTAGGGATGCGATCACAATCAAACTCACCGATGATGAAATTTGGTCGTCTTATCTGTGCGATGGTAAGATCGGCACCTAAAATCACACTATTCTAGATATCATGAAAAAATCGGGCAGAGATTAGCCGGTTAATTGGCCAATGCGCTCATCCAGAGCGGCTTGTTAAACCTCAATACAATGCCTACAGACCGGTCTTCGAAAACGCCCTAGCGTCTCGACATTCGCCGCATTAAGGTATCTGGCAAATTCCAGGATACTTGCCGACTTCCCGGTACAAATCACCCGCAAATCGCATAATCGGAGGGGGTTGTGATTTTTGCGGTCCATCTACTAGCCGCTGCTTGCTGAGTCCCAAAGCGCGAAATCCGCCAACCGAAACAGCTGCGCAGAATCTGTCCCGCTCCATTGTCGATTGCGAATCGGATGCAGTACCGGACTCTCCTATGGCACAACAACTCGACTCTCGATCCGGCTTCCTTAGATTCCCAAGCGCGATTTCAGTGAGCGTACGCGATCGCGTGCGACAGGCAGTTGTGTGTGCTGCGAATCTTTCAGCAAGAGGACGACTTTGCCTGCGAACCAGGAGTTCACCTCGTGAATCCAGTTCACATTGACCAGCGCTGAGCGGTGGATGCGCAGGAATCGGACGGGGTCGAGTCGACGCTCAAGTTCGGCGACGGTTTGATCGACGCAGTATCGGTGGCCGTTGACAACAGCATAGGTGAGCTTGTCCTGGGCGACAAAGTGCGTCACTGCGTCGAGATCCAGGAAGGTGATGCGCTCGCCGATACGGGAGGCAATGCGACGCGGGTAATCGGGCACTTCGCCGCGGAGTGAGGCGGCCAGTTCCTTAAGCAGTCTGGGCAGGCCGGGATCGCGTTGCCAGTCCGGCTTGCGGACTGGGTGGAGCCGATTAAGCTTTTTAATCGCGCGCGCCAGTTGGTCGAGTTCGATGGGCTTGACGAGGTAGTCGATGGAGTTGACCTCAAAGGCTCTGAGTGCATATTCGTCGTAGGCGGTGGTGAAGATGACGAAGGGCTGCTCGTTGAGCTGGGACAGCAGTTCAAAACCGTTCATGCCAGGCATCTGGATGTCGAGGAAGAGCACATCGATGTCTTCGCTGTTCAGGTAATCAAGTGCCGCCGCGGGATCGGTTGTGCTTCCAGCGATATGAAGGCCGTCGAAGTCAGACAGCAGCCGCTCCATCCGCTCGATTGCCAGCGGTTCATCATCCACGAGATAGACGCGAAGCGGTGCGATTTCCATGGACATATCAAATCACTCTGAAAAGACCAGTCGGACAATTGTTTTTTCGTTTTCGCGGACAACTTCGAGCCGTCCGGCACCGCCATAGAGGAGTTCCAGGCGCGCGGCGAGATTTCCCAGGCCATGTTCCGGCGTGATGGCGTCGAGCGAGAATCCGGGTCCGTCGTCGATGACTTCGAGGCGGATGCGATTGGATTGCTGCGACGCGGCGATCTGAATCATGGCTCCCTGATTACGTTGTGAAACTACGTGCTTTACCGAGTTTTCAACCAGGGATTGGAGAGCCAGCGGAGGCACTTTCACGTCATCGAGGGTTGCGGGGACGGATATTTCATAAGTTAAGCGCGGGCCGAAGCGGGTTTTTTCGATTTCGAGATAATCGCGGACGATCTTGAGTTCCTGGTTAAGCGGCACCAGGCCGCACTGATTCGCATTGAGCGAGAAGCGGAGCAAGGAGGCGAGTTTGCCGACGGTATCTTCGGCGAGCTGCGGGTTGCTTGGAATCAGCGCGGCAATGGAGTTGAGCGTGTTGAAGAGAAAGTGGGGATGAATGCGGGATTCGAGCGAGGAGAGTTGGGCTTCGGCCAGCAGTTTGTAGGCGCGCTCCTGCTCCACCTGCCTGGTACGGAGTTCGATCGTGGCGAAATGGAGCTTGTATAGAAGCGTGTGATAGCCGGCCATGACGAGTCCGGTAACAACCGTGATGACGATGCAGAAAGGCAGGTTTGCCCGGAATCGCAGCCAATACATATCACGGGGAAAGATCCCGGCGGTCTGCAAAAGGAAGCTGGCCGCTAGACAACCGAATGTCGCCATGCCTACCAGGGCCAGTGCATACATCAGAACCACCAAGCGGGGAAATTTGTCAGTAAAGCAATGGCCAAGCCAATGAAGTAGGAATGCTGAAGGCATGCCTATGGTTATGGAGTAGACAAAAGCAGTCAGAACAGTGATCCCGGTCTCCGACAACCGTATGACTCCCAGTGAGAACAAGACCGCAACGACGAACAGCGCTGCCGCGCAAACCGCCGAAACGACTCGGAACAGCATTGTGGTAAAGCCTTCGTTCAATCCTGGCTTTTCACGGAAATCGGTCATATCCGGATTGGTCATTGGTGTCATAGCTGAAAACGAACCCCCACTGACGTGGCAGCGGAGTAAGGCGTAGCTCCGTAATCCGATGTGCTGCTGCCGGCTGGGATTTGCAAGTGTAGATAGGAGGAGAAGCGCTTGCCGAACCTTCGGTTGGCGTCGAGGATGGCGGTGAAACTCCGGTCGTTAAGGTTAGTGACCACATATGCGCTCAAATCCCATTCCTTCCAGCCGGGCCGCTCGCGGAGCCGGTTCTTTCCGGCGTCGAGGAAGAGATAGTGCTGGCGCCCGGCAAGTGGGGAGATGGTCATGTCCCGATAGTACGCGATGTTGGGCGGGGTGTAGAACTCGCCGATGAAAGTTATCCCGGATTTGGTAGTGTACTTGCCGCCCAGCAGAATCGCTTCATGCTCGCGCCAGGCCGCCTCACCGTGCAGCTCCCAGGCCTGGCCCAGGACGCGGGTGAAGGCAAGAGCGCCAAAGGCGTCTCCGCCGCGGTCGTCGCCTGCGATCAGGGCCGTGTCGAAGCCATGCACCAGAATGTTATACCGGAAGGCCGTTGTGTCGTGCAGATTGGATTGCGCCGGGGCCAGCATGGCGGAGGACCACGCAATGGTGAACGCGTGCGGCCCATGCACATAGTCGGCCTTGACCATATCGCGGCCTTCATTCAGGTTGAGCCGGTCGGTGGGGTTGGTGGGAATGCGGGGCGGGTCCAGAACGCCGGCTGCGGTAAAGGCGTAACCCGCTCCCCAGCGCACGATTCTGCGCCCCACCATGAAGTCGAAGTCTCCGGCGGAGAGGCCGGCATAGGTCTCTTTAACGCGTAGCTGGATGTGCGTGCCGGTATATGTGTCCAGCGCGGCATCAAGGGCAGACGCAGCGGCGCTGTTGCCCGGCGGAAGATCGAACTGCGCGGCGGATAAGCCGTGAAATGTTTCGGCCAGACCCACCACGCTCAATGCGACGCTCCAGCGGGACCTGTAACGAAGAGTGAATGAGGGCTCAAGAAGCAACTGATTCTGAAACAGGGTGACAATCGGATCGTTCAGCAATTGATTCTCGGGTGACGGAAGTGGCAGGCGAAGGTTGCTGTAGAACGTCTGATCGTCGATCGCTGAAAACGAGTAGCGGAAATCGCGGCGAGGTTCGGGCGGTGGAGTTTCCTCGGTGGGAGTGTCCTGGGCGACGGTTTCCTGAGCCGATGCTGGGAGACTCCAGATCCCGGGAATGAGCAATGTTTCAAGGACCAGGAGAATCGTAAATAGTTGACGGTGACTCATCATGGTCAGAACCTGTCCGTCCGTCCCTGGTAGAAGAGTTTGTCGGGCAGCTCTCGCGGAGCGATGTTGGAGTACTCGAGAACGCTGTGGGAGTTATGCCGGATTTCGTCATAGAGAGTTAAGCGGCGCAGTTGCACCCTGCTGCCTACGGTCATGAACTCGTCGAAGGTGGCGGATTTAATGTGCTTCCCGCTGGTGAGATAGAACTCAGCCCGCACTGGGCGCGCATCCTGAACCCGCAGCCAGTACAGGATGCGCTGATAGGTGGCGCCTTTGCGTTTTGCGGTCAGATCGAGGACGTGACAGTTTTCATTGCCGACTTTTTCCGTGCGCAGATAGACAGGGTTGTAATCGACAGCGTAGTTGGTGCGGGCCACGTCGCCGTTGGAGGCGTCGCCGCTCAGCCGTTCCAGCGGAGTAATGCGCACCGGGCGGCTGGTATCGGGCAGATAAACCCACATATCATCGCCCAGCATCAGCAGGTGCTCGCCTTTTTCGCGGGGACTCAGAAACTCGACATAAGTTTTCTCGGTGCCCTTCTGCGAAACCTCGTAGAGCTTCTCCTCGTCCGCCTTGCCGGATTCGTAGTTGGTGATCTTGACCTTCAGCACATACGACGGCCAGCCATTGCGGTACGAGTCAGAGCGCTTCAACAGGGCTTCGGCATCGGGAGTTGCGGCGCGGCAAACCAACACGCACGTGAGCAGAAAGCCAATCAGCAGGACAAGCAGGAACGTTCGCAATACGCAGTTGATCTTAGACATGAGCCAAAGCCTCCGTAATCTGTAGCCGGGATGCGCGAATCGCCGGCAGAATAGATGCCAGCGCTAGCGAGACGATGACCAGCAGCGAGGATCCGATCATCTGGCCGGGCACGTGGAGAACAATGAAGGGCATTGGAAGTGTGTATCCCGGCGGCGGCGGCAGATGCAATCCCGAAGAGTTGAGGAGCACGCCGAGGAGATTGCCTACAGCTACGCCAGTGATAGCGCCCATTGTGCCGAGCAGCGTGGCCTCCAGCATGAACAGAGCCACAATCCAAATGCGCGGCGTGCCCATGGCCAGCATGGTACCGATCTCGCGGGTACGCTCCATCATGGTCATCAGCAGCGTGTTAACGCTGGACATAAGGACCATGAAGAAGACGATAACGCCCATGAAGAGGAAGATGCCGTTGAACATGGTATTCACCTGCTTGTAGTAGGTGGCCAGGTCGATCCATTTCTTGAGCGTCATCTCCTGGGATAAGTTGCGGAGACGCGGAGTCAGTTCCGCATAAGTTCGGTCAGTATTATCCGTGGAATCCAGGCCGACCACCAGGTTGGTGACGCGATCGCTTTGCAGCAGGCGCTGGGCCGCCGGCAGGGTAATACGCACATAACGCGCATCTAGTTGAGCAACCCCCGAATTAACAATGCCCACGATCTGAACATCGACGCCGTTAAGCGCGCCGTCAGAAGTCATAGCCAGTATCGTCAACCCATCGCCTACCTTGACGTTCATCGACTTGGCCAAACCGATTCCAATGAGTGCTTCGACTTCTCCGGACGGCTTGGAATCGAGATCTCTGCCCGATACGACATTGGTGACAAATCCGAGACTGTTTTCCGCGACTGGATCGACGGCGTTACCCATGAATCCGGCGGCCTTGGTTCCGTTGGAGACCATGCCGTTGAAGTCAATACGCGGAGCAACGCCGCGCACGTGTTGAACCGAAGAGACATTCGCGGCCACCTGACGCCAGTTTTCGATGCCCGTGTCGAGAACGCGGACTTCGTCGCGCTTGAAGTACTCAGCGGTGAAGATCTGCAAGTGGCCGAGGCCGTTGTTGATGGTACTTTCGCGCAGGCCGTGCGTCATGAAGGCGAAGTATCCGCCGGCCATCAGCAGGCCGGCCACGCCTCCGCCAACCACAATCAGAGTCATGATGGTCCGGCGGCGGTTGCGAAAGATGTTTCTAAAGGCTAAGAGCAGGAACTTGCCCATGACTGACTCCTTCGGATTGGCTATCTGAAACGACATGTCCGTCGCACAGGCGAACGATGCTGTTGACATGTTCGAGCAGACGTTGATCGTGGGTTGAGAAGATGAAGGTGAGGCCGAGACGGCGGTTCAGATCGTGCATCAGGTCGATGAGCTGCATGGCGTTGCGCGTATCCAGGTTGGCGGTAGGTTCATCGGCCAGCACCAGGGCGGGACGATGGACGATGGCGCGGGCCACCGCTACGCGCTGACGCTCGCCGCCGGAGAGAATGTCGGGGCGCTGATTGGCGCGCGCCGAGAGGCCGACGCTTTCCAGGGCAGCTGCGACCCGTTGACGGCGTACCTCGGCGCTGAAGCCCTGCACCAGCAACGGAAACTCGACGTTCTCAGCGGCGGTGAAGACGGGGATCAGGTTAAAGGTTTGAAAGACGAAGCCGATCTTTTCGCGGCGTAACGCTGTCATACGAGATGGGCTCATTGTGGAGGTATCGACTCCTTCGATGACAATTCGTCCGCTGGTCGGCTTGTCAATGCAGCCGATCAGGCTGAGAAGGGTCGTCTTGCCGCTTCCGCTGGGACCGGCAATGGCCAGAAACTCCCCGGCGGTCACGCTCAGACTGGCATCATTGACCGCACTGATGAAGCTGTGGTCCATGGGGAATTTTCGGGTGACCGCTTCGACCTTGACGATTTCATTTCTTCTATCCATTTGCCGTTCCCTTTCCAGAGCGGTTTTTGCTCAACGTGAAAAGTATCGGTGATTCTTGGCGAGCGGTCGCGCTGTTCCTGACGAAGGGTTGGAAAAGCTGATGAGGGGCAGGAATAGGGGGATGAAGCGGGAGGATAGAAGTCCATAGATTCTATGAATTGTCGTCATCTTCCGACAAACTGAACACCCCCGAGCCCGCTTGTTGAGAGGACTAAACAGGCAATTTGCCTCCAATTCAGGGGCGTGCATTTACATCGGGATATGATCGGTTCTTTCGCCGGGTTAGCACAAAGAGAAGTTGCAATCTTCGGAGTCTACATGTTCACTGGAATATACACGGTATCAAACATATACAAATTTTGAATTGAATATGTACCGATAAACGACTATGTCGCCTGGAATATTCATCGCTTTACGCCAAATTGCCGTGTCAGTAGTAAGTAGGCCATCAGCGTTTTAAGTACAGTGCTGAACTTTCGTGTTGCTCGGCCATGCTCACAAGCTCCACTGCACTCTGGTCGATTAGAGAAAAGGACGGCTCAAAGGGAGATTAGCTACAAGGAAAGAAATTCTCTGGTGGAAGATTTATGCGGAATTAGCCCGGAAATTGGGGAGATTATTGGCATATAAATAAGGGGCTTAGGAAGAAAAGGCTATTGCGGGATGGGCTAAGATGCTGCAATGGCTGGAGTAAACCGGTATTTTCGTTTTTCGAAGATTTCCGAGGCCAGATTTCGTTCTTTATTGCGCTGTTTTGCGCTCGATATGACGGCCACCCAGACGGCCCGGATGACAGGAATTTCACTGCGCAGCGTGAATCAAATTTATCTTCGGCTGAGAGAAAAACTTGCCCAAGAATGTGAAATCAAATCTCCCTTTGCCGGCGAGCTCGAAGCCGACGAATCGTACTTTGGTCCACGCCGCGTGCGCGGGCGTCGGGGGCGCGGCGCTGGTGGGAAAACTATCGTCTTCGGACTGCTCAAACGCGACGACCAGGTTTACACCGAAATTGTTCCCAATGCGTCAAGAGCCACGCTACAAGCCATCATTCGCGGCAAGGCGAGCTTAGAAGCTGTGCTGCACACCGATCGATGGCGAGGCTATGACGGGCTCGTCGATTTGGGATTCAACAAGCATTTAAGAGTCAATCATGGCGACAACGAATTCGCACTCGGACCAAACCACATCAACGGAATCGAGAGCTTTTGGAGCTACGCAAAACATCGCCTTGCCAAGTTCCATGGCATGAAGAAATGCACCTTTCACCTGCATTTGAAGGAAACAGAATTTCGCTTCAACCAGAGAAAAAACAACCTCTACAAAGTGCTACTATCAATCCTCAGAAAGGACCCGCTCTGACGGCCTTTTCTTCCTAAGCCCCTAAATAATATAGGTGCCATAAATCTCCGTGATTCCCATGCTGATTCCGCATAAATCTTCCACCAGAGAATTTCTCTCCTTGTCGCTAATCTCCCTTTGAGTTGCCCTTTTCTCTGATCGACCAGAGAGCAGTGGAGCTTTTGAGCTTGGCAGAGCAACACGAAAGTTCGGCACTGTACTCAACCCGCTGATGGCCAACTTACTACTGACACGGCAATTTGGCGTAAAGTGATGAATACTCCAGGCGACATGGGCGTATATCGGTACAAATCTGTAGTCGTTGCGGCTAGTTTTAGAATTGCGCCTGACACGGGAGGAATCTGGCCCCTGTGGGTTCTCGCAGAGTTTCGCCATTGTTCCGCTCATACTAAGGGGATTTTCATCAACTGAACGCGACGATGCTTGACCGGACCTCCGGCTTCGTCTCCTCAGGCTTTTGAGTACCGCTTAAGTAAGTGTGATAAAACTCGGGCGAATCCGTACTGAAAAGAAGTTCCCTGATGAACCTCACTCGGATGCCAGCATCGTTGGTCAACGCACGCAAGAGCGTCCACCTGCCGTGTATACCATCGTCAACGGTGGTAAGCAACTTATACGCGTATGTTACCAGCAATTAGTACCAATACTTGATCTGGGGCCAGTCGGCGGCGTAGGTGTGCTTACGGTGACGTAGCCAGAAATAGTGAAGATGCTCGCAGTCCATGATCCAGGGCGCATCAAAGGGGCCGAGGTCGATGACTTCGGCGTAGGTGTCGGTGTAGTCCTTCGCGTCGTTGCCGAGGGTAAGCACAGATTCGCCGGTGTAGTTGTTCCATCCCCAGAAGAAGTAGTTTTGATGGCCGCTGATGGCGGTGGGCAGGCCGTATTGAGGGCCGAGAACGTTGACGGCGCTGGCTTCGCCGTAGTTGCCGCAAAAGATGGCCGTGTGGGCGCGGATGTCGGACGGAAGGGCGTTGTAGCGGGCGACAAAACCCTGGACCATCTCCGGCCAGCCGAAGCGGTCGGAGAGGATCTCGGGCAAGGGGCTGGTGAACTTTTCGAACCTCCACTGCTGGGGATTGAACGGGGCGGTGTAGGTGATGTAGCGCTCCGGCGGCAGAAGGGTGAGCACGACGGGGCCGGAGCCGATGACGAGGCCGAAAGCCAGCACGCCGGCGTAGGCGAAAAGAGGCCACTTGCGGAGGGTGAGCTTGCCAAAGGCCACGGCGCCGGCGGCGAAGAGGACCGGATATATAGGGGCCAGGTAGTAGTCCTTGCCGCGGAGGGCCATCATCAGGGCCAGGAAGAATAGGTAGGTGAAGCCGGCGAAGCGCCAGGGACGGGCGGCGCGTGAAAAGGCCAGCCAGACAGCCCCGCCGATCCAGAGCGGAGCGGAGGAGAAGAGCAGGACCTGAATCTGTTCGACGAAGAAGGGGCCGGGGGAGAGCCGGACGACCTTGTCGGTGTGAGCAATGCCGCTGAGGAACTCATAAGTGGGGAAGTGATGGGCCCACTGCCAGAGGAGGTTAGGGAGGGCCAAGAGGAGGAGCAGGGCGACTCCGGCAGCACAGTCTTTGGACCAGAGGATGCGGCGCTGGGGGCTAAGGAGGAGGCCGAATAAAAGCGCGACGAGGAAGAAGATGATGGTGTATTTGTTTTCGATTCCGAGGCCGGCGAGAAGGCCGAAGAGTAACCAGGCGCGGGGAGTGGCGGAGCCTTCGGCGATGCGAAGGACAATAAGGAGGGCGCCCATCCAGAAGCAGGGCTCGAAGGAGTTCATGGAGAGATAGTTGGCGATGCCGAGGAAGACGGGAGCGGCGAGGACAGCGGTCATAGCCAGTACTTGCGCGCTGCATCGGCCGCCGAGTTGCCAGGCGAGCAGGCCGGTCAGGGCAACGGTTATCCACCGGCGGCGAAGCTGAAGATGCGAATGCCGGTGGGCGAGAGGCCGAAGATCGCTTCGGCAAGTCGGGCTTGCAGGGCGACCAGTGGA
>CAWJDN010000103.1:0-14466 GCA_963840985.1 uncultured Acidobacteriaceae bacterium
TGCACGCCACGCGGCCCCGGCGGGCACCAGTTTTCCGTATCCCACTGGCCAGAGGTTATGATATGTTTGGAGTCGTAAAATCATTCTTTTGGAGAGACGCGATGTCGAACGAACGAGACAGTTTTGTTGCGGCCAAATTGGCCAAAATGACCCTGGAAGAGAAGTGCGGCCAGGTTCTCACCTTCACCTGGCGCGGGGCTTACCTGACGCCTTCGGGGATCGAACAGATCACCAAGCTGCACGCCGGCGGCCTTTGTTTGGAACCGTATGCACTGGAGACATGCAAGAACAAATATTGGGGACGTTCGCAGGTCGACCCCAACTTTAAAAAACCGAAGGACTGGTTCGACATCGCGCATACCTACTTCGACGATCGCAGCTTCGGCATAAGCGTAACTCCAGAAGAGCTAACTGGCAAGCTCAACAAACTGCAGGAAATCGCCATGAAACGGCCTTCGGGAATCCCCCTGCACATCACCATTGACATGGAAGGCGACTTCAAAAACGATTACACCTCCGGTCACGTCCTGCAGTTCCCGCCGCCAATGGGAATGACCGCCATTGGCGACCTCGATCTGGCCTATAAGGTTGCGAATACACTCGGCAAACAGATGGCCCTCATCGGTGTTACTCAGTTCTATCACCCGGTCTGCGATGTCAACATCAATCCGTTGAACCCTGAAATTGGCGTGCGCTCCTTCGGCGACGATCCCAAGGTTTGCGCGAAGTTTGTCGAGGCCACGGTGCGCGGCTATCAGGATGCCGGCATTGTCGCCACGGTTAAGCACTTTGCCGGCCGCGGCGATTCAGGAACCGACGCGCACGACGTGCTGGATACGTGCCGCGGGGACCTGAAGCGGATGCGCGAGGTCGAGCTGGTCACCTTCCAGGCGGGCATCGATGCGGGCTCCAAGGCCCTGATGACGGCGCATACCATCTTCCCGGCCTTCGATAAAGAATTCCCCGCCACGCTCTCCTCGAAGATCCTCGTCGATCTTCTCAGGAAAGAAATGGGATTCAAGGGAGTGGTGGTATCGGACGCCATCGGCATGGCCGCCGTCCTGAGAAAGTGGCCGCTGCCCCTGGCATGCGCTATGGCGATCAAGGCTGGCGTGGACACCATCCTGCTCAAGGCGGACGACGAATCCCGCTCGCAGTGCTTCTTCGGGATCAAGAGTGCCGTGGAGCGCGGCGAGCTTTCTATCGAGCGGCTCAACGACGCGTGCCGGCGGTTGCTTTGTATGAAGTACGATCAGGGCCTCTTCGAGAATGCCGGGAAGAATGATCCGGCAAAGACCGCAGCCCACGTTCACAGCAAGGAAACCCAGAACTTCTCCCGTGAAGTGGCGCACAAAGCCCTGCTGGTGGTGCGCGACGACAAGAAACTGCTGCCGGTGAGCAAGGACAAGAAGATCCTGGTCATCGAACAAGTCATTCCCTATTCATTCCTTGGCAAGGATCTTTATAGCCACCCACATATGTTCTGCGAGCAGATGGCCAAGCATTCCGCCAACCTTATCCTCGATGACACGGCATTCTACGCCGGCGACGAGGAAGTGGAGGAGGCGCTGAATCTGGCCAAGGAAGCGGACCTGGTGGTCATGACAAACTATTACGCGCGCATTGAAAAGCGCGGCAATAACCGGCACCTGGTGCAGGCATTAAAAAAGGCGGGACGTACGGTCATCGTGGTGACCAACTTCCCGTACCGCAAAGGCGTAACCACAGAAGCCGATGCAGTGATCTGCAATTTCTCAGGCTCGCCCGATTCGATCCGTGCGGCAGCAGATCTTGTCTTCGGCGCGATAAAGACTTATCCATCGACGAAGATGCCGATCGATCTGAGCGCCGAGAAGAACCTTCCCGACGAAAAGCCCGCGGCTCCCGCGAAGACGGCCGCAAAGAAGACGGGGAAAGAATCCAATCCGTGGGCAGGAAAGTGCTAGGGGAAAGCGCCCTGCACTAACCGGATTCAATCCATAATTCCGGGCGCCAGCAACGAATCTAAAATTCCGTGCTGGCGCTCGGAAGAGCAACTGGAAGCTAGAACATATAAGGTACTACGCCTGCGGGCGAAATCAAACGACTCATGAGGGAAAGTAAAATGCTGAAATCCACTGCGTTCGACGTGCGCGATGTATATACCATCCCCGGACCCAAGGTCACCGCCATCTATGAACACAACAAAATGGCGGTCCACTTCCAGGGAATGTCCAAGACCCTGCAATTTCCGCAAACGGTGGCCCTGCAAGGAGCGCCCACGTGCTCGATTGGCATTTCCCCCTACGGGCTGTACAACCGCCTGAACGACGCGGGCCGGCTCATCATGCTCAACCAAACGGCGGTCCAGTTCGCCTCCGCGCCCTTTATCCGCATCGGCGATAAGTTCGCCATGCTGACCCAGAAGCAGCCGGGAGCTATCGAGCTGCCCGACGACATTCCGGCGGTCAAGAACTACTATCACCCGGCGGTCCCGGAAAAGAATGTCGCCCTCACCATCGCCACACCGTCGCTGGAAATTGCCTACAAACTGGGGAAGGTGAAGGTAACCCGGAGACTGATTTCTCCGTTGCTATCCGGAGGAGACCAGGTATTGATGCCGTTAGGGGTCGAGGAGTTCGAGGTGGAAAACGCCGGGAATGAGGATGAGGAGATCACGCTCGTGGTGCCCCGGCCATCTCTCGTCAACCTCCAGGAGAAGGAGCTCAAACCCACCGACCAAGACAGCGTCTACATCGGCGTCGCCGCGATTGATAGCCAGAAGCATGAGGAGTTCGAGTCGGCCGGCGTGCGGGGCGTGGTCATGGGTAGTAAGAAAAGCGCCAACCGCATGGTGCTGGCTGTTCCCGAATTGCCTGGCGTTGCGGTGGACATCCAGCCTTACTTCTGCCTAAACAAGTACACGGGCGATCTGCTGCTCAACGAGGACGGGAGCTTCTTCGAAAAACGGCAACCGCTCCTGCGCAGCGATTACGGAGCGGCCATCAGCCTCACCTTCACACTGGAAGCGAAATCCACCAAAAAGATACCGGTTGCCGTGGTGCTGGATTACCCGGAACAGATTTACATCGACGGCAAGACATTCCCGCGCAAATACATCAAGAGCTTCACGAACGCCGAGACACGGGCGGTCGAGATGACAAAGCTCGCCCTGGACAGCTATCCGCAATGGTGGGACAAGACAGTTACGATTCAAAAACGAATTTTTGACCGTATCCAGTCGAGCCCCGCCTACAAAGGTGATCGTCCCGGCGCTTTGCGTCTGACCCGGCTGATCCTGAATGAACTCCATTTCCCTCTCTCCAACGCCATCGTCTGGATCGAGGACGAGACGGGAAAAGAGCGCGCTCGGTTCCTGGAGTGTTTCGATTACGCCTATATCGACCCGTCGGACGTGGACTGGTATTCGATGGTGCTATTGATGCTCTTCCCGCGCGTGGAAAAAGATCTTTGCCAAGGTTTCATCGATTCGATTCTGGCCGAGGATTCCTCGCTGCGCTTTTACCACAATCACGCTTCGAACGTTGAGGCGAGGCTACATTTCAAGGAGCACCCGGAACAATATGAGGGCATGAGGCTGACGCAAGTCCGCGACGAGTTCAAGACCAAGGGCAGCGTGGCGCACGATCTGGGCGCCATGCCCAAGGGCCATCCGCTGCGCAACGTGAGCGATTATGCCTGGTACAACAACAATTACTGGGTGGACCTGTTCCCCAAACTCATGATGCGGGTGCTGCGCAATGTGAAGTTCACCGGGGATATGGATTTCCTGAAGAAGAACTGGGAGACGCTCAAGTTTGGGCTCGATGCGTCGTTGAAACTCGATTTCGACGACGACGGCATTCCCGAGGGCTATCCCGACGATGTGAAGAACACCTTCGACAACCTGGTCCTCTTCGGCGCCGACGCCTACGACGCAACGCAGTTCCTGGGCGGCTGCCAGGCCATGATCAAAATGGCCCGCATGCTGAATGACAAAGCCGGCGAGGCGCACATCCAAAAGGTCTTTGACAAGGGCTGGAGCAGCCTGGAGAAATTGTGGCGGGACGGGAAAAACAAGAAGGGCGAGAAACTCCAGTATTACGTCACCTGTTTCGATCCCGCGAGCGGCAACACCAACACCGACGTCTGGACCAACCAGCTCGATGCACTGTGGTACATGATCTCCATCGGCGAAGAACCGTGCATCCCGGAAGACCGCGCCAAAAAGATCCTCAAGACGATTTACAAAAACAACCGCTCTTTTATGGGCTGGGCCATGTGCAAAACCAAGGACGGCAAGCCCGTGGAGTCGGATCAGGGAAAAGACGTTTACACGACCTCCAATTACGTCTTCGCCGAGTTGCTGGATTATTACGGCATGGCAAGAGAGAGCAAGGAAGTTTACAAGGCCATGGATCGGGTAGTCTTCGATTACGCAAATTCCATGATCACACCAGACAATCTTCGGGCGGAGCTGGAAACGGAACAGGGGGAGACATCCCCCGGCCCGCACTACATTGTCGCCGCCTATCCACGGCCGGGAGCTGTCTGGACGCATCTGGTCATGAACTACATCAAGGACCTGCAGGCGAAGAAGAAAACCAAAACAATCGAGTCGCAGGACCTGATGCCGTTCTTCCCCGAACTGCTCAAGGGTTAGGGCAGCGGAAGATGAAAGTTAACCGCCGGATGCGCATGGATGGACACGGATAAGAGGGGGCGTGAAGATCACGAATCGGCCGGAAAACCGGCATGAACTCGTTCCCCCACCTTCTGATCCGTGTGAGCCCGTGTCCATCCGCGACCAATAAACACTAACGCTCAACGAAGGAATCAATCGACATGCCCAAGAAGTACGACATCACGTTCGTCGGCCATATGTGCTACGACGAGATTATCCCGTTCGGAGGAAAACCCCACATCGCCCCCGGAAGCGCCGTGTTGTGCGGCGTCATGGTCGCCGCGCGCATAGGAAAGCAAGTTGCCGCGGTAGTGAAGATGGCGAAAAAGGACGAAGGCATCCTGCAACCGATGAAGGATGCCGGCGTCGAAACGTACGTCATCGCGAGCGCGGAGACCACCTATTCGAGGGTCTTGCACGAGAGTGAAAATGTCGATGAACGCAAACTCACGCTGGTCAAATCCGCCGGTCTCATTTCCATCAACGACGTTCCGGAGTTGCGCTCGACGTGCGTCCACCTGGCCGGGATTTCCGACACTGAATTCGACATGCCGCTGATGAAGGGCTTGAAATCCAGGGGCTACAGCCTGTCGGCCGACATGCAGAATTTCGTCCGCCACGTCACCCCGGTGACCCATGAAATCGAGTTCAGCGACGTCGCCAACAAAAAAGAAATTGCGGCCATGATGGACAAGCTCAAGCTGGATGTCGTTGAAGCCCGGATTCTGACCGGCACTGAAGATCTGGAGAAAGCCTCCATCATCGTCGAGTCGTGGGGTTGCCCGGAGATACTGATCACGCATTCCCAGGGCGTCCTCGCCCGTGTAAAGGGAGTAACATACTACGAGAAGTTCTCCAACAGCAACGTCACCGGCCGGACCGGCCGCGGCGACACGACCTTCGCGGCGTACCTATCCTGGCGGTTGGATCACGATGTCCGGGAATCCCTGAGGTTCGCTGCCGCACTGGTTTCAATCAAAATGGAAACCCCCGGCCCCTTCAAGGGAACGCTGGAGGACGTGCAGAAGCGATTAAGGGAAAAGCATTCTTCCTAAGTCATGCCAGAAATCCGCGGCGAAAGCGAGACGAAATCGATGAGCATCACAAGCATGAAACTCTCCTTCGGAGAAAAATTCGGATACGGTCTGGGCGACTTGGCCGCTAATTTTGTCTTTCAGACTCTGATGGCCCTGCAGGTGGACTTTTACACCAAGACCTATGGATTGACGGCTGCTCAGGCATGGCCGATGTTTCTCGTAGTCGGTTTGATTTCAGCCGCATTCAATCCCATCATGGGCGTGATTGCCGACCGCACCCACACGCGCTGGGGCAGGTTTCGTCCCTGGCTGCTGTGGACGGCCGTGCCCTTTGGCGTCATCGGCGTTCTGACCTTTACGACGCCCAACCTCAATCCTGTCGCCAAGCTGATCTATGCCTGGGTCACTTACCTGCTGCTGCGCCTCATCTATGCCGCCAACAACGTTCCTTATGCCGCGCTGACCGGCGTGATGACCGACGATCCCATCGAGCGCAACAGCATCACATCCTTCCGCGGGTTCTTCTCCAATGGCGCGGGATTCATCGTGGGGGTTCTGGCTGTTCCGATGGTTGACCTCCTCGGCAATGGAAACAAAGCCCTGGGCTATCAGTTGACGATGGGCAGCTTCCTTGTGCTCTCGGTGATCTTTTTCCTGATAGCATTCGCGGTAACCAAGGAGAGGGTTGAGCCCGATGCCAGCCAGAAAAGCACTGTGCTTCTCGATCTCGGCGACCTGATTCACAACGGCCCCTGGATCGCACTCTTCCTGGCGACGGTCTTTTATTTCACCGCACTGCTGATTCGCGGCAACGTGATGCTGCCCTACTTTGAGAACTGCTCCGGCAACAGGATGTACTTCAGTTGGTTCAACGGCTTCGGATTGGTCTCTCTGCTGGTGGGCGTCGCCTGCTCGACGGCGCTGACCAAGCGGATAGGCAGGCGCTCGGTCTTCTTCTGGAGCATGCTACTAACGGGCATCTTCGCAATAGCGTTATTCTTCTTGCCGCCTACCGCCATTGTACCGATCATCGGCCTGGAAGTTCTGCGCCAGTTCTTCTTCGGCTGCTCCAACCCGGTGCTGTGGGCAATGATGGCCGATGTGGCCGACTACGGCGAGTGGAAGACGGGACGCCGCGCCACCGGGACGGTGATCTCAGCCGTAGTCTTTGCGCTATGGATCGGCGTTTCCCTGGGTGGCGCAATCGACGGCTGGTTGCTCTCCTTCTTTGGCTATCAGTCCAGCGGCGTACAGACGGACCATGCACTGCTGGGCATCCGCCTGATCGCCTCGGTCATCAGCGGCGCGGTTTTCCTTGCCGTTGCCGTTTGCCTGCTCTTCTACCGCATCGACAAGAAGCTAAATCTAAGCATCTCGGACGAACTGGCCGAGCGGCGCAAGGGCTTTACTTCCGCGGCCTCATAACGCATGAAGCTCCTTCAACTTCGGCCGCATCGGTTCGCCGGTCGCGGCCGGATTCTTACATTGGGAGAATGCCTCTTCTTTCCGTTATGATTACAGACATATTTCTCAGGAGTATCCATCTATGTTCAATCGCCGGTTTATGGCAGTTGCCGCAATGGTAGCCGCAAGTATGGGGGCAGCCGCGCAGAAGTCCACCTCTCTGAAAGAGGCCTACCGGGGCAGCTTTTTGATTGGCGCGGCCATCAACACCGCCCAGATCACGGGCCAGGACAGCCGCGGGGATGCCATCATCGAAGCGCAGTTCAGCACCATCTCGCCGGAGAACGCTCTGAAGTGGGATCGCATTCATCCCAAGCCGGATACCTACGATTTCACGCTGGCCGACCAGTACGTGGCCTTCGGGGAGAAGCACCACATGTTTATCGTTGGCCATTGCCTGGTGTGGCATAACCAGGTTCCGGCATGGGTCTTCCGTAATGAAAAAGGAGAATTGGTCGACCGCGAAACCTTGTTGAAGCGCCTGCACGACCACATTGCTACGGTTGTTGGCCGCTACAAAGGCCGCATTCAGAGTTGGGATGTGGTCAACGAAGCATTGAACGAGGATGGCACCTTGCGTGAGTCTCTATGGCTGAAGATTATCGGCGAGGACTTTATTGCGAAAGCCTTTCAGTACGCGCACGAAGCCGACCCCCAGGCGCAACTAACCTACAACGACTACTCGCTGGAGAATGAACCCAAGCGCAAAGGGGCGCTCGCGCTTATCGCCAGGTTGAAGGCCCAGGGAGTTCCTGTTACATCCGTCGGCATACAGGGCCATGACAATCTCACATGGCCAACAATTGAGGGTGAGGATGCCACCATTTCCGCTTTCGGAAAATTGGGGGTCAAGGTGGCGATCACGGAACTGGACATCGACGTGCTGCCACCCGCTACGCCGCAGCAAACCGCTGAGGTCTCCCTGAAGATTCAACAGGACCCAAAACTGAATCCGTACGTCAACGGATTGCCGCAATCCGCGCAGCAGGAGCTTGCGCAACGATATGCCGATTTATTCGGCGTTTATCTGAAGCACCGCGACGTTGTAACACGGGTGACGTTCTGGTGCGTGACGGATGGAGATTCCTGGCTGAATAACTGGCCAGTGAGAGGGCGCACCAGCTATCCGCTGCTTTTCGATCGCGGCGGTCAGCCGAAGCCGGCCTTCCGGGCAGTCATTCAGGCAGCCGCAGCCGGTCTTTGAAGCAAATTAGCTCAGGCCATAAAACGAGAATTATGGCGCGAACAGAGCCAAGGGAACGGCATTACCCATAGCCTTGTAACCGGCTCCGGACACTCCGCTAAATAAACGCGATCATAGAGATCGCCTACCCCGCCGTGAGGCCTCCGTCGATAGGAATTGCCGCTCCGTTGATGAACGAGGCCTCGTCGCTCGCGAGGTAGACCAACGCGTTGGCTACGTCTGTCACGCTAGCAAGCCTTCCCAGAGGCACTTCGCTGAGTCTCTCTGTCCGCCGCTCGGGGTCTTTGAGCATGGCCTGCACGAAAGCGGTTTCCACCGTGCTGGGGTGGATGGAGTTGCAGCGGATATTGTCCTTCGCGTATCGCACGGCCACCGATTTCGTGAGCAGAGTCAGCGCGCCCTTGGTCGTCGTATAGGCCTCGTTCGTGTACTTGTGGCCGATCAGCCCGCATACCGAGGACATGTTGAGGACGACTCCCCCGCCCGCGGCTCTCATGATCGGCATGGAGTGCTTGATACCGAGAAACGGTCCCTTGACGTTCACTGCCATCATGGCGTCGAGAGACTCCACCGGCATTTCCTCTATGTTCTTCCTGATGTTGATGCCCGCGTTGTTCACCAGGATGTCGAGGCGTCCGGTTCGCTCAAGGACGACGGCAAGCGCGGCCTTCCAGCTTTCCTCCGAAGTGACGTCGAGCAGGATGAAAACCGCGCCCATGGACGCGGCAGCCTTTTCCCCCTCCGCGCAGTTCGTATCGCATACGAACACCGAAGCGCCTTCCTCGCGAAACCTTCGCGCGATCTCCGCGCCGATGCCTCCCGCGGCGCCCGTGATCAGGGCGGTCTTGTTCGCAAGACGCATCGCGCTCACTTCGCGCCTCCCTTGCGAACCTTGACTCCGGCAAGCTTTTCGTAAAACTGAATGAGGGCCCCGTGGTCTTCAGTCTGCTTGCCGTCAACCTTGAGAGCCTGCATCATCTCCATGACCTGACTGGTAAGCGGGATCGGAACGCCGGTCTCGTGCGCCGTGTCGAGCGCGTTCTGCAGGTCCTTGATGTGCAGCTCGACCCTGAATCCAGGCTTGTAATTTCCTTCGAGTACCATGGGAGCCTTGGCGTTGAGGACGGTGCTTCCCGCAAGGCCTCCCTTGATGGCATTGAAGACCCGCTCAGGATCCACTCCAGACTTGGTTGCGAGGACGAAGGCCTCTGACATGGCGGCGATGTTCAGCGCAACTATGATCTGGTTGGCGAGCTTGGTCACGTTGCCCGCGCCGATCTCTCCGCAAAGGACGGCGCTGCCGCCCATCTTCAGCAACACGCCTTTGATTTTTTCAAAAACGGCTTCCTTGCCGCCCACCATGATGGCCAGCGTCCCGTCGATGGCTTTGGGCTCTCCGCCGGAAACCGGGGCGTCGAGCATCTCGATTCCCTTCCCGGCGAGCGCGGCGGCCACTTCGCGGCTCACAAGGGGCGCTATGGAGCTCATGTCGACGAGTACGCTTCCAGGCTTCGCCCCTTCGATCACGCCATTCTTCCCCAATACCGCCTGCTTCACGTGAGGCGAATTGGGCAGCATGGTGATGATGAGCTCACTCCGCGAGGCTACGTCCTTGGGAGACGAGCCAGCAGTCGCGCCAGCTTGAACCAGCTCCTTCACCGGCGCATCGACAATGTCGTATACGACGAGCTTGTGGCCCGCCTTGAGGAGGTTTTTCGCCATAGGCTTGCCCATGATGCCCAGTCCTATGAATCCGATGTTCATTTCTTTTTCCCTTTCAAAAGTGTTCTTACGGCGTTGGAGATGGCCTCCGAGGTGAGTCCGAAATACGCGAGCAGATCGTCATAGCTCTTCGCCGATATGCCAAAGCTGTCGGGCATACCCACAAACTCCACAGGCGCGTGAGCGACCCCCCGCAGCGCCTCCACCACGGCAGAGCCGAGCCCGCCAATCACGGAGTGTTCCTCGGCCGTAACGATGGCCTCCACTCCGCCCGCATAGCGGATCACCGCGTCGCGGTCCAGGGGCTTGAGAGTGCTAACGTCGAGCACCCTCGCCGAGATTCCCTCCGACTCGAGGGTCGCCGCAGCCTGCAGAGCCTTGGAGACCATGACCCCCGAAGCGAAGATCGCCGCGTGGCTGCCCTCCCGCAGCATGGTCACCTTGCCGATGGAGTAAGGCTCTTCAGGCGGATACACGAAGGGAAGATCGTTCCTGTTGATCCTGATGTACACCGGCCCCTTCCAATCCAGCAGGCAGTCCATCATCTTCTCAATCTCGATGGCATCCGCGGGGCAGAGTACGGTCATGTTCGGAAGAGCGCGCATGAGTGCGGCGTCCTCTATGCCCTGGTGAGTCTTGCCATCACCGAAGTCGGAAAGCCCGGCGCTTGAGCCGCAGATCCGGACGGGGAGATTCGGAACGCAGATAGAGTTGCGGAGTTGATCGTAGTCCCTCCCGGCGGCAAAGACGGCAAAGGAATGCATGAAGGGAATCATTCCGGCAAGGGCGAACCCCGCCGCAGTGGAGGCCATGTTTTGCTCCGCGATTCCCATCTGAAAGTACCGGTCGGGAAACTCCGCCTGAAACATGACGGACTGGGTAGATTTTCCAAGGTCTGCCTCCAGGGCCACGACGCGCCCGTCTTTTCTCCCCAGTTGGACAAGGCTGGCCCCATACGCGCTTCTTTGATTCGGCGGCGTCATTGCAGCCTCCTCCCGGATTCTTCGATTTCAAGGAGCGCCTTGTCGTATTGCTCCTGGGTCAAGGCAGCGTTGTGGAAGGCCACGAGATTTTCAGCGAATGAGATTCCCTTCCCTTTGATCGTATCCGCCACGATCACGGTGGGAGATCCCTTTGTTGCAGCTGCTTGATCCAAGGCATCGAGGACCGCGCCCACGTCGTGACCGTTCACGTTCAGCACGTTCCATCCGAATGCCCGCCATTTCTCCGGTATGCCGGGGATGTCGAATATCTCCTTCGTTGGGCCCGTGGCCTGGATCCGGTTTCGATCCACGATTCCGGTAAGGGAATCTAACCCGTAGCGCGAGGCGGCCATTGCCGCTTCCCAGAGCTGTCCTTCGGCAAGCTCGCCGTCCCCCATGACGACATACACCCGCGAAGGGCTTTTCGCAAGCCGCAGGGCAAGCGCCATGCCCACGCCTATCGAAAGTCCTTGTCCGAGAGAGCCCGTGACCGCCTCCATCCCAGGGGTCATCATATCGGGATGGCCTTGCAGTTTGCCCGCGAGGGTCTTCACCTTCCCCATCTCTTCCCTGGGTATGACGCCTAGCTCAACCAAAGCCGCATATTGGATGAGAACGCAATGCCCCTTGCTGAGCAGAAAGCGGTCTCGGCATGGATCCTGCAATGCTTGGGGATCGAAACGCATCTTCTCGAAGTACAGGGCCGCCACGATCTCAGCAAGCGAGCACGAACCGCCCAGGTGTCCCACCTTGCCGACACCGATCATCTTCACGACGTCGGCCCGGAGGTCGCATGCGATCTTTTCGAGCCTCCGAATCTTGTCAGCCTCTGCCATTCTTTTTCCTCCCGGCGCGGATAAATCCCCTCTATTTCAGTAAATAGATGCACCGTGAATTGAAGCGTCTGTTCTCAGAGATGCTATAACACTTGTGTGCCCGATGAACAGGTCCAGGATGCGGCGAAGCAGCGGCGCGGTCTAGGCCGCCGTTGGTTATACCTGATGCCGGCGGTCTTCGTTACCTATAGCCTTGCCTATCTTGGCCGCTCGAATTTCGGCTTTGGCGCGGCAGCCGGACTCGCCGCAACGCTCAAGATCACCGAATCACGGGCGGCATTTCTGGGGTCGGTCTTCTTTCTCGGCTATTTCCTCTTTCAGATTCCCGCAGCAACATACGCAACGCGCAAAAGCGCCACCAGACTTGTCTTCTTTGCGCTCATCAGCTGGGGCGTTCTGTCTGCGCTTACCGGCGTCATTATGGATTATTGGCTGCTCGTTATCGACCGCCTACTGCTGGGCGTGGCGGAGAGCCTGATCTTTCCTTCCATGCTGATCCTGCTGACGAACTGGTTTACGCGCGCTGAACGATCGCGAGCAAATGCGATTCTCATGATTGGCAATCCGGTAACAGTCACATGGATGGCCGCCGTTACAGGGTTTCTGATCAAGTCAGTCGGCTGGCAGATGATGTTCATTCTCGAGGGAATACCTTCGATTCTGTGGGCCTTTGTCTGGGTGCTGGTGGCGCGTGACCGGCCGCGCGACGCGACCTGGCTGAGCAAAGAAAGCAGCGGGCAGCTTGCCACGGCGCTAGAACTGGAGCAAACCGCACTTCCACAACATGGGAATCTGTCTTCGGCGCTCCGCGTACCGGGCGTGATTCTTTTATGCATCCAGTATTTCTTCTGGAGCTTCGGGGTCTACGGACTAGTATTGTGGATTCCCGAGATGATTCGGTCCGGATCGACTCGCAGGATCGAGACGGTAGGCCTGCTGAGTGCCGCGCCATTCTTGTTGGGAGTGATTCTGCTGCTGGCGGTCGCGTATTTTTCCGACCGCGCGCTCAATCGCAAGGTCTTCGTATGGCCGCTTCTTTTAATCTCTGGAGTTGCGTTGCTCTGCTCTTATGCGACCGCCGGAAATCACTTCTGGTTGGCGTATGGTTTTCTGATTGTTGCCGGTGGAACGATGTATGCGCCCTATGCTCCTTTCTTCGCTATTGTGCCGGAGATGCTGCCCAGGAACGTGGCCGGCGAAGTGATGGCCCTCATCAATAGCTTTGGAGCGCTGGGCGGCTTCGCCGGCACATGGCTGGTTGGTCTTTTTCAGGCGCTTACCGGCAACGCGCGCGCCGGATATCTTGTCATGTCCATGTCGCTGATGCTGGCCGGCGGAATCACCTTGTGTCTGCGAACCAAGAAGCCTGCAAGCAATCCATGAGAGACACTACGGCCTGCTGCGAAGCAGGGGTGCCGTTCTTCGTCCCGGAGTGGATCGCGCGTAAATGCACCGTTGATCGGGCGCCAAATCCCAAAAGGATTTTCATCTTTCAATGTAGCTGCCGTGCCAATCACAATGCGGCGTGTTGGGCGCTGGCCAGGGCGCGAATGAACTCCGGCGTGGTACCGCAACAGCCGCCCAGAAATGCGGCGCCTGCCTCACACAGGGCCGCGTAGTGCGAAGCGAAGAACTCCGCCGATGTGCAGTAGCGAATGGCCGTCCCCTCCATGGTGGGCAGGCCCGCGTTCGGCTTGATCCAGATGGGCAAATCGCAAGACGCGTGCAATCGCCGGCAAATAGGCACAACCTGCTCCACTCCAACGCCGCAGTTTGCGCCGACTGCGTCTGCCCCCGCCTCCACCATCGCTTCGGCCACAGACTCGGTGTTCAGGCCGAGCTCTCCGAACGCCTTGCCGAACGCGTGGCCGAACTTGGTCGCGATCACGACCTGGTCGCGGTACAGCGCCAGCGCTTCGCCCACGATCTCCTCGTTCTTGTACGGGCCGTATGCCTCGGCGGTGTCGAAGAAGGTGACGCCGCGCTGGACCGCGGCGCGGATGAGGCGTGATCGCATTCCGGTTGTCGGCGGCGGGGCCGTAACCGGCGCTCAGGCCCATGCAGCCGAGGCCGATCGCCGAAACTTCCAGGCCGGTCGCGGCCAAGTTTCGCGTTTCTGCATGATAGTTCTCCTCAACTCAGCAGCGAAGAGGTCACGCGCGGTATTGCGCGTCGGTGACCTTTTCCATCCAGTCGACGACCTTGCCGTCGAGCGCTTCCTGAATGGCGATATGGGTCATCGCCGTGGTCGGCGCGGCGCCGTGCCAGTGCTTTTCGCCGGGCGCGAACCAGACCACGTCGCCAGGCCGGATTTCCTCGATCGGGCCGCCCCGCGCTGCGCCCGGCCGCAGCCGGCGGTGACGATCAGCGTCTGGCCCAGCGGATGCGTGTGCCAGGCGGTGCGCGCGCCGGGCTCGAACGTGACGCTGGCGCCGCGCACCCGCGCCGGGTCGGGCGCCTGAAACAGGGGATCGATGCGGACGGTGCCGGTGAAATAATCCGCCGGCGCCTTTCCCGACGGCTGTGAACCATTTCGCTTGATTTCCATTGTTACGGT